>CAZLOX010000069.1:0-8934 GCA_964561265.1 uncultured Lachnospiraceae bacterium
GCGAAGACTCTGCCGGAAATGCAAGTGTTGTTATTATTTCATTTGTATCTGCCGCAAGTGTTTTGGTCTGCGTGTTGTTATACAACAGTCTGCCGTTTATATCAAAAACATCCACCGATGCTGTGAGTGTTTTTTCTTCCGGTGTGGAATTGTGCAGAACCATTGTGTTATCCGAAGGATTCCATATATAGTTGACTGGCTGATTTGCCGTCTTTGCACCGTAATATCCGCCGTTGCCGTCGTGGTAATAGTCATAGCTCTGCCACATGAGCGACGTCCATGCCGGATTGCTCATCCACATAAGCAGTCCGTTTGTATTCACAGCATACACCGATTCAAACATTGCCTTATGGAGTTCATATCCCTGCATCTGAGCGCGGCTTACAAATCCGTCAAAACTGTCGTAATCGCCGTAATTTTTCAGCGCGTTCATATAGTCCGCACCGTTTACATTCCACTGCATTGCAAAGTCATGCAGCGCCCACATATCATTCTGAGGCCATAAATTTTCCTTCGGGAATATTTTCAGCATTGTTTCCTTAACCGGAATATTCGGCATACCGCGCTCGCTGTTCATCATTCCCGGCAGTGAATTTGTAAAATAGAATACCGGAGCTTTCGCCTGATGCGGGCCGTCAACCGCAACCGGTTTTTCAGCGGAGTTCGGTATATATGTACGTGTTCCGTCATATTGTCCGACAATTTTTCTTAATCCCGCCTCCAGTGTATTACTGCCTGTATTATTTATATAATCGTCCTTTTCGGGCCACATTTCATTTGCGCCGCAGTACATGACAAGAGAAGGATGATATCTGTAATTTTTTACCTTATCAACAGCATTAGCTAAAAACATATCAATATCTCTTGGATGATGCAGCCAGCATCCGGGCAGGAAGAAATCATCCCAGACAATTATGCCGTATTTGTCACAGGCATTATAAAATTCAGGATCATTTGTCTGACCGCCCCAGTTTCGTATCATATTGAAATTGTTTTCCTTTTGCAGGCGTATTTTTTCATCGTATTTCTCAGCGTTTACATCAAGGTCCTGATCTTCAAGTCCCCAGTTGCCGCCTCTTATGATTATACGTGTACCGTTGCAGTAAATCGCCAGTTTGTCGCCGTTTCTGTAACCGTTTCTGTCCGTTTCGTTTGTTTTCTCGCGGTTATAGGTGATTTCACGAACGCCGAACCGGAAAGTTTTTGTATCTGAAACTTTTCCATCAGTTTCAACCGTCACATTTGCAGTATACAGCGGCTGTTCGCCGTAGGTATTCGGCCACCATATTTCGGGATTGTCCATTACTGCAGTGTCAAATACAACTTCCTCTGTTGAATTTGCCGGCACTGTTATGCTCTTTTCAAAAACAATATCAGGTCTTTCTTCAATTGTACCCTTTACATTTGCAGTTATTTCACTTCCGCTTGTATTTTTCACTTCTGTTTTCAACGTCAGTTTAGCATGAGTAAGGTCAAGAGAACTTCCGTCTACATTGAAAATCTCATTATTTCCTACCCAGTCAGAATCCACAGGCTGTGTTTCCCTGCCTTCCGCGCGTTCAAATTTAGTGATAATCCATGGATCAACGATCTGTACATCCTTTGAATATGAAAGTGTTACTTCATTATATATTCCTATATTTCTGCCTCTTATCGTCGGAACCCAGTCCCATCCTGCCGCCGCGGAGTATGTCGGAGCATCACGTCCGATGCTGCCGCTGTTGCCGAATACACCGCCCATTGTACCCGGATGCGCGTCGTTTGAAAGATATGCCGTTCCGGGATCGGTATTGCAGTGAATAAGTACAGCAAGATAGTTTTCACCGCCATAATTCACATAATCCGTAATGTCAAACTTCGCGCGTGTAAACGCTCCGTTTATATCACCTATTAAATTTCCGTTAAGATACACGTCAGCTTTCCAGTTTACCGCCTGAAAATTCAGCCATACCCGTTCGCCTTCGCGTCCGGCCGGAACATTGAAAGTATTCCGGTACCAGAAATCACTTTTAAAGTAACTGTCCGATATAAATTTCTGCTGGTCAGCATAATTGGGATCCGGAACTGCGCCTGCTCGTTTATATGAGGTAAGCACTGTTCCCGGCACGACTGCCGGAAGCCATGATGAACTGTCATAACCGCCTGTTGAGATTTCTGCACCCTCGGCAGATACTTCGGACGTGCGCTCAACTCTCCAGTTCCCGCCTGAAAGCACAACTGAACCGTCCGCTCTTTCCGCAGGGATTATATCCGCCTCACCTGTGTAATCAACGCTGTTTGTGCCAAGCACTTCAAATTCCTTTATGATAAATCCTGCCGCATTGCTGTCCGAAATGGTATTGCACAGGATTTTAACATAGCGCCCGTTTTCGGGAGTGTCAAACCGTATTTCCTCTGTGCCGCCCTCTCCGTCACTCTTTGAAGCGGCGGTTCTCCAGTTTTCGCCGTCATCAGATATCTGTATTTCATATTCAGACGCATACGCTGTCCCCCAATGCACCTTAACGCCGTTAATCACACTGTCAGCACCTAAATCAGCATATATCCACTCATCATGATTGGTATTGCTCATCCATACGCTTGTAAATTCAAATACATTGTCTTCATATGCCGCAAGTATCGGATCGCCGTTTTCATCATACATATTCCACTCCGACATATAAATGCGGTCTGAGTTTGCGTTCATTCTGAGCCTGTAATGAGTGTACGCCTCTTCATTTGACGATACGTCAAAACTTTTTTCCTCTCCGTTATATGCAAAAC
Source organism: uncultured Lachnospiraceae bacterium (assembly GCA_964561265.1). Taxonomy (GTDB): domain Bacteria; phylum Bacillota; class Clostridia; order UBA1381; family UBA1381; genus JAFLUR01. The sequence goes on from CAZLOX010000069.1 coordinate 2,764, forward strand.
TCTGATAGGATTTAGTATCTATTGTTTTCCAGTTGTTACCGTCAAGCGAGCCTTCAAGAGTCCAGCCGGAAGCATACAGCTGAGTTGACCAGTCAGCCTGCCCTGATGCAAGAGTATAGCGCTTGATCACGCTGCGCCGCGGCAGCCGCACACTAACCCATGCACTTTTATGATAAGTTTCCCAGTTTGTAGATGTGTCACGGTCAAACAAGTACTGCACATTTCCGTAACGAGATTCATTGCCGTGTTCGTGTTCAAAAGTGTACATCATATTCAGTTCGTCCTCATCGCCGCCTATAATACCGTCCGCGGCAAGCTGCGCTGTTTCATTGCAGTTATATGAACTGCTCTGGTACATTGCGCGCCTGTACGCAAGATTGCGCTCCTGAGTTTCCGCATGAGATGCGGTATTTGCGCATACTATACCCAAAAGCACAGACGTTATTGCCGCTGATGCGCACATTCTTTTTAAATTGTTGTACATAAACATTATCCTCCTTCTGTAATTGTGATTTCAGTCAAATGTTTTTCTGATATTTATACCTATAGTATATCATTAAAAAAATACACGGTCTTGTATTGACAGAATATATTTTTGTGATATAATGACATTAGAAATCAAATAAAAGGAGTTTTTTTATGTGCAGAAACATATTGTATGCAGATGAGCTGATTCACAAGGCAGTCGGTTCAAACTGTCATATAGAAAAGGATATAAAAAATGCGTCGCCGGCTCATTCACATGATTTTTATGAGGTATTTATTATTTTGGAGGGAGAATGTATTCATCAGGTCAATAATGACGGACAGATGTTAAAAAGCGGAGATATGGTGTTTATACGTCCGGATGACATACATTCATACAAGTACAGAACAAATTATAACGGTCTGCCGTGCAGTTTTTTGAATGTGAATTTTATGAAGGAAATAGCTGATTCTGCATTCTCATATCTTGATAACCGCAAATTCACGCATGGTCTGATTACTGCGCCCCTGCCTCCGGTCGTACATCTTGATTCCGCGCAGACAGAGCTTATCGTAAAAAAATCCGGTTACATCAATGTATACGAGCCGATAAATCCTGCAAAAGCGCGTATCGCCGCACGCTGTATTCTGATCGATATGCTTATGTACTTTTATCTGGACTATTCACAGGACACCTCCACACACGCGCCGAAATGGTTTGACCAGCTGCTTCTGGATATTCAGCATAACAATAATTTTATATACGGACTTGGCTGTCTTACTGAACTTTCAGGAAAAAGCGCCGGTCATTTAAACCGTATATTTAAAAAATACATGAACATGACACCTACGGAATATCTGAACCAGCTGAAGCTGAACTATGCTAAACTCCTTCTTATCACTACCGATATGCAGATTATTGATGCGGCGTTTGAATCTGGTTTTGATAATCTCAGCCATTTTTATCATCTTTTCAAAAATGCGTATGGCATAACTCCCGGACAGGTAAGAAAAAAATAATTTTGGGGGATTGAGAGATGAAAATGAAAAAATAACAGCAATGTCACTTGTGCGGCAAATATTGAAAATCTGGATAAGGATGAAAATGGTTATAGTGAAAGAGGAGGAACGGTTGATGATGAAGCCCGTTCAGCCTCTTTTTTATGCCGAAAAAAGCCGGTCAATTTATTCATCGGCATGATGAATTTTTTCTATATTGAACTATGACCATATTATTGATATAATATTTTTAATAACTTGATATGGGAGGTATACTTATGAAGAACAAAAAAATTATATCCGGAATTTTAAGCGCGGCTCTGCTTTGTACAGGCGCTTTTTCCGCGGTACCGGCAAGAGCCGATGATGAAATTTCAGTACAGAATTTTTATGTTTCTCCTGACGGCAGCGACTCAAACAATGGAGATGAAACATCTCCGTTTAAGACGATTGAGCGCGCAAGAGATGAGGTGCGTAAATATAATTCAGACATGACGGGCAACATAACGGTTAATGTTGCGCCTGGAGTATATGCCATGGAGGAAACTCTTGACCTGACTCCGGAGGATTCCGGCAGTAATGGCTATTATGTTATATATAAGGGGATATCCGACGGAGATAGTCAGCCGGTTATAAGCGGCGGTGTAGATATTTCAACCGGCTGGGAACTGCATGATGAGGCGGCAAATATATATAAGCATACAGATATAGACTGGGAATTCAGACAGCTGTATACAAATGATGACCGTGCAATTCGCGCCCGTGTGCCGAATCTTGAAGAGCCGGAAACAGGCGGCCCGTATTTTCGTGCGGAAAGCGGCGCATATCCGATGAAAATAGGCAGAAACAACGAAAATGCACAAAAAGCCGGAAAATACGGCGAGATAATATGGGGCGCGAGCTGGAGTCAGTTCCGCGCGAGGATTGAAAGCTATAATTCATCAACAGGCGTTGTGACTTTCAAATCACCCGATAACACATTTGCATGGAATCATCATTATGAAAATGATGCTCCGTATTACCTTGAAAATTCATATGAATATTTGGACGCGGAAGGCGAATGGTATCTTGATGTGGAGGCAGACGTTCTTTACTATAAGCCAAGAGCGAATGAAGTGATGAATGAAACTTCGATAATTGCCCCGAAGCTTGAAACTATAATAAATATAGAGGGAAACAGCGCGGATGAGAGGGTGCAGAATATACGCATTGAGGGATTGAGGTTTCTTCATTCAAACTGGCTTGCGCCGAACAGTTACGGATACTGCAGCGTTCAGGGTGGTTTCAGATATCAGACCGAAGGCGGCAAGGACAACGGTGCTATAAGAGGCAGCGCGCGCTATGACGCTCCGAAATCTATGGTGCAGCTCAGATATACAAATGGAATACAGCTGCTGAACAGTGAATTTTCATTCTCAGGAAGCTGGGGTATTATGGGCTATGAGGGTACGCAAAACACGCTTATAGACCACAATAAATTTGTTAAAAATGCCGGCGGCGGTGTAACAATGGGTATGGCAGGACGCGAATGGGACGATCAGACAGAGGATGAAAAACCGCGCGAATATACCGATATGGACGGTCAGAGTGTTCATGACACAATAACAAATAACTTCATTGACCATGTTGCCTGTGAATATCAGGATATGGTCGGCATAGGAGCTATGCTCCCGCAGTATATGACGATAGCCAACAATGAAATAGGCTATCTGCCTTATACAGGTATAAATATCGGATGGAACTGGCTTGATACAGACCATGGTATGACGGCTAATAAGGTATATCAGAATTATATTCATAATACCTGTATGCTTCTTCAGGACGGCGGAGGTATTTACTCGCTCGGACGTATGGACGGCGATTCGGCTTTCTATTACAACTACATAACAGATACGGTAAGGGGCAAATGGGCATGCCATAATAATATCATGGGCATATATTTCGACAACGGCAGCTGCTATAAAAAGGCGCAGGCAAATGTATTTGACAATACCGAATATTCATTCCAGGCGTCAAATCCGCCGAACCATGACAATATATTTGAAGGCAATTACTATAACTGCCCTAAAGGAATAAGCAGTACGGGAGCTTCGGCAAGCGTAGGCAACATAGCGTTTACGAAAGATAATATTCCCGAAGCAGCACAGAATATTATAGCCCATGCAGGTATTGATAAGGAATCTCTTCCGGATCCTTCATCGCGTGTTAATATTGCGTTCAGAAAACCTGTAACATCTTCTGAGGACGATGATATACAGCCGGCGGAAAATGCTGTTGACGGAAATCCTGTGACAATGTGGCAGCAGAAATTTGAAAACGGAACCAACACATCCAAGCCTGAAGTTTCGCTTACTGTTGACCTTGAGGGCAGCTATTCGATAGATGAGGTTTCTGTTGTATTTCAATACGGCAACCGCCAAAGCTATAAGATAGAATATTCAGATGACAACAGCACATGGAATACATATGTTGATAAGCTTAGTCAGGATAAGACGCCCTCCGAGTCGATATGTGAAACAAAGCCGGGTGTCAAGGCGAGATATCTGAAGCTCACTATGAATACCGACGGCTGGGGCGCGGGAGTTAAGGAAATATATGTATACAGCAACGATGCAGCCGCTCCGGCAGAGATTGCGCCAACTGCGGCATCATATGACAAAAATCCGGCATGGAAGCAGGAGATAAATCTCACAACCAACGGAGCGTCTGTTACGGCATTGAAGAATGGGGATTACACCCTTGTGCCCGACAGTGACTATGAAAAACACTGGAACAGCATAACCCTGAAAACATCATATCTTGACAAACTTGATGCAGGTGAAAACGAAATAACGGTTGAATTTGACAAGAGCGAGTCCAAAACTGTCAAAATTACAGTAAATGCTGATGACGGCACTTCAAATATCGCGCTGAATAAGCCGATTGAGGCTTCATCATACAATACAGATGAAAACCGTTACGCGAGATATATGGTAGACGGTGATTCATCCACACGCTGGGCTCAGCGGCAGGGTACAGCCAATCAGCCGGCAACGATAGTCATTGATTTGCAGGATACCTACCGCATAACGAAAACATCAATAGATTTTGAGCTTGATCAGGCGGGCTATAATTATAAGATTGAATATTCGGTAAACGGTGATGTGTGGCGCACATTTGTTGATAAAATGTCACAAAAGACAACAACAAGAACTGTAATTGATGAAGGCGATGCGGCTGGAAGATATCTTCGTCTGACTGTAAATCACAGTGAGTTCGGCGCAAGTATCTGGGAATTTCAGGCTAAAGGCACACCATGCACAGTTGAGGAGGATTTGACAAATCTTGCACTTAATAAGACTGTGACGGCATCAACAGAGGAAACTGATTCGGAATATCATCCCGCATCATTCGTGGTGGACGGCGATATGACTACGCGCTGGGCGCAGAAAGGCGGCACGAATAATGTCCCTAATACCCTTGATATAGACCTTGGAAATGTTTATGATGTACGCATGGTGAATATTCATTTTGAACTTGACCAGGCCGGTTACAACTATAAAATAGAATATTCGGAAGACGGCGAAAATTATGAAATCTATGTTGACAAGATGAACTCAAAAACCGAAGCGAAAGATGTTACCGACGAAAAAACAGTAAATGCGCGCTATTTCCGTTTTACAGTAAATCATGAACAATGGGGCGCAAGTATTTATGAAATTGAAATTCTTGGTATAAATCCTCAGCCAACAGACAATACGATTGCGGAGGGAACATATACACTCTCTGACAACAGCGGCAGATTCATGAGCGGCGGAAAGAACGCTCCTGTTGTAACGGCAGATATTGACGGCGGATATGATGAAAAATGGATTGTTATGGATGAGGATGGAACATATTTCAAACTTATCAATGTACTTTCCGGCGAGGCGCTGTCATACAACACAGAAAACAGAGACGCAGTAACAGCTCCTGTCGCAATGGGTGACAATAAGCAGCTCTGGCAGTTTGTAAAAAATACGGACGGCAGCGGTTCTCTGATGCTTATGAATAAAGACTGCGGTCTGATGCTTCAGATAAACGGCGGGGAAACCTCAAATAACGGAGGAAATCTTGGTCTTTATTGGTATGAGGGCTGGATGAGAACACATTACTCATGGACAGCAGAGCAGCAAACAGACGGAACAATAATGCTGAAAAATTACTGCGGAACGTATCTCCGCGCGGAAAGCGCGGGCGCTCAGGCTCAGACATGGGAAAAAACAAACGGCGAGGCGCAAAAATGGGAAATCGCAAAAGTCGGTGAAGATACATATACAATTACAAATTCCGGATCCGGCATGAGAATTGCCTATGACAATGGCATAATAATGGCGTCGGCAAATGACAATGATAATAAACAAAAATGGACAGTTTCAAAGACTAATGAACTTCTGACAAAGAAGTGTACATTTACCAATGCTGACAGCGGTGAAACCCTCTCAATTGACGGAGTTTCCTCATGGAAGTATGTACAGGCGGATAAGGCCGATGCACCTCGCCCGTATATTACGGCAGTAACCGTTGACGGTAAAAATGAAATTACTGTTACGTATGATTATCATGCCGCAGTTGAGGAAGGCATAAGCGAATACGCTGTTTATGCGCTTGACAACTTTAATATTGCCGCCGGTGCGGTTATCAATGGAACCGGAAAGTCGGGACTTACAATTGATATTTCAAACGTGG
>CAZLOX010000069.1:8944-10700 GCA_964561265.1 uncultured Lachnospiraceae bacterium
GGACTCCTCAAAGATTATACTCATAAAAATTGTTCCGAAGGATAAAAACGGCACCGCCGGAACAGCATTCTATAAGTATATACTGCCTGTAAAAATACATGAATCGCTCATAGGAAGGGCTGATACGGAGGAGAACTTCGACAATATACTGGATACTGTCAAGAACAATCAGAAGGGATGGTATTACAGCGGAAATGCTGATGTGACTCTTGATGATATGGACGGACACACATCGGCGCTTGGCCTGAGAGGTAAGGAGTGGTGGTCTGAATCTAAACTGGGTCTTGATTTTACAAGCTCGGCCAATGATTACACGGAACTTACAGGCAAAGTGTATGTTGAATATGATATGTATATTGATTCAATAGGTAACCACGACAAAGACAGTCAGGCATCAATCGGCCTTAAGTGCGGCAATGATATCTTCGGAACAATACAGCTCAGAGGTGATCAGGTAACACTTGCTGCAGCAGGCGGTGACAATATTGCCAAACTGTACACTATAGGCGATAAAAATACGGCGACACACTGCTGGATAAACTGCAGGTATTTTGTGGATACAGACAGCAATAAATTTGCCGTAGCTATTGACAATGAGTTTATGATAAGTGACGATGGTTCGATATGGTTTACTCCGACAAGCTATACTATACCTCATAACGACGGCAGAATGACTGTTGATAAAGTAACGGGTATAGAGCTTAAGACCTGGTGGCAGAGTATTGATACAGCGGTTTATGTCGACAATATGAAAACAGGTACATATTCTGAGGCTGACCAATTGCCGTGGACTGTATATTCAGTTGAAATTTCCGATGCAGGGTTTGTATGCGGCGCGGAAAATGATGTTACAGTGAAAATTAAAAATAATACGGGATCTGAAAACGGAATTGTATATGTAGGTCTTTATAATGATGACGGTACGTTGTGCTCTGTTGCTAAAAGCGACAATGTTGAATTTGACGCTGAAGGTATAAATTCGGGCATATACAAGCTGAATGTTCCTGCCGAAGGAGGACGCTATACAATAAAAGCATTCGCGTGGGATAATGGAATGAAACCGATATCAATGGCATATTCAAAAAAAGTTCAGGCTAAGTAATATTAACACATAAATCAGGAAACGTGTTCCGAATTGCCGGAAGGCATTCGGGGCGCGTTTTTTTCTTGCAGAGCAGCAAATTATTCGCTTAAAAACTGGAAATTATTAAATTTTTCATAAGGTATATTAAATTTTTCGATATAGGAATATCCGGATATCAGTGATATAATATGATGTATTGAAACAGGAAAACAGAGAACATAAAAATATGGGAGGTTGGGTTATGAAGTTTTATAAAAGAGCAGTATCCCTGTGCATCACAGCGGCGCTTATGGCATCGTTTATGCCTGCCGCATTGGTTTCGGCTGACAATGGCATGACGCGCTATGAAGCAGAGCGTCAGCATACCGGCGGCTGGGCGGATGTTGCGGCGAACAGCAGCGCATCCGGCGGCTATGTGGTTGAACGCATAGGCGGTACAAACACCGATATCGGAACGATTGTGTTCAAGGTATGGGCCGATGAAAAGGGTACATATGACGCGGAACTCGGATACATATCAAAGCAGGCATCTGACTTTTTTGTCAGAGTAAATTATCAGGGCTTTGATACAGGCAGTGACGAAAAATTCACAACAACAGCAAGTAACAGTATCCAGAAACAGACAATGAAATTAAACCTTGAAAAGGGCTGGAACGATGTAAAAATTTACAG
>CAZLOX010000070.1:0-10672 GCA_964561265.1 uncultured Lachnospiraceae bacterium
AGGGGAAAACCTCCGCAGGTTTTCCCCTCTTAGCGGCGCTTTGGTTACTTTCCCGACGAGTGGAAAGTAACTCGGGGGGTTGTGAAAATAATTACTCCAATAAAGTTTACAGGGGCGTCGATACGCCCCTCCGCATTATAATTGTAATTCATTATTACAAAATATGGAGTTATAGCAAAATAATTTGCCATAACTCCTATTTTTGTGGAAATAGCGTACTATTTCACTTATTCGGCTGATTCAGCCTTTTCTTTTTGCTCTGCTGCTTTTTTGTTGTAATCGTCAACAATAGTCTGCATACGGGTAACGTTTTCATCAACACTTGTCGATACCGCTCCGCCGGCTTTGAAATATTCGATAACGTCATTTTCCGGCCATACTCCGCAGTCACGCACTATATAATGACTGTCAAGAGCGGTTTCCTCAAATATCTTGTAGTCCTCTTCGGTCATATTTTCCTTGTACATAGCTGTTCTGTCGTCTATACAGCCCTCAATCATATCATTGATAAGCTCAACCGACGCCTCAACATTTTTCACTCCGTTCGGTACTCCGAAATAATATTCAACGATATAGGATGATATAGGATTTTCCTTTGCGAGGAACGGGATATATCTCATTGTGTCCTGTGTGGAAGAATTTTTCGCGTCAACAAGAATATGCGGAAGTATATCAAGCGCAAAACCCACTTCACGGTTATATGTCTTGCCCTTAACGCTTGTCATGCCCTTGTCATACACTATATTTCTCAGGAATGTAAGCCATTCGCGGTTAGGCTGTTTGTTGTAGGCAAGCTCCACTGTTCCGTCCTCAAGATGGTCTACCGCGTATGTTCCGGTCTTGTTCGGCTTGTCAAAGTTAAGGTACATCTGCACCTGATTTGCCTTTAAATCATCTATCATTTTAAGGAAAGACTCCCTGTTCCATGCGCCCTCCTGATAATACTGCGCCGGAGTTTTGATGTTGTAGTCGTTGTAAAGGGTTTCGTTGTATATTCCGTACTGGAAATCGCTCATCATAACATTTCCGACAGCATATATTTTTCCGAGATAAGAGCCGGCATCCTCAACAAGATCCTTCGTGTAGAGAGGATTGTTTATATCCACATAGTCGTCAAGCGGTGTGTATAAATTATTCTCAAAAGCGCCCGGAAGCGAAACGCCGACTATAAGCTGTACATCCCATACATCCTGCGCGTTTACCGCCGCCACGATCTGTTCGTTTGCGCCTGTCTGTCCGGCAACCATAAATTCCACTTCGGCTCCCGGATAATCCTCCATGAATTTATCCGCGCCGATAGAATATGAGCTGTTGTAAGGGTCTGTTCTTAAATCGCGGTATCCGCCCACTCTGAGATGAACACCGGAATAATCCGCCTTTTCGTTATCGTTACCGGCTGAATTATCAGGGCCGCATCCGCCCAGAAGCGAACACACTGTGACCGCAGCAAGGGCGAGAGATAAAATTTTGCTTTTTTTGCTTTTCATTTGAGTATACCTCCGTTATAAATTTATTTTAACGCATATATGGATATTTGCCGTGTCCTGCGTCTGAACCGTTTTTAATAATCTGTATTACTGTGCCTCTTCCAGAATTATATTTATATCCCTGAGTTCTCCGTCTTTGTATATCGTAAGCGTTATTGAGTCGCCTACCTTTAAATCCTCTTTTATATCGTTTATTTCCTGCACGGACGAAATAGTCTGACCGTTCGCCTTCACAATGAGGTCATCGACCTCAATTCCGGCTTTTGCCGCCGGTGAATTTTCAGTGACAGTACGCACTATAACGCCGTACGGCGCGTTCTCGCCGGTTATGCCAATATACGTTCTTCCGACTACCCTGCCGTTGTCCACAAGTGAATTTACGATAGGCAGCGCCTCGCTTATCGGAATGGCAAATCCTATTCCTTCTATTGAAGTGGACGACATTTTAACAGTGTTTATGCCTATCACCTCGCCGAAACAATTCGCCAGAGCCCCTCCCGAATTGCCGGGATTTATCGCCGCGTCGGTCTGTATAAGATTCAGCTTTTTGCCCTGTACGGTAATATTCCTGTTTACCGCGCTTACCACTCCCGCTGTGACCGAACTTGCAAGTTCCTGTCCGAGCGGATTGCCGATTGCAACGGCAAGTTCGCCGGGTTCAACTGTGTCGGAATTGCCGAGAACGGCGGCAGGCAGATCATTTTCGTTTATCTTGATAACCGCAAGGTCTGTCTTTTCATCATCACCGACCACTACCGCCGGATATTCCCTCTTATCCGGCAGAACAACGGTTATCTCCTTTGCATTCTCTATAACATGGCTGTTTGTCATTATATATCCGTCACTTCTTATTATCACGCCGGAACCGCTTCCCTCGCCTATCGAGCTGCCGAACAGTCCCGATACCGGAACCTGCGTAACTATTCCGACAACACTCGGACTTACCGCTTTGTATATCTGCGACACCGACATAGCCTCGCCGGAACCGCCTGTTATATCAGAGAAGCCGGTTTTATCGCGTTCATCGGTGACCGGATTGGTGTAAATGTATAATGGTTTCCGGTGTATGCCTGAACCTGATGCAACCAGTATTATCAGAGTGATAACAGCGCACACGCATACCAGCGCTGTTATCACAAACGCGGCAAAGTACGACTTTTTCCCTCTGCCTGACGCCGGAACAGACGGCGTCTTTATCTCCGGAACATAAGAACTGCCGTTAAATCTGTATTCATTCATTATTATATCAGTTCCTCTCAGTCAATATTAAAAATTAAATTTCTGCCGGAATATCGGTCATTTCAAATTTATATCCCACGCCCCAGACCGTCTTTATCTGCCAGTTTTCCTGAAACGGCTCTGTTTTCTGCCGCAGCCTTTTTATATGCACATCCACAGTCCGCGAGTCGCCGAAATAGTCAAATCCCCACACCTGATCAAGCAGCTGTTCGCGCGTGAATACGCGGTTCGGATTTGAGGCGAGATAATGAAAGAGTTCGAGTTCCTTCGGCGGAATATCTATAAGCTTTCCGGACATTCTGAGTTCGTAGTTAGTCATATTTATCTCCAGATTTCCGTGTTTTATGATTTTATCGTTGCTTGCCGCCGCTACAGAAGTGCGTCTGAGAACAGCCTTTATTCTTGCCACAAGTTCACGCGGATCAAACGGTTTTACCATATAATCATCCGCGCCGAGTTCAAGCCCCACTATCTTATCCAGAACGTCCTCCTTTGATGTAAGCATTATTATCGGAGTGTCGTCAGTTTTTCGTATCTCGCGGCATACCTGTTTTCCGTCGATTTCGGGGAGCATAAGATCAAGAACGATAAGATCCGGCTTTTCCCGTCGGTATTTTAAAATGCCGTCTTTTCCGTCAGAGGCCTCGAGCGTTTTATATCCTTCCTTTTCAAGGTACAGCTTTATAAGTTCGATTACAGTGACGTCATCGTCCATTATAAGAATTTTACTTGCCGGCATATTTTCACCCCTTATACATTAAATCTGAACAGAACAATATCTCCGTCTTTCATAACATATTCTTTTCCCTCGGAGCGTACAAGGCCGGCGTCCTTTGCCGCCGCCATCGAACCGAGCCTGATAAGATCGTCATACGCGACCACTTCCGCGCGGATAAATCCGCGTTCAAAATCTGTATGGATCTTGCCTGCCGCCTGCGGAGCCTTTGTGCCGTCGGTAATCGTCCATGCGCGCACTTCCGGTTCGCCGGCTGTGAGATAGCTTATGAGTCCGAGCAGTTTATAACTTGCCCTGATAAGTCTGTCAAGTCCGGATTCCTTCATGCCGAGATCCTCCAGAAATACGGCTTTTTCCTCATCGTCAAGCTGAGATATTTCCTCCTCAATCCTTGCCGACACGCATATGAGCTGTGAATTTTCACTTTCGGCAAATTCCTTCACCGCGTTCACGAATTTATTATTCTCCAAGCCGTCCGCAAAATCCTCCTCAGCCACATTTGCGGCATATATCATAGGTTTCAGCGTAAGCAGGGCAACCTCCTTCACCATCGCCGTTTCTTCTTTGGTGTAATCAAAACTTCTTGCCGGTTTTCCTTCTTCGAGATGCTGTTTCAGCCTTTCAAGGAAATCAACCTCAGCGGCAAGCGATTTATCGCCCTTCATAGCCTTTTTTGTGCGGTCGATACGGCGCTCAACCATTTCGATATCCGCGAATATAAGTTCAAGGCTTATTGTTTCGATATCGCGCAGCGGGTCAATATTTCCGTCAACGTGAGTTATATTCTCATCTTCAAAGCATCTCACCACATGGATAACCGCGTCAACTTCCCTTATATGGGAGAGGAATTTATTTCCAAGCCCCTCGCCCTTGCTTGCGCCCTTTACAAGGCCGGCAATATCAACAAATTCGATAACAGCGGGCGTGACCTTCTGAGGATTGTACATTTTTGCGAGTACATCAAGCCTTTCATCGGGAACGGCAACTATGCCCACATTCGGTTCGATAGTACAGAACGGGTAATTTGCCGACTCCGCTCCTGCCTGAGTTATTGCGTTAAAGAGTGTGGACTTGCCGACATTCGGCAGTCCGACTATTCCTAATTTCATATTTAAAATCATTCCTTTCGTGATATACGATATATTAACCGCGGATATCTCCGCGCCGTATCTGCGTATTATTATATACATAGATATATTATACCTTAATTTATGAAATTTCGCAATATATTTTTGAAAATAATTTATGAAATAGAAAAAGCGCCCGCGTAAAGCAAGCGCCTCTTCCGAAAATTTTATTTAAAAGATTATTTTGAAACCGTAACAGTCTGAGTATCGCCGTCCCAGTCAACTTTAGCGCCGAAGTTTTCGGAGATAAATCTGATAGGAACCATTGTGCTGTCGTTTATGATCTGAGCAGGAACGTCAAGAGCAACATTTGCGCCTGCAACGTCCGCGTCTGTCGAATCAATAACGAGTTTCATTGTTTTGCCGTCAAGTTCGATCGTAACAGTTCTTGTATCGCCGTCCCAGTCAACCTTAGCGCCGAGAGCCTCGGAAATAAATCTTACAGGAACGAGTGTTCTTCCGTCAACAATAACCGGAGCTGAAAGCAGTGTGCTTGCCGTGCCGTTGATTGTAGCTTCTGTTGAGTTGATAACAAGTTTAACAACCGATGAACCCGATGTATCCGGAGTTGACGGTGTTGCCGGAGCCGCTGAAAGTTTGGACTCGTCAAAAGCTTCCTCTGTAAAGTTGTTCGGAACAAGTGTTACATTCGGAGCAGGCTGTGTTGTGTAGCCTTCGATTGTATCACTCAGATAGAAGCTGATGTGAGGCGGCTGATTGTATGCTACGTTGTATGTAGCCGCGCCGATTCTGTAAAGATCATCGTGCATGAATGTTGAGAAGTTGTATTCTGTCGGGATAGTTGTTGTAGCAACGCGGAGAATGTATTCCGGAACTATCTTTGAGAATTCATATTCTCTGTTTGCACTTTCAACGAATATCTTAACTTTTTCTTCTGTCTGATTTACCTGCTTGTAAGTAACGATTTCTTCACGCCAGTCACCAATAATATCAGCCTGAGCATTTACGTTGCCCTTTGTGCCGTTGATCGAGTTGCCGTCTGCTGTGAATATTGTTTCAGCTTTGTTTGTAGCGTTGTTCCATTTTGAAATAGTTACGTGATCCTGAAGCTGATCTGTAAGACCGCCGTCCCAGTAAATTCTGCCGTTCATTGCAAGGCCAAGATCGCCGAGATCTGTGCCTTCATTATCCCAGTAACCGGAGCTTGCAGCACCCCATACAGCATAATACTTATCTTTGTAGCCTATGTTGCCGATCATGCAGCGTCCTGTATCTTTAATACCGTTATGAGCCTGAAGGATGTTACCTGTTTTTGCATCCTGAACAGTAGTTCCCCAGATCTGGTTTTCTTTTGCTCCGAGATGTGTAGCAGCCGCAACTTCTCCGCCCTCATAGCATTTTGCGTATTCATAACCCGGATTTGTCGGATCGAAGTCGCCGAGGTGGTGAGCATCGCCGTGACCGTAGTATGTGCACCACAGCACGCTTCCGTCATGATCCAGCGCGAGAGAACCTGAGATTATTTCATCATATCCGTCATCGTCAACATCGCCGGCTACCATTGAGTGGTTGCCCTGACCGATATATTTGGAGTTATCTCCGTCGTTTGTGTCAAATCTCCATTTCTGAACGAGTTTGTTTGAAGAATTGAGTTCGTATGTCGCAACAACAGTACGTCCGGGGCCTGCGTCTTTACCAGGATAATATCCTCTCTGTTCAACAGCGTAAGGCTTTACGCCGTCAAGATAAGCTATTGTAGCAATATATCTTTCACTGCGGTTTCCGTATCCGTCACCGAAATCCCAGCCCGGAGTATTGTTTGTCTGCGGTGTCTGAGGATCGTAGTCAACAGTGTCAAGTATTTTGCCTGTTGCGCCTTCAAAGGCTGTCAGATAAAGAGGGCCCTGAAGGTTTTTACCACTGTTGAGCTCCGCCCAGTTCTTTGACGCGTCGCCTATAACAGTTCCGTCGCCTGCAACAGTTCCGTCAGCAGTTCTCAGAATAAGCTCTGCTTTGCCGTCGCCGTTGAAGTCTGCGCACAGCATTTGTGTATCGTGAGCGCCTGCGCGGATATTAACGCCCATATCAATTCTCCAGAGTCTTGTGCCGTCGAGCTTGTAAGCGTCGATAAATACCTTGTCGGTAGTACCTACGGTAGCCGCGTCCTTTGCGTTTGACGGATTCCACATCATAATGATTTCATATTCTCCGTCACCGTCAAGGTCGCCGACTGTGGAGTCGCCGGGTGCGTATGTTGCGAATGTGAGCGAGTAAATGTCATATTCCTCCGAAACCGGTGTATCCTGAAGCGGAATATCTATGTACTGATCTTCAAGAACCGAAACTTCCTTTGACATTGTCGTATTGTTTGTAGCGACAATGTATTTTGAATCCTTTGTGCCGTCCTTATCAACGAAGTTTGTGATAGCTCCGCTTGTAACGAGAGCGCCGTCACGATAGAGTGCGAAATTTGTATCGGGAGATTCCGTACCAAGTCTTCTCCACGAAACAAATACGCCGTCATCCGTTTTAACGGCAACAACGCCGCGGTCAAGGTTTTCAACCTGTCTTGTGATAGGCGTAGCTCCGACGGATGCCGCCGGCATAAACACGCCTACAGTTGCAAGCTGTGCGACAATAGCGGCAAAAGTCACAGCTTTTTTTGCTGTCTTGCTGAAATTTTTGAACATATTTATTATTCCTCCATTTGATTAAATTTTTGTCATCGTCAAAATGACGATTCCGCTCACACGGATTTTTTGGTTAAATTTCATAAAATATTCATCTAACCTTACCCGACTATAATCATTATACCACAATAATTCATAAATTAAAAGAGTTTTTTTAAATTTTTTTGTATAATTTTTCGGCATTTTTTTCGATGGCGGATTTTTATTGCTTCACGGATTTGAAATTCAGGGATAAATCCGGCATTTTCAGGACTGATTATCTCATTCATACCCCGATTACCGCCTCATAAGAAGATTATAACATATTTTGTGCTTTATAATATAACATATTTTGTGTTTTAGAGAGTATCTTTTTTCAAAAACAGTTGACAATATGAAAAATTGCTGATAAAATAGTTATATTGTAATTTATATAATAATTATTTTATCTACAACAGTACTTAAAAAGTACTTTCATTTGTATACGGACGACATAGTCTGTATCACACTATACAAAAAGCCGGCATCTTAAAAAGTTTCCGGCCAGGAAAAACAGTAAACCTGTTGTATATTCAATACTACAGAGTCAGGAGGAATTTATTTTGAAAATGACAGGCGCAGAAATGGTTGTAAAAATGCTTGAAAAAAACGGCGTTTCTCATGTATTCGGCTATCCGGGCGCCGCAAACTGTCCTATTATCGACAGACTGTCTTTTACCGGCATAAAGCATATATTGGTAAGAAATGAACAGGGCGCCGCTCATATGGCAAGCGGTTATGCCTGCGTTACCGGTAAAGTCGGAGTATGCACCGCAACGTCCGGCCCCGGAGCAACAAACCTTATTACAGGTATCGCGACAGCTTATATGGACTCCGTTCCTATCGTCGCAATCACAGGTCAGGTGGCAACATCTATTATAGGCAAGGATGCGTTCCAGGAAGTGGATATCATCGGAGCAACCCTTCCCTTTACAAAGCATAACTATCTCGTAAAGAACGGTCTTGATATACAAAGAGTTATAGCTGAGGCTTTCTATATCGCAGGAACAGGCCGTCCCGGTCCGGTTCTTGTGGATATCCCTATGGATATTCTGAAAGCTGAGTTTGATTATCCCGACGAAGAACCCGAAATCAACATAAGAGGCTACAAACTCGTCGGCAAGGCAAATGAATCGCAGATAAAAAAAGCGGTTGACATTATTAAAAAATCAAAACGTCCGGTAATAATGACCGGCGGCGGCGCGGCATCGTCCGGCTGCTATGAACAGTTCAACAAATTTATCGAAAAAACAAATATTCCGGTCGTAACAACAATGATGGGCATAGGCGTTGTCCCGACCGACAGCGGGCATTTCTGCGGTATGGTCGGCTCTCACGGACTGAAAAGCGCCAATCTGATACTGAACAAGAGCGACACCGTTATTATAATGGGCGCAAGACTCGGCGACAGAGCCGTGTTCAACGCAACATCGCTTGAAAAAAGAGCCAATCTGATACACATAGATATTGACCCTGCCGAAATCGGCAAAAATATGATCCCGCTTATTCCTATCGTGGGCGATCTGAAAGATGTGCTGAATCAGCTTATACCTATGGCGGAAGATTATGAAACTCCGGCGGAATGGCTTGACGAAGTGGAAAAAATCAAATCCGATATGAACGCGCCTTATGCGACAGAGAATACCGGCTTTGTAAATCCTAAATATTTTATGAGAAGACTTGCCGAAAAAACAGATTCGGATGTCTATATAACAACAGAAGTCGGACAAAATCAGCTCTGGGCTGCTAATAACTTCATATTCAAAAAGCCGGGAATGCTTATAACCTCAGCCGGATTCGGCACTATGGGCTACGGACTTCCGGCAGCGATAGGCGCAAGCGCGGCGGCATCTATAACCGATAAGCGTCAGGTTGTCGCGGTTATGGGCGACGGCAGTTTCCAGATGGATCTTCCGGAGCTTGCAACAATGTGCCAGTGGGGTATTGACGTTAAAATGGTCGTATTTAAAAATGACCGGCTTGGCATGGTTCACGAACATCAGTTCCTGCTTTACAAGTCAAATTATCAGGCGGTAACTCTCGAAGGCAGTCCGGATTTCTGCAAACTTGCGGACGCTTACGGTATTCCGACAGGCAGAATAAGCGAAAACAGTCAGATAGACGAAGGAATAGATATGCTTATGAACTCAGAAGGCTCCTATCTCCTTGTTGTCGATGTCGATCCTATGGAACCGACAGGCGGCTCGCTTAACGAAAAAAGAATGTAAAGGAGAGACTGACTATGGAAAAGTATATTTTAAGTGTGCTTGTTGAAAACCACGCCGGCGTATTATCGAAGGTTGCGGGACTTTTCAGCCGCCGCGGCTTTAATATTGATTCTCTCGCTGTCGGTATAACAAACGACCCGACCATATCGCGTATAACAATAGAAGTTACAAGCGATGAAATTACTATTGAACAGATTTCAAAACAGCTTAACAAACTTATTGACGTTATAAAAATAAAAACGCTTAAAAATGATGACGCGGTAAAGCGTGAACTTGTTCTCGTAAAGGTTAAAACGTCATCAAAGAACCGCTCCGAAGTAGTTCAGATCATAGATATCTTCAGAGCGAACATCATTGATTTATCGCAAACTACTGTTACCGCCCAAATAACCGGCGGCAACAGCAAAATAGACGCTTTCGTTGAAATGCTCGAACCTTTCGGCATTGAGGAGATCGTACGTACAGGCATGATCGCCCTTGAAAGAGGAACAAGCATTCTGAAAGCGGATAAATAATTTTAAATTTTTTGGAGGTCTTATAAAATGGCAAAGATTTTTTATAAAGAAGATTGTAACTTGGGTCTGCTCAACGGTAAAACCGTGGCTATAATCGGTTACGGCAGTCAGGGACACGCTCACGCTCTTAACCTGAAAGAAAGCGGCGTTGACGTTGTTGTAGGACTTTACGAAGGCAGCAAATCATGGAAAATCGCTGAAGAGGCAGGTCTGCGCGTTGCTACAGCCGCTGACGCTGCAAAACAGGCTGATCTTATTATGATTCTTGTTCCTGATGAAAAGCAGGCTGATATATACAAGGAAAGCATTGCGCCTAACCTTGAAGCGGGCAACGTTCTTGCATTCGCCCACGGCTTCAACATCCACTTTGAACAGATCGTTCCTCCGGCAGATGTTGACGTAATCATGGTTGCTCCTAAAGGCCCTGGTCATACAGTTCGTTCAGAATATGTTGAAGGCAAGGGTGTTCCGTGTCTTTGCGCTGTATATCAGGACGCGTCAGGCAAAGCATTTGATATCGGTCTTGCATATGCGGCAGGTATCGGCGGCGCAAGAGCCGGCGTTCTTGAAACAACATTCAAGATGGAAACAGAAACAGACCTTTTCGGTGAGCAGGTTGTTCTCTGCGGCGGCGTTACAGCTTTGATGCAGGCAGGCTTTGAAACACTCGT
>CAZLOX010000071.1:0-1151 GCA_964561265.1 uncultured Lachnospiraceae bacterium
CCCTGTTTCCTGTAATAATTGCTTTTTCGCCCGCTGTATGCTGTACGCTTATAATAAATATTATTAGGCATATATACCGCTTTTCCTGTATGTGTACCTTGTAAAACACTATGTAATATCAGCTTATATGCAAATGTAGAAAAGGATAAGCCTAAATTAGCATTAAAGCTTAACGCCGCCATATGTAAACCTATATAACCGTCTTGTAATGCGTCCTCTGTATATTCTGATTTTATACCGCATTTTTTGATTATTTTATAAATCATTCGTTTATTCTGTAAATACAGATGTTCTAAATATTCTGTCTTGCCGGTCTGTATTATTGCAACTATTTTTTCATTTTCCATTGCTTTTTCGCTCCGTTATATGTTATAATAATGTCAGCGTATATATTGAAGCGGATATTTAACTTAATTTATGCTCGTATTCTGTTAAATGTCCGTTCTTTTATTGTTCTTCTTTTCTGCCGCCGCTGTAATGCTCTTGCTGTAGGTTTTAATGCATATGTAACATAATAAGACCCTGTATATTCATTTCTGCCTGTATATTGACTCTCCCATATTAATTCATATTCTTCACCGTCTATTTCTTTGATGTTAGGTATATCAAGCAAAGTATTATAATCACCCTCTATAATCTCGGTTTCGGCCTCTGGTAATTCTAAACCTTGACTATGTATACAACGGCAATTAAAAGGACTGTTTCTATCATTAAAACTATCTGCTATTTCCTTTACCAAATATTCAGCAAGATTTTTATAATATCCATGCCTTTCAAGCGGGCGGATGTTTACAATATCGCCGTTTTTCCATATTCTTTTTATATAATCTTCTAATTCTAATTTGTTCATATTTTCCATATCTGAATTTTTATTGATTATTATATGCAGATGCGGGCGACATTCTTTAAATTCAACTGCCGCTATATATTTCAGTTTCTCCCCGCGCTTGGTATATCTATATTTTAAACGTCGTAAGAAGTTATTTATTTCCTTTCGTAAATCAGTAGGTAATTTAGCAAATGTAAGTGTTAGAAATATACCATCTTCAAAATTATTATGTATCATTTCTAAAATTTTGCGGTTAGCTATCCTTGAATTTATCTCTTTTTGTTTGTCTGTGCTTCGGTGTTTCCTTTTTGCGCGTCTATCT
>CAZLOX010000071.1:1161-10655 GCA_964561265.1 uncultured Lachnospiraceae bacterium
TGCTCTGTTGCGTTTAAATAGCTTTTTATCTATGAATATAACTCCGTCTTTGCATTTTTTTGTTGTTTGCTTTATTTTCATATTCCATATCCTTTATTTTTTTCGTCATTCTTTTAATATTATGAACAAGCCCTAAAGGCTCAATGAACCTTTATAATCAAATTTGCATTTTAGACTTGAAAATAAAGGCGGAATATGATATAATTTTTTCATAAACCGCCTAATTATTTATTGGTTTATATTAAACACTTTGCGGGAGTTGGTAGCTTGGGCAAAGTGTTTTTTTATTTTCCGCCGCTGTTGTAACATCAGCAAAGACATTATAAGGTATTTGTTCAGTGGCAAAGTAAAATTCAAAATCAAATATATTACCGTATCGCATACAGTTTAATTCTTTGATATTCAGTCTTGGCATAGATGATTGTAATAAGTCAAACAATGCGGGGAGTTCTATATTACTCTCAACAATGCAGTTATCCGTATGTTCAGAATAAAATACCTCTAACCCATCCGATGTGTTTTCTGCGGTTATTTCATCAAGGTTGTATGTATTCATATACTCGTATATACGCTCTTGAAACACATCTAATACAGTTGTATGGTTTTCCATCCGGCGGCGGTTGTTTTTTCTGCTTTTCTTTCCTTTAGGCAAAATATCAACCTCTTTCTTTTATTACCCTGATACTGCCGTAACCACTCACAGGCGAAACCTCGCCGCCGCAAGAGCCTTTATATAAATAATCGGTCAGCACGTCCATATTTATAAGGTATTTCGTTCCGCAACGTACAGACGGCAGCGCACCACTTAATATAAGCCGCCTCAAGGCGTGTTCTGTCAATGCCGTTTCACTATCAGCGGCGCGCAATTCTTCTATAGCCTGTTTTATGCCACGCATACGCGGCGGTTTATGTAATGATATTAGTTCAGTCATTTACCCTTATCCCCTTTTCTGCTTTCAATTCCTCAAATGCTTTTATTACTTTCGATTGATTGCGTGTATCACGTTCGGAACGTAGCCAACGAATAAGCGACATTTCGCATATTCCTATTTGCTCGGCTACTTGCCATAATGTAAAGCCGCTTTTCTTAATTTCTTGTTTTAATTCGTAATTTGTCATTTTTTTCACTCTTTTCTATTGACAACGATGTTGTTATTTGTTACACTTATATTATAAGCATATAAGTGTGTCTTTGTCAATACATTTATATGCAAATATTTAGACTTCAACAAATATATTCAAGAGGTGAAATTATGAAGGTTACAACAGCATTTGCGACACGATTAAAAGCATTAAGAGAAGAAAAAGGGCTGTCACAAGATGAATTAGGAAAGCAAATAGGAATTTCAAGGGGAAGTATCAGCTTTTACGAAAAAGAAAGCAGAACACCCGACATTGTTGTATTGGATAGCATAAGTAAATTTTTTGATGTTTCTTTAGATTATTTATTAGGATATTCTGATAGCAAAACAATAGAGGGTGTAGCAACTGAAAAAGAAATAGGCTTGTCAGAAGATAGCATAGAGATATTAAAAAGATATAAATTACGATATACGCCTGATGATATGAAGATTTTAAATAGTATTATACAAAGTCAAAATATTATGCATATATGCGTACTTATTGACCAATATGTAAAAAGTATAACACCATCAACCAAAATACAGATACTTACATCAAGTTATATAGCTACACATTTACCTCTTTATAACCATACGCTTGATGAATTAAAAAAATATTTATGCGAATTTGATGTAAGTATTTCAGATGAAGAATTAAAAAATATTAACAATTTTATTTTGTCATATCAGAGTTTGCAAGAAAAAAGCATTACTTATACAGGTAACATTTTAAAGGGAATACCACAAGAAGAACATATTGCAATATTGTTAGATGAAGCTATAGAAATATTTGAAGATTTAATTGACGATGTAGTTATTTCGTTTGACAAAACTATAGATAAAACATTTAATGCTATAATAAAGAAAAACAAGGAGGCGGCGGACAATGGCAACGATTGAGAAGCGCGGGAGCAGCTACCGCATAACAGTATCTTGCGGCTACAACAGCGAGGGCAAGCAGATTAAAAAGCGTATGACGTGGACACCAAAACCGAATATGACGCGGCGGCAAATCGAAAAGGAGCTTGACCGTCAAACTGTACTCTTTGAGGAAAAATGTCAAACAGGACAATTTCTTGACGGTAATATTACGCTTGCAGAGTTCTCGGAGCGTTGGATGAAAGATTATGCTGAAAAACAATTAAAGGAACGAAGTATACAAGGTTACAAAGGACTTATGCCGCGCATATTAAAGGCTCTTGGACATATTCGCCTTGACCGGTTACAACCTAACCACTTAATGGAGTTCTACAATAATCTTTCAGAGGAAGGAGTAAGGGAAGATATAAAATATAAACCTATTGAAAACTTTAAAGAGATTATAAAACAATCAGGATTTACACAAAAAGCACTTGCAGAGTACGCAAACATATCTGAAAACACGCTGCGGCAATGTATAAACAGCTGTACCGTGTCAAAGTCAACAGCGGATAAGCTCACACAGGCATTACAGATAAAAGAATTATTTTTACCTGTAGATGATAATAACCACCTTGCCGCCGCTACGATAGCAAAATATCACCGTGTATTGTCCTCTATGCTTACAGCGGCGGTACAATGGCAAATAATATTGTCAAACCCTTGCAGCCGTGTCAAGCCGCCGCACGTTGATTATAAAGAAGCTTCTGTACTTGATGAAGAACAGCTTGCAGAACTGATACAATGCTTGAACGGTGAACCGATTAAATATAAAACAGCAATAATGCTTATATTATACACAGGTGTACGGCGTGGCGAATTATGCGGCTTGAATTGGTCTGATATAGAACTTGACAAGGGAATAGTACACATAACAAAAGCATTGCTTTACACACCGAATAAAGGAGTATATGAGGACACGCCAAAATCAAAACATTCTGAAAGAGTGGTAAATATCCCTGATGATATGGTTAAGCTGTTAAAACTATATAAGATTGAGCAATCAAAACAGCGTTTAAGTATGGGTGACCAATGGCAAGACAGCGGTAAAGTATTCACCTCTGCAAATGGTTCGGCTATGTTTCCTGATACAATTTCATCATGGTTTAGAAAATTCATCAAACGTCATAACCTGCCCGACGCACATATTCACACCCTGCGGCATGTTTCAGCGACTTTGCTTATTGCCGGAGGTGTTGATATTGCCACCGTATCAGGACGGCTCGGACATGCAAATAAGAGTACTACACTTAATATATATACCCACGCAATACAATCAGCGGATGCCGCTGCAGCAGAAAAACTACAAAATATGTTGAACCCACAAAAGAATTATAAAACAGTGTGATTTTCAATAGAGCAAAAAATGGACCATTAAAGACAATAAACCCCAAATAAACCCCAAAACTATAAAATTAGTCCCAAAATAAAACGTAAATAAAAATAAAAAAACCGCTCGAACGCAGTATTCAAGCGATTTTTTCTGGAGCTGAAAATGGGACTCGAACCCACGACCTACGCATTACGAATGCGTTGCTCTACCAGCTGAGCTATTTCAGCGTATCGGGGAAATACAGGATTTCCCCGCATCCGGAAAACAAACTTTCCCGGAATTTATTACCGATTTAAGCATTGACTCAATAATTTCTTTGCGGCTTCGTTAATCATTTTTCCGTCAGCCTTGCCTTTGACCAACGGCATAACTGCAGCCATAATTTTGCCCATATCTTTTATAGATGCGGCGCCTGTCTTTTCAATAGCCTCAGCGACAATTTTCTCAATTTCTTCCATTGTCAGCTGTTTGGGCAGATATTCCATCAAAACATCCATTTCAGCCTTTAATTCAGCAATTAAATCGTCTCGGCCACTCTTTTCATAATCCGGGAGGACATCTCTGCGTTGTTTTAATTGTTTTGCAATTACTTCAATAATTCCGTCGTCGTCAAGAGTCACCTTGTTATCCTTTTCAATCTGCAGTATTCCGGCACGGATAAGCTGGACTGCGTTTTTGCGGACAACATCTTTGTCTTTCATAGCCGCCTTTAAATCCTCGGCTAAACGTTCTTTGAGTGCCATAATAATATCTCCACTTAAATTAAATCATAATTTATTTGAATTTTCTTTTGCGGGCTGCCTCAGATTTCTTTTTGCGTTTTACGCTGGGCTTTTCATAATGCTCACGCTTTCTGATTTCGGACATAACCCCCGACTTTGCACATTGGCGCTTAAATCTTCTCAGAGCGCTGTCTAATGATTCATTATCTTTTACTCTTATTTCAGACACTGTATTTCCCTCCCTCCGACGAGTCAATTCTATTATGGATGAACAATAGAATACAACATTAACATTATAACTCATTTTATAGTCAAATGTCAATAGTTTGTTTGAAAATTTTATATATTTTTTATAAAAATCTGTGTAAGGTGCATTATTTAAGTATTATTTATTTGTCATATTGCCGAAAATTTACAAACAGCAGAGTCAGTATAAAATACCCGGAGGAAACGCCGGGGCTTTTATTACCGGCGTTTCCTCTGTCAGAACTGTTATTCTGTTATAAGTCTTGCTTCGAGATAGTAGCGTTTGTCTGAACTTTCACCCATAGAGAAAGTCTTTTTCGGCAGACGTTCGCCCTTTGCAACTATTCTGAACAGGTCGCTTTTCTGCATAGGAGGAAGAATGAAACCGATGTTCATATATTTTGACGCGTTCTTCCTGACCGCCTCCTCGCCGTGGATATAGTCAACGCGGACATTGTGCTTTTTCATATAATCTTCAAGGAAATCCTGAAGTGTGCCGACATCAAGCATCGCTTTCGGGGATTTTACATATAAATCTCCCGTTTCCGAACCGGCTATATATTTTATATGATGTCCGTCATTCGGCTTTTTGCCTGATTTCGGATAATAGCGGCGGAACGCGTCTATAACGTCTGATTTTTTTGCGCCGAAAAGAACTCTGTGTATTGGCTCAAATTCGATTGCGTCATCATGGATGTTCACAAGCTCCACAAGCGCAAAACGCGCCGGATGATTTTCCATTTCCTCATCGGAGAGCCCTCTCTTGGTGCGTTCCCAGCATTCCTTTGCGGTAGCCAGAGAATGATTGCCGTCGCCTACTGCGTATACAAGTCCGTCACCTGCCAGTTTTTCCTGTTCCATATTATATACATTCTGTATAAATATATCCCTTGACGCGTCACACATAGCGTATCCTCTTATATGACCGCCGCCCTGCATAAGCTCAAAATCATATACGATATCAAAATCCGAAACAAGATTTTTTGCGCCCTCTACGATTTTCTTTTCGGGATCATCGGTAAGAATCATTACATGGGATATTTCAAGCGGCGCGTTTTCCCTTATTCTTACTCTCGGCGGTATTCTCTCATATACAACGTCCTCCGTAGCGCGTACAGCAGGTTTATCGTCAACGAGAAAATCATACTTTTCAAGGTCTATCGTACCTATAACACTGTGTCTGATTTTTCCGGTGCTGAGCGTTCTCTCAACATATATGAATGTGTTGGGCAGAGTTCTGAATAATCCGCCGTCTATATAATCACGCATCGTTTTATTTATTTTTTCAATGCGTCTTGCGTCATCGCGGCCGAGGTATACCTCCGGAAAAATTATATTCAACGCCGATGGAGCATCCCCGACTTCCGCCGCCGTTTTCTGCCAGTACCCAAGCTCCGAAGTATGCTGATCGCACGCTATTACACTCCATTTGGTGTATTCGGTATTTTGCGGAAGCATGATGTCCGCCGGTCTGAAAATTGTCATATGTATCAATCCTTTCTTTTAATATTTATTATTGGTCTTTTCTTATTTCACATATTTTCGCGTCTGTATATTTCACCAGATCATTTGTATTCATAACAAGCGTTATGCCGCATACGCCGCCCGATACCGCTGTTTTTTCATTTTTCATACATGATGAGTCTATATATGTCGGGAATTTTTTCTTCATGCCTATCGGCGATACGCCGCCGCGTATATATCCTGTCACAGGCAGAAGGTCTTTTGTATGGATAAGTTCTGCCTTTTTATTTCCCGATTCCTTGGCAAGTTTTTTCAGGTCTATTTCTGAACCGACATTCACGCATACTGTGATATATCCGCTTTTATCGCCTTTTGCCACCAGCGTTTTAAATGACATTTCCGGATCAAGTCCGGCTTTTGCAGCGACGCGTTCCCCGAAATTATCGCCTACTTCCTCATCATATTCTATAATTTCAAATTCAATGCCCGCGCTTTGCAGAAGGCGTACCGCGTTGGTTGTTTTTTTGCTTTTCAATTTTTAACCTCCTTAGACCGTCACTTTAATTCCACTACCGTAACGCCGTTTTCGCCCTCGCCGTATTTTCCCGGCCGGTGCGACTTTACATATTTGTGACGGCGGAGCATATCGCCTATACCGCTGCGGAGTATTCCGGTTCCTTTTCCGTGTATAATTGTGACCGGCGAAACTCCGGCAAGATAACAGTCGTCCAGGAATTTTTCAACATTCATAAGAGCCTCTTCAAGATTTTGCCCTCTCACATCAACCTCGGTCGATACCGTCTTTGCCTTTGACGCAAATCCCCTCGACATATACTGCTTTGCAATTTCCGCGCCTTTTACGTCCTTTACCTCTGTGAGATTAGATATATGCACGTCCATTGTGATAATTCCTGCCTGAACCTTTACCATGCCGTTTTTGTCCGGCTCTTTTATAACGCTTGCCTCCTGCTCCATATCGGCGATTTTGACTTTTGAGCCTCTTTTAAGATTTTTCGGAGGCTGACGGTATTTTTTCACCGGCTTTGACGCGCGTTCCATAGCCGATTCTATGCTGTCCTGCTTGCCTTTGAGCCTGTCGCGCGCTTTCTGTATCTTGTCGCCGACATTTTCTGCGCCGTGCCTCTGCAGTTCCTCAAGTTCCTTTATAATTCGGTTTGATTCTTCCTTTGCGTCCATAAGGATTATTTTCGCCTCGCGGCGTGCTTCTTCCAATATGCGGCTCTTATTGTCCTTTAATTTGCTGCGGTCGTCCTCAAGCTGTTTTCTCAGATCCTTGATCTCACGCTTCATTCTCTCCGAATATTCAAGTTCCCTGCGTGATGCGGCGCGGTTTTCTTCAAGCTCTGTTATAACATCCTCAAATTTTATGTTTTCATCCGACAATATATCGTTTGCGCGCGCTATAATATCCTCCGAAAGACCAAGCCGTCTTGATATAGCGAAAGCGTTTGATTTGCCGGGAACGCCTATAAGCAGCTTGTATGTCGGTCTGAGCGTTGACACGTCAAATTCGCATGACGCGTTTTCCACGCCGTCAGTCGAAAGCGCGTATAATTTAAGTTCGCTGTAATGCGTTGTCGCCGCGACTCTGCATCCGCGCGCCCTGAGATATTCTATCACAGAAACGGCAAGCGCCGCGCCTTCTGTCGGGTCTGTTCCTGCGCCTAATTCATCAAAGAGAGTGAGCGAATTTTCATCGGCGATGTTAGTTATATTGATAATATTAACCATATGTGATGAAAATGTACTCAGGCTCTGCTCAATGCTCTGCTCATCGCCTATATCGGCGAACACGTTTGAAAATACAGCCGCACGGCTTGCGTCCTGTACCGGAAGGTGCAGTCCCGACGCCGCCATAAGCGAAAATAATCCCAGCGTTTTCAGCGTTACCGTCTTACCGCCGGTATTCGGACCGGTTATAACAAGCGTGTCAAATTCACCGCCCAGCTGAATATCATTCGCTATAACGTCGTCTTTGCTGATAAGCGGATGACGCGCTTTTTTGAACTCTATTATTCCCTCGTCATTCAGCAAAGGCTCAGAACCGCTGTAATCAAGCGATAATTTGCCTTTGCAGAATATAAAGTCAAGCTCTGTCACTATGTTGAAATCCGCAAGAACAGCGTCCGCTTTTTCGGCGACCATTGCTGAAAGCTCCGCAAGGATTCTTTCTATTTCCGTTTTCTCGCGGTTTGTAAGTTCGCGTATCTCGTTGTTCATATTCACTACGCTCATAGGTTCTATGAACAGCGTTGCACCGCTTGATGAACTGTCGTGTACTATGCCCTTTATCTCTCCTCTGTATTCCGCTCTTACCGGAATAACATACCTGTCGGAACGCATTGTTACAATAGCGTCCTGCAGAAATTTCTTGTAATGCGATGAATGGAGCATATCATTCAGCGTGTCTTTGATTTTCACATTCAGATTTTTCATTTTGCGCCGTATCGCGCTGAGTTCCGGACTTGCATCGTCCGCGATTTTTTCCTCGTCAATAATAGCGGAATTGATTGCGTCCTCAACTGCGCGCAGTGTAGTCAATTCCTCCGCGAAAGAACGCAGGATAACGGAATTTTCGCTTGATTCGTCTATATAGCTTTTCATACGCCGTGCTATATAAAGACACCTCGAAACTTCCATAAGCTCTTTTATATTAAGCGCGCTGCCCATTTCACAGCGTTTCACACTGCCGGCTATATTGGACAATGAAAGCTTAACCGGCGGAGCGCCTATCTTAAGCATTACATTTACCGCTTCGGTAGTTTCCTGCTGGAGTTTTTCCGCCTTGGCAAGATTTTTTTCCGGCACGAGTGATTCTATCCTGTTTCTTACAAGTTCGCTTTCTGTATAGGAGGATAATTTTTTTAATATTTTATCAAATTCAAGTATTGTAAAAGTTTTCATTAAATTCTCCCGGATTATTTTTCATTTATTGCTTCATATACCTTTAAATTACTGTATTCACCTATAAGAGGCGCCATCTGACGGAATCCTATCTTTCCGCCTCCGAGAACATCTCCGTATGTTCTGCCGTCGTCGGTCCAGTTGAATATCTCAAGTTCGTTTATATAAAAAGCGACGGTATTTCCGCATTTTACGACCTTGACGGAATAGCTTTCACGGCAGTCCTCCGTATTAGGTATAGGGTCTGCGCCCTGTACTACAAGGTGAAAACCCTTGCTCTTACGCAGGTTGCAGGTGTGGAATGAGCGTTCATCCTCCCACATACGTCTGAAATATGACACATGGTACGCGTTTATATCTCCGCTGTGGTACAGATTGTACTGTCCGTCGCGTTTCTGCAGATTTTCGTCAAATAAATCCTCTCCGCCGCATCCGCGCGCCGAGAAGAAAAGAATCGCAAGCCCCGGTTCTTTTATGGGTCTGAACTCCCATTCTATGATAATATTATCGGGAAACTCCACCGGACACCAATACACAAAATTGGATTTCTGCCCCAGACTCTCATCAAGTGCGTTTTTCATACGCATTTTTCCGTTCTCAAAATATACTTTTGCCTCGCCTTCCATAATGAATCCGTCCACATCAGACGGGCATGAAAGTTTGTTCTCATATATAAGATTGCCTTTGCTGATCATAATTACACCCTTTCCATAAAAAAATTCTCGCTTGAATTATATTATATCATTTCTTTTCCATAAAAACAAT
>CAZLOX010000072.1:0-10546 GCA_964561265.1 uncultured Lachnospiraceae bacterium
CTTCAATCATTTTCATATCAATAAGAGCGCCGTTTTCATCATATGATGCTCCGATTATAACATTTCCCGACATAGAAAATGTTTCAACAATTGTGTTGTCATCTTCGGTATACGCCTTTATTACACGCGGAGATGTTTCTGCAGCCGTTCTGAAAGACTTTGTTTCACCATCGCCGAATCTGTAGTAATAGACTGTATCAGGAATTAAACCGGTAAGCGGAAAACTAAATTCTGATGAACTGCTAAGCATATAGCTCTCCGATTGGTGTTCCTCACCGCCATCAGCCCAATAATAGAAATATCCGGTAGCAAACATAGTACACACTATATCATCACCGTCTTCTAACTTACAGCTGCCGTGGATTACCGCTGACGTATCTGTCACATCCGTTGCTTTGCCGGTTGTATATATAATAGTCGGCGGCTTCGGAGTAGGAATAACAGGTGTAATTGACGCTGTTATAATATCCACATCCTCATCAGGCATTACAAAGCTGTAAAATATATAATACAAAGACTGCCCGCTCTCAGAACCTGCATAATTCAAAGTTACTTTCGGATTAGTTATGATATCACGCTGATCTCCGGGACGTATTTCTCTGCGGAGCATAACAGTTTCACCTGCCGGAACAGATATTTCCGCTGTATAATCACCTCCGTATGATACAGCAAGACTGTTGTCTCCGAGTGTTGAAACTTTATGAACATTTTCTTTTACGGTTTCAGCTGTTCTGAAAGACTTGGTTTCACCATCGCCGAATCTGTAGTAATAAACAGTGTCCGGTGTCAGACCGGTAAGCGCTTCGGCATAGTTTGACGCATTTATAATTTGAATCATATCTGACTTCTGTTCTTCTTCTCCGTTAGCCCAGTAATAGAAATATCCCGCAAAAATAACGCACATAGAACCATCGCCATGGTCTATATCACAGCTGCCGTGGATTATCGCTGACGTATCTGTCACATCCGTTGCTTCGCCGGTTGTATATGTAATAGTCGGCGGCTTTGGAGTAGGAATAACAGGTGTAATCGCTGCTGTTATAATATCCACATCCTCATCAGGCATTACAAAGCTGTAAAATTCATAATACAAAGAAGAACCGTTGCTTTCAGAACCTACATAATTCAAAGTTACCTGCGGATTAGTTATTACATTAAGCTGCTCTCCGGTAACGACTTCTTTACGGAGCATAACAGTTTCACCTGCCGGAACGGATATTTCCGCTGCATAATCGCCTCCGCAAGATACCGCAAGCCTATCTCCGAGTGCTGAAACTTTATGTACATTTTCTTTTCCGATTTCAGCCGTTCTGAACGACTTTGTTTCACCATCTCCAAATCTATAATAATAGACAGTGTCAGGCGTTAAATCGGTAAGCGCCAAGCTCCGTTCTGATGAACCAGTAATATAGAACAGCTCCGATTGCTGTTCCCTACCGCCGTCAGTCCAATAATAAAAATACCCGGCAAACATAGAACACACTATATCATCACCGTCTTTTACCTTACAGCTGCCGTGGATTATCGCTGAAGTGTCGGTCACATCCGTTGTTTCGCCGGTTGTATATGTAATAGTCGGCGGCTGCGGAGAAGGCTTAGGCATAGGTGTGGGAGCAAGCTCAGACAATGTTTCCGCAAACACCGGGTTTATCGTTACGGTGTTCATCAGAGTAATCATTGCGAGCAGCAAAGCATACAGTGTTTTTTTCATTTATACTACCCTCTTTCTTTTTTAAATATATTCATATTTTTATTCTACTATGTTTTTGAGTAATTGTCAAGATTTTTTAGTTATAAATTTTTTTCTGAATACTGATTTTTATAAAAATTCAATCTATAGTTAACATATAACTTTTATTATTGCATATATTGCCGCTGCGTATATATTGGACGGTTATTATTTACTTGACATATTTAGTTTTCTGTGGTATTATATAATTGCAATAATGGTGTTGCTAACGATGATAGCAGCGCTTTTTTATTTAATTAAGATTTATTGGGAGGATACTTGTATGAGCGAAAAAATCAAGATGAAAACACCGCTTGTCGAAATGGACGGCGACGAAATGACAAGAATTATCTGGAAAATGATAAAGGATATTCTGTTGGAACCTTATATCGAACTGAACACAGAATATTATGATCTCGGACTCGAACACAGAAACGAAACAGACGACAAGGTTACTTTCGACAGCGCGGAGGCAACAAAAAAATACGGCGTTGCGGTAAAATGCGCCACAATTACGCCGAACGCGGCAAGAATGGACGAGTATAATTTAAAGCAGATGTGGAAATCACCGAACGGAACGATCCGCGCCATCCTTGACGGAACAGTTTTCAGAACACCTATCCTTGTAAAAGGCATAACGCCTTTTATTCCGACATGGACAAAGCCTATAACAATTGCGCGTCACGCTTACGGCGATGTTTACAAAAATGTTGAAATGCAGACTCCGGCAGGAAGCAAGGCAGAGCTTGTACTTACCGATAAGGACGGCAACGAAACACGCGAACTTATCCATACTTTTGAGGGAAGCGGTATTATTCAGGGACTGCACAACCGCGATGATTCTATCTCAAGTTTTGCGCGTTCATGCTTTAACTATGCGCTTGACACAAAGCAGGATGTATGGTTCTCCACAAAGGATACCATTTCCAAGAAATATGACCACAGATTCAAGGATATATTCGCTGAAATATATGAAAATGAATACAAGGCAAAATTTGAAGAACTGGGCATTGAATATTTCTACACACTGATAGATGACGCGGTAGCAAGAGTTATCCGTTCAAACGGCGGATATATCTGGGCGTGCAAAAACTATGACGGCGATGTTATGTCGGATATGGTCGCTACGGCTTACGGCTCTCTTGCAATGATGACTTCGGTTCTGGTTTCACCGGACGGCGTTTATGAATACGAGGCGGCTCACGGTACTGTTCAAAGACATTATTACAAGCATCTCAAAGGCGAAAAAACTTCAACCAATTCAGTTGCGACACTGTTCGCATGGTCGGGCGCTCTCAGAAAAAGAGGCGAACTTGACAATACGCCTGATCTGGTTAAATTTGCGGACAATCTTGAAAAGGCAACAATTCAGACTATCGAAGAAGGCGTTATGACCGGAGATCTGGCGGCGCTGTCCACAATAGAGGGCAAAAGAACTGTCGATACCGAAACATTCCTTGTTGAAATAAACAAGCGTCTGGAAAAACTGATGTAATAATGGAAACGCTGAATAAATCAAGATAAAAAAATAGTTTTAGTCCCCCGACGGCGGAAAATAGCTCGGAAGTGGTGAATTTCCGTAGGAAATTCATATGAAGAGCGTATATTTTCCGCAAAACTATTTTTTTATTACCTTTAAATCAGCCTTTCCTTATAAATATGAAAAGGGGTATATGAATATGAAAAAAATATTGTCATTTATAATATTAACGGCGGTTCTTTCCTTTATTATCGCGGTTAGTGCATCGGCCGCTGAAACATTTGAAATACACGCGGCAGAAGGCGAGAACGGAAAATATGCCTTTTTCTCCGATAGCAGCGAACAGCTTACCGATTATGTTTATGATGAGATTATTCAGGATTTTACCACAGCTGAGCCCCAGACGAACTTCTGGTCTGCCAACGGTGAGTCCGCATTCTGGCATTATACTGAATACACAGTGCATACTTATGCGATTGTAATGCAAGACGGCATTCAAAAATATATAAATGCTGATTTTGAAGAAACAGAGCCGTCATCCTTTGTGGTAAATTACACTGATAACAAGAATCCAATACAAAACATCGGTAATTATACTGTATTTAATTGGTCAGAAAAACAGTACGGTACATATATTTCAGCTATATATGACAGGACATATCGCCGATATATATGGCTTCCGGGTGATTATGGAGTAGGTGATTATGGAGTATATAATAATAATGTATCTGTGTATGAAAACAGTGATTATATAATAATAGAACCATCTATGAGATATGCTCTTATTGACAGATATGGAAGACTTATAATACCACCGAACACAACAAAGCTTGGATTTTACTATGGTTTAGTATGTGAAGGTGCATATACTCGACCGATAGATCCGGATACTCTAAAAGCAGAGCCAAAGCCGGTTTATAATACAAATATCCGCGCAAAGATAAACAATACGGAAATTCCCTGCTATGCTGTTGACGGTTATGCTGTCATAGCCGCGGAGGATCTTGGCAGTTACGGATTTGATATAGTGTGAGATGACAGCCGGCATTTGCTCACTGTTACGCGCAATCCGGATTATCACACGATAAAAGATATCCCGATACCGGAAAAAGAAGAGAGCGGAAGTGTGTATACCTATACTGTTGATTCCGATGTGCTTGTGCGTTTTAACGATCGCGCTGTTCAGAGATATGCTATAGACGGAAAAATGCTTATCATTCCGGAAAAAATTAGTGACAGCGGTATGAAATGTGAGTTTGACGCGGAGAATAATATTCTTAATATGACCGTGGACGGACTGGATTTTTAGGAAAGGAAAATAATATGAAAAGAAAAATTTTAATCTCCGTTGTTATTGCCGTATTTATAATTCTTATCAGCATATGCATAAGGCTCTATTATGATAAACAATATATGCAGGATGCGATAAACGCCAAATTTGAATATCACTATAATGTGCTTATCTTTAACCTGCATAGTTACGACGAGTCTGACAATAAGGATACGGAAAATACAAAACATGGAGCATTATTGGATGAACTGCGGCCGTATACATCTTATTGCCGTAATTATTATCTGGATAATGTTGTCGGTCTTCTTGAGCAGTCATCAGGTCATGATGCTTTTATGAAAATAAATATGGATGATGAACTTTATCATAAACTTATGGAACTGAACGGCAGTTTCAATTCAGTCGAACTTGCGGAGGAGGCTGTTAATATGCTGAATAAGGCTGTTGTAGAATAATATAATTGCTGTAACAATAAAAATAAACAGAGCGACGGCATTTCGCAGCCGTCGCTCTGTTTATTTTCTCGAATGGGAGCGGAATATCGCCGCTGTCAGAAAACCAAATACGATAGCCGCGGATATACCGCCGGCGGCGGCGGTCAGACCGCCTGTGAATATCCCCATAAATCCGTTTTCCGTAACGGCTTTCTGCACTCCTTTTCCCAGAAGATAGCCAAATCCCGTAAGCGGAACTGTCGCGCCCGCCTGCGCATATTTCACAACAGGCTCATATACTCCTATAAGCTGGAGAAATACTCCCGCGACAACGAAACTAACAAGTATTCTTGCCGGCGTAAGTTTTGTCTTGTCCATCAAAATCTGACCCACTACGCATATAAGTCCGCCTATTACAAATGCTTTCACATAATCCATAATAACCTCCGTCAATCCCTCTTTGCAGTTATCCTCACAGCGTGCGCAATAGACGGTATAGACTCGCCCTGCTGTACGATTGATGTGTTCATAAGCGCACCCGTTGCAATTACAAGAATATTATTCAGCCTGCCTTTTTTCAGTTCCTTAAAGATATGACCGCAGAACACGCTTCCTATACATCCGCATCCCGATGCCCCCGCGTGTACATCCTGTTTTTCTATATCAAATATCATTTTTCCGCAGTCATTGTGATTTGCGTGCATATCATACCCTGATTTGCACATCATGTCCACAAGAATATTGCTCCCGACAATGCCGAGGTCGCCGGTCAGTATAAGATCATAATCCTGAGGTTTGAAACCGGTATCCTCAAAATGCGCTTTTATCGTATCATACGCGGCAGGCGCCATTGCGGCGCCCATATTGCTCACATCTGTTATTCCCATATCAATTATCTTTCCTGTAGTAATATGAGTGATAAA
Organism: uncultured Lachnospiraceae bacterium; assembly: GCA_964561265.1. GTDB lineage: Bacteria > Bacillota > Clostridia > UBA1381 > UBA1381 > JAFLUR01. The sequence goes on from CAZLOX010000072.1 coordinate 5,858, forward strand.
CGGGCCGCTGCCTTCTCTGGAAAGTATAGCGCAGCCTGTGCCGGTTACTGTCCACTGCGCGGAAGGTGTCCGCTGTCCGCCGTATTCAAGCGGATTGCGGAACTGTTTCTCCGACGCGCAGAAATGACTTGATGTCACAGCGGCAATATAATTTGCAAAATCACCGTCTAAAATCATCGACGCGAGCGACATACTTTCAACCATTGTTGAACAGGCGCCGTACAGTCCGAAAAACGGAATACCCAGATCGCGCAGACCATAATGCGTTCCGACGCACTGATTAAGCAGATCACCGGCTAAAATATAATCAATATCATCGGGCGTAAGACCGGCTTTTTGTATGGCAAGAAACGAGTTTTCCTTCTGAAGTCTGCTTTCGGCTTTTTCCCATGTCTGCTCTCCGTAATAATCATCCTCCAGCACCACGTCAAAACAATCCGCAAGAGGCCCTTTCCCCTCTTTTGCTCCGACAGTCGCCGCCGTTTCATATATCGTGGGCGGATTCTGTAAAAATACCGTTTGTTTTCCCAATCTCTTCATTATATTTCCCCCTGTTCTGACGCTGTCAGTTCATTTTTGCCAGTCTTGCAATAGTGCTTTTAACAGGCGATGATTCCTGACTGTTATATTTGACGACCTGATAAAGCATCTCTGTAGCTTCGGCCTTTGTGACATTGCTGAACGGGCGGAGCGTATTGTCGTCATAACCCTGTATTATGCCGTATCCGTATACATTCTGTATATGAGTATAAGCCCATTCCGGTATTATATCTTTGTCCGCGAAATCAATATCTTTTTTGCTGTTGATTTTAATTCCCATTGCTATATCAAGCATTTTTATAAGTTCCACACGCTGAACAGGATTAAACGGATTCAGATACTTCTGTCCGTCCTCTCCTATGGAGCCGTTGATTATACCAAGCTCATAAGCCTTTGCGGCGGCGAGATTAACATAATCGTCATATTTGTCGCTGTCGGCGAAAATATTCATATTCTCCGGAATATCGTCTGAATTGATATATAATGACGCAAGAATATAATTTATGCAGTCAAGACGTGTCAGCACTTTATCTGGATAAAAATAATATTTATTTCCTATACGCTCACCCTTCATAATGCCCGCCTCAGTCATATTTACAGCGGAGTAATTGCCCCAGTGCGTAACCATATCACGGTATACAAAACTTGCCGACGGGGATGTTGGAAGAGGTTCCTGTTCTTTGTTCTGAATTGCTACCGAACAGGTTGATATATTTGATTCTCCCTCAGGTGAGTTTACTCTGAAAGAAAATGAATCTGTTCCGGTCTGATCGGTAAAGGGTGTGTATGAAAAATCGCCCTCATCACTTGTTATTTTGATTTCACCCTTTTTAGGAACCGATACTATGGTGTAGGTCAACTCGCCTGATCCCGAATACTGATATACAAGCTTTGAATAGACTTCTGTATTTTTGTCACATACAATACTAAAAGGCGATGTTATCGGAACATTCGCTGAAACAGACGATGAGTATATTATTTTTACAGTAGACTCGTCCGAAACCGATTTATCATCGGTAGCGGATATTTTAAAAGTCACCTCACCGGAAAATCCCTCTGACGGATGAAATGATAATTCTGACAGAAGGTCATAAGTTATAAGCATTTTTTCCGTCACATCATTTCCGGAAAGTTTTAAAGTTCCGTCCGATTCCGGAGGAAGCGTTTCAATTTTTATTGAAGAAAGCGGCAGTGATTCGGTATTTGAATACGCGTTTCCGAAATCATCAGACGAAAAACTGCATACCGCGTCTATCGCCTGATGTTTCTCTATATCCTCCATATAACATTCTGCGGAAGATACAGTCACTGTCAACATAAACAACAATATAAATGATACCAAAAAAGAAACTGTTTTTTTCATTTTAATCTCCATTCCGCCGTCCGTCCGGACGGCTAATTTTATTTGTCGGTAGATATATTCTGCGTCAAAGAGATTTTTTATACTGATTTTGATATGGAAATTAAATGAATAAAAACACTGATTTAATGTAATAAAAAAAATCAGTGTTTAGATAGAAATAATTTATTATGTGATATACTCAATCATTCCGCCGTTACATTCACGGTAATCACAGCCGGAACAAGTTTAACATCATCCTCTTCTGAACTTTCTGCAATTATGGTATACACTCCGGCTTTGTCAAATGCAAACGTAATTTCACCATTTTCATCTGTCGTACCGAATATCTTTGTTCCGTCGGCCGATTTCACCGATGCGCCAGAATACGGCATTGAAACTGTATTCCAGTTTTCATCAAATCCTTCGGCTGTAAGTGAAAGCGTTATATTTTCGCCTGCCTTTGCTGAGGCAAAAGGCTCTGCAAAATAACTGTATTTATCTGAATATCCTGTTTTATCGGCATATATGAATGCTTTCAGGCAATCCCCCTCTTTAATCTCATCATCAAGCGACCACGCCGATTTGTCATTTACATAATATCCAAAAGCATAGCTTTCATCTCCCCAAAGTTTGCTTATGGATAATCCGTAACCGGTATTTGCCGACGCGTAGCCGTCACCGCTGTAAAACTGTTCATGCGCGGCATACAGTGCCTCGTCTATATTCAGTCTGCCGTCACCGTTCAGATCATTTACCTTAACCTGTTTATTTGCAATATATTCATCATTTTTTGATGTGACAATGCTGCCCTCTTTGCTTATTGTAACATAAATATCAGCAGATCCTGCTCTTTCGGCAGCCGCCGCAAGAGGAGTCATATCGCTGTTCCACAGAAATACCTTTAATTTATTATTGCCATGCAGATTATAATCTAAACTTATCTGCTCACTGCTGTTTATAACATCTACATCTTTCACTGCAATGCCGATAACATTACTGTTTTCATCATATTCAGCGGCATATGCTTTTATATTCTTTTTGTCTGAATTAACGTCAAGATTGCTGACAGTAAATTTAAGCGTTCCTTCCGCGCATACGATATCGGAAATATATGTATTTTCCGCTGATTCGGCAAAAACCGGCATTGCCATGCCTGTGATTGTTATTGATGCAGATAACGCTAACAGAATAATGTTTTTTAATATTTTAATCATAGTATTTTCTCTCCCTATAAAATAATAATCTGCCCGAAACCCTTATTTTGAAAACAGACTGCTTGTGGCGTCAGTTATTTGTTTTGCAATATCCGGTCTGTTCATGGTATAGATGTGTATTCCGGCGGTGTTATTCGATAAAAGATCTATAATCTGATCTATCGCATAGGCTATGCCGGCTTGTTTCAAAGCCTCAGGATTATCGGCATATTTTGAAATCATACGCGTGAATTTTGACGGCATGGCGGCTCCGCCGGATAATATGCACATACGGTTTATCTGATTTATATTTGTGAGAGGCATAATACCGGCATCTATCGGCACGTTTATTCCTTTCTGTACAGCGCGGTTTCTGAAGTCATAGAACACATCATTGTCAAAAAACATCTGTGAAATAAGGAAATCAACACCGCTGTCAACCTTTATTTTCAGATATTCGATATCTTTATCCGGCGACGGCGACTCGGGATGAGCTTCCGGATAACACGCCCCGCCCACACAAAATCCGCCGAATTCCTGAATTACTTTTACAAGATCACACGCGTTTTTGAAAACAAAATTTTCCGCCGTCATGCCGTCAGGCAGATCTCCGCGCAGTGCAAGAATATTATGTATTCCGTGTTTTTTCAGAGCTGTAAGATGCTCGCTGATACGTTCTTTTGTCATGTTCACGCAGGTCAGATGTGATAAAGCCGTTACATCCAACTGCTGTATATGTGCTGAAATATCCGTTGTATATGAGGCTATGGAACCTCCTGCGCCGTAAGTGACGCTCATATAATCAACAGGATTTTCGGCAAGAGCGGTTACAGCGTCCATAATTGACTGCAGACCGCTGCTTTTTTTCGGCGGGAACACCTCAAAAGACAATACGCTTGATTTTTTTCTGAATATATCTTTTATATACATAATGTTATCACCCTTTCCATAACTATATAAATAGTGTATCATGCTTTTTTATTATTGTAAAATACTAAAAAAATATATCCTGATATAGTTTCAGGCTATATCAGGATATATTTTTTCAATCCGTCAATATAAATTTCTCTCAGCCGTGTGGGAAAGGTATGTTTATTGGCAATATAGCCGACACGCATACTTTCTTCAATATCAAGCGGCAGTGATATAATGTTTTTTCCGTTCAGTTCCTCATCTATAATTCCTGTGCATATCGTATAGCCGTTTAATCCTATCAGCAAATTGAATAAAGTCGCACGGTCACTTACCTTGATATTTTTTGAATGTCCGGCTGTGCTTAAAATTTCTTCCGAAAAATAAAACGAATTTTTGCTCCCCTGCTCAAACGAAAGAAACGGATATGGCTCCAGATCCTCAAGAGTTATGATTTTTTTCTTTGCAAGCGGATTTCCGGAACTTATAAACACGTGCGGCATGGCTCTGAAAAGATCATGAAATTCAAGATCATTTTCATTCAGCAGTTTATTTAAAACTTTTTCATTAAATTCATTCAGATACAATATACCTATCTCACTCCGCATTTCTTTAACATCTTCTATAATTTCATGAGTAGATGTTTCGCGGAGTGTGAAATCATATTTTTCCATGCCATATTCCTTAATCAGATCAACAAAC
>CAZLOX010000073.1:0-2344 GCA_964561265.1 uncultured Lachnospiraceae bacterium
GTCACTCCGCTTTATTTAATTTTATCACTAATTATCAGAAGTTTGCAATAGCAAAACTACTGATAATTCTATTATATCACCCGAAAAATTTTATGTCAAGACGATTTTTGCACAGAAGTCTTATGTGTTAATAAAGTTTTAATAAAATTTCACTTTACAAAAACTGAAAAGTGTGGTATATTATTATGTAATTGATGGCGCAGTATCCTAGTCAGTTCTATCTATCTCGAAGACGGGCCTAAAAATCCGTCAGCCGGCACATCGATGAAGTTCCTGGTGTTTAGCTTTGAACGCCCAGTTTGGGGCGGATGCTGGGAGTTAAGGTTTAGGGGCGATTTTCAATGGCATGAATTTTCCGACCCCTTTTCCGCGGAGGCCCATGACTGTGGCAGCCCCCTGCACTTCGCAGCAAGCTGTTACGGCTTGGGGGGAAACCTGCTATGCGGTAAGTAGGGGATATTTTAGGTATCTCCGAGTGCTGTGAGCAGCGTAGCCTGCCTTGAGTGGGTATGGCGGATAGATGTTCATCCGCAGCCGTTTCCGGCCAGAGACGGCGCAGGCATCGCATTTTGAAACCATATCTGCAAAAGAGGATAAGGTTAGATGTGACTGTCAGGGGAAAACCCCTAGGCTGTTGGTATGACAGGTCATTGATGGATTGCAGTGCGGACTAAGTGGCAATCCGGTCATTTATGCGGTAACGTATATTTAGAGGCGCTTAATGGGAAACCGCTGTTCCGGCGACGGTTCAGCGCGCCTCTGGGAAAGCCAACCGGACCTATGCCGTAAAATTTACATCTTTGACCGCCATCTTTATTTGATAATAATTTTTTATATAGAAACAGCCGCGCGGAAATTATATATATTTGCCGGCGGTATTTTCGGGAGAGGTATGCTTTGGAAAAAAAAGATTCTAAAAAAGATCCTTCGGAAGAAAAAAATAAAGGGCGGGGCAGTTTTAAAGTGTCAAAACCCGCAGGCAACATTAACGTAAGCAGAAAATGGACTGTTATAGTCACTTTTCTCGCTTTTTCATTATCCGTTATTTTCGGTCTGATAACTTCCGTTATGTCCAAACTCAGCATAGGAATTGCATTGGTTATACTGCTTTGTATAATTGTGATAAGCGTTGTCTTTGATATGCTGGGAATGGCAGTCAGTGCGGCGGAGGAATTTCCGTTTCACTCACTCGCCGCAAGAAAGGTCCGCGGCGCGGGGCACAGCGTTAAAATACTCAGAAACGCACCTCAGGTCGCAAGCGTATGCAACGATGTTATCGGAGATATAGCCGGAATCATAAGCGGAAGCTCTACCGCCGTTATCGTTGCCAATATAAATAAAAGCGTCAGTCAGAACAGCATAGTAATAAGCCTTGTGCTTACCGCGCTTGTCGCCGCCATGACTATCGGCGGAAAAGCCTTCTGCAAAGGTCTGGCAATGAAAAATGCCAACAGTGTCGTATTTTTTATGGGCAAGGTTTTTTATTATTCTGAACTCATCATCCGTTTCGGGAAACCAAAAAAATAGGACAGTATACCGCAGAAAGGAGCGGTTTTGTTATGCTTGATAATATTACTCCAGACGAAATAAAAAACAAGTCCGTTTCGGAGCTGAACAGTCTTTGTTCGGAGATACGCGGTTTTCTTGTAAAATCGGTATCTGCAACCGGCGGACATCTTGCCTCAAATCTCGGCGTTGCCGAACTCACAGCGGCAATATACGCGTCGTTCGATCCGCCGCGCGATAAAATAATATGGGATGTCGGTCATCAGAGCTATGTCCATAAAATACTCTCCGGAAGAGCGGATAAATTCACAGATCTGCGCAAATTCGGCGGTATGAGCGGTTTCCCCAAGACAAGCGAAAGCGAATACGACGCGTTTAACACCGGTCACAGTTCAACTTCCATGTCGGCGGCTCTCGGCATTGCGCGCGCAAGGGATCTTGCCGGTGACGACTACAATGTTATCGCTGTTTTCGGCGACGGCGCGCTTACCGGCGGAATGATGTTCGAGGCTCTCAACTATGCCGGTCATTCCAAAAATAAAATAATCGCTGTTCTGAACGACAACGCTATGTCGATATCAAAAAATGTCGGCGCTCTGCCCGATCATTTAAAGGAACTCCGCTCGCGTCCGGGATATTACAAATTCAAAAAATCAACGGAAAAATTCCTTAATAAAATCCCCGTCCTCGGCCGTCCGATGGCGCGGATAATCAAAAAGCTTAAAAGAGCCGTCCGTCTTTATATAATCCCGACTACAATATTTGATGATCTGGGCTTTGAGTATCTCGGGCCGGTGGACGGACATAACATAGAAAAATTATGTTCGGTATTCAATAT
>CAZLOX010000073.1:2354-8541 GCA_964561265.1 uncultured Lachnospiraceae bacterium
TGTTGTTATACAAGTTAAAACCAAAAAAGGACGCGGATATTCTCTGGCGGAGCATAATCCGCAGAAATTCCACGGCGTGTCCGCGTTTGACGCGGAGTCCGGAGTCAGCCTTTCAAAAGCGGACACAAAGGATTACTCCGCGGTATTCGGGGACAAGCTGATTTCCCTCGCGGAAAAAAGCGAAAAAATCATTGCCGTTACAGCGGCTATGCCGAGCGGTACAGGACTTACCGGTTTTTCAAAAAAATTCCGCAGCAGATTTTTTGACGTGGGCATAGCTGAACAGCACGCCGTCACTATGTGCGGAGGACTCGCGATAAATGGTTATTCCCCTGTGTTTGCGGTATATTCATCATTTCTTCAGCGCGCGTATGATCAGGTTCTGCACGATATATGCCTGCAGAATCTGCACGTTGTATTTGGTATAGACCGTGCCGGAATAGTCGGCGCGGACGGCGAAACGCATCAGGGGCTCTATGATATGGCAATGCTTCTGCATATGCCGAATATGTCGGTTTTATCACCGTCAAATTTCAGGGAACTTGAAGAAATGCTTGATTACGCGGTAAACACGCACAACGCTCCGATAGCGGTAAGATATCCGCGCGGCGGCAGTCAAAGCGAAACGCTTCCTGTTCCTTTTGAATACGGCAAATCCGCTGTTATCCGTGAGGGCAGTGATATTACGGTAATATGCGCCGGACGAACTGTCGGAACAGCGAAAAAAACGGCGGATATACTGCTTGAGAAAAATATAAGCTGTGAAATAATAGCTCTCCGCACAATCAAACCGCTTGACTCGGAAACGATTATAAATTCAGTAAACAAAACAAAGCGGTTCGTCAGCATTGAGGACGGCGTAAAGACAGGCGGTTTCGGATCTATGACCGCGCTTATGCTCGCGGAAAACGGCATACTCTGCCGGTGCGGAATTTTTGGTTTTCCGGACAAGCCTGTCGTACACGGAACTACGGAACAGCTTGACAAACTTTATGGTATGGATCCCGAAAGCATAAGCGAGAAAATATACGAAACATTATTTCAGGCAGATGAAAAAAACATCTGAGCATTCATGGAGAAAAAAATGGCTAAGACAAGATTAGATATTTATTTGACCGAAAACGGTCTTGCCCCCAGCAGAGAAAAGGCTAAATCTATGATTATGGAGGGCATAGTTTACGTTGACAATCAGAAATGTGACAAAGCGGGCGATATGGTGAAAGAGGGCGCGGTTGTCGAGATACGCGGCAATACGCTCCGGTATGTCAGCCGCGGCGGACTTAAACTCGAAAAGGCTATGAAAGAATTTCCGATAGACCTGCGCGGTAAAATCACTATGGATATAGGCGCGTCAACAGGCGGTTTTACCGACTGTATGCTGCAGAACGGCGCGGCTAAAGTGTATTCGGTGGATGTCGGATACGGTCAGCTTGCGTGGACACTCAGAAACGATGAACGTGTTGTCAATATGGAACGCACAAATATACGGTATGTCACCCCCGATGATATCGCCGACAAGCCGGATTTTGCGTCGATAGACGTTTCATTCATATCGCTTACGATAGTTCTGCCGGTCGTTAAGGAACTGCTCAGCGAAAACGGCGAAATAACCGCCCTTATAAAACCGCAGTTCGAGGCAGGACGCGGACAGGTCGGAAAAAAAGGCGTTGTGAGAGATATCGGACTGCATATAGAAGTCATAAAAAAAATCGTGGATTTCTCGCGCAGTATCGGACTTTTCTGCGAAGGGCTCAGTTATTCCCCGATAAAAGGGCCGGAGGGGAATATCGAATATCTGCTGTACCTGAAAAAAACCGGCACAGATAAGGTGGATACGGAACTCATAAACAGAATTGCCGCCGAATCACATAATATGGAGGGATAGATATATGTTTCTTGAAGAAGGTATGCTCATACGCGGAAAACGCGCTGTGTTAAAATCCTACGCAAAAATCAACTGCACGCTTGACGTTAAGAAAAAACTTGAAAACAGTTATCACAATGTGTCCATGATAATGCAGACGATAGGTCTTTTTGATATTGTAATTGTTGACAGGACACATCACGGAATATCGGCATCGTCCAATCTGAAATATCTGCCGTCGAATGATAAAAATATCGCGGTCGCCGCGGCGAAGGAATTTTTCCTCAGAACAGGAATAAGAGGCGGCGCAATGATACGGCTTCAGAAAAATATCCCCGTTGCGGCCGGACTTGCCGGCGGTTCTTCAAATGCGGCGGCTGTTCTGACAGCCCTCAACACACTTTACAACGCCGGACTTGACATTGATGAATTATGCGATATCGCGCTTAAACTCGGCGCGGATGTTCCGTACTGCCTGAAGGGCGGATTATGTCTTGCGGAGGGTATCGGAGAAATACTCACTCCCCTTCCGGCTATGCCAAAAATGAGCGTTGTCGTGGTAAAACCGCCTGCCAATATATCCACGGCCCTGATATACAAAAAGATAGACAGCGAAAAAATACTGAATCGTCCGGACAACGGCGCATTTATAAAAGCCGTTGAAAGCGGAGATATGAAAAGGATAGGCGAAAATCTCTGCAATGTGATGGAATCGGTTACGATTGGAATGTGTCCCGAAATAAATGATATAAAAAAGCGTTTTCTGGAGGACGGAGCGGTAGGCGCGCTTATGAGCGGCAGCGGGCCGTCTGTATTCGGACTTTTCGAGGACTACAATCAGGCAAAAAAATCGGCTGACAAATTTTACATCAAATACACCGATGTTTTTCTCTGCAAAACAAAATAATAAGGAGCGCGGATAATGTACGGAATATACATACACATACCATTCTGCATAAAAAAATGTCTTTACTGTGATTTTGCGTCTTATACCGGTAAATCGCATCTGTATGAACAATATCTTGATTCCCTTATAGCTGAAATGAAAGAATATAAAAACGCGAAGGCTGACTCTGTTTTTGTAGGCGGAGGCACGCCTTCCGTTTTGTCTGCGCGCCTTTTGGAAAAACTGCTGTATAATGTGCATGATATCTTTGATTTAGACAAAAACAGCGAAATATCAATAGAGGTAAATCCCAAAACGCTTGACAGCGGAAAAATATCGGTACTGAAAAAATATGTCAACCGCGTGAGTATGGGCGCGCAGTCCTTTAATGATAAGGAATTAAAGGCGATAGGACGCATACATTCCGCAAAGGAGGCGTATGAAAGCGCCGCGCTTATACGGGATAATTTTGAAAATTTCAATATTGACCTGATGTCGTCGCTTCCGTATCAGACCGCGGAAAGTTTTTTTAAATCGCTTGATACCGCGCTGAGCCTTTCGCCGGCGCATATATCATGTTACAGCCTTATTGTGGAGGAAAACACGCCGATGTACAATATGGTACAGGGCGGAACGGTAACTCTGCCCGATGATGATTATGACCGCGACATATACGCGCGTTTAAAGGACTGTCTTGCACAGAATGAATATGAACGCTATGAAATATCAAATTACGCAAAATCCGGTTTTGAATGCGTCCATAATATAAAATACTGGGATACGGAGGAATATCTCGGTTTCGGCGCGGCGGCGCATTCATACGCGGGCGGACGGCGTTTCTTCAACAGTCCGGATATTTCTGAATATATGCGCCGGACAGGCGGAGGAGAGGAAATACTGACACGCTCCGATATGATAAGCGAATTTGTGTTTATGGGTATGCGCAAAACTGCCGGAATTTCAAAAGATGAGTTCAGACGCAGGTTTTCCGAAGATATATATGATGTATATGCTGACGTTCTGAGGGAAAAGATAGAAAAAGGACTGATTATAGAAAACAGGGACAGATTGTATCTTTCCGACCGCGGTATCGACATAAGCAATTATGTCCTGTGCGATTTTATTATTTAAAGTGCAGAATAAGGGATATTTATTGTAAATATGTTATATTATGTCTGAAAATACCCGTCCGGTTAAAAAATTTTAAAAAAATTTATGAAAATTTCAAAAATACACTTGACAATCTCATTTAAAAATGGTATTTTAATAATGTACTTGTTAGCACTCATTAAAGACGAGTGCTAACAACACCGGCCTGTGTGCAGACAGAGGAGGTGCGTTAATGGATCTTAACGACAGAAAAAGGAAAATATTACAGGCAATTATTGATGAATATATAACTACCGCCGAACCGGTCGGATCAAGAGTTATTTCCAAAAAAAATGAACTCGGGCTCTCAAGCGCGACGATCCGCAACGAAATGGCAGACCTTGAAGAAATGGGATATCTTATACAGCCGCATACCTCCGCGGGCAGAGTTCCGTCAGATTCAGGTTACAGATTTTATGTTAATTCATTGATGACGCGTTATCAGAACAGCGTGGAAAAAATGGAAAAATTACAGTTCGCTTTTGAAAGACGCGTTGCGCAGTTTGAAACAATCGTAAAGCAGATGAGGCTTGCTCTCGCAAGTATTACAGATTATACAACTGTTATCACAACGCCGGATTTCAGACAGTCGGTAATAAAGAAAATAGACCTGCTGGCTCTCTCACCGGATATGATTTTACTGATACTTATCACAAATGACGGTGTTGTAAAAAACAAAACAATAAATCAGCGCATAGACGAGGAAACGCTTGCTATGCTGTGCAGTGTGATAAACGAGGAACTGTCGGGACTTACAACGGATGAGATAACATTTCAGAAAATTTCCTCTGTTCAGGAAAAAATCAAAACAAGCATAAATCCTAAAACTCTTATTGAGATTCTGGGTTTTATATATGAAACAATAGGCAGCCTTGACGAAACCGAGGTTTATATTGATAATGCAAAGTCAATTCTGCAGTATCCCGAATACAACGACCTCGACAAGGCAAGAAAAATGTTCGGATTTCTGGAAGATCCGAAAAAATTAAAGTCGATCATGAAAAAAAATGATCAGGAGGTAAACGTCACGATAGGAAGTGAAAACGATATCGAGGAAATGAATGACTGCAGTCTTGTTACGGTGAATTATTCCGTAGGCGGAAGGGCAGTCGGCAAAATAGGCGTTGTCGGGCCGAAGCGTATGGATTACGCAAAGGTGATACAGGAGCTTGAATCGGTATCAAAGCATATTGACAATATAATGTATGAAATTTATTCGGAAGGCGAGTGAGATAATTGGCGGATAATAAGGAAGAAAAGATAGAAGAAGAAACAGCGGAAAGCTGTGCGGAAAATGAAGAAGCCGCGGCTGAATCTGCGGAAAAATCCGAAACGGAAGAACTCAGGGAAAAAGTTTCCGCATGGGAGGACAAATACTATCGTCTGGCTGCTGAATACGATAATTACAAAAAGCGTACTCAGCGCGAAAAAGACACGATATACGCGGACGCTCTCATAGACACGGCGGCGGCAGTGCTGCCGGTAGCGGATAATCTTGAGCGCGCGCTGCAGACCCCTGCTGAAAGCGAGGACGCAAAGAAAATTTTAGAGGGCGTATCGCTGGTTATGAAACAATTAAACGATGTATTTACAAAACTCAATATCGAGCCGATAGAAGCTGTCGGCAAAGAGTTTGACCCTAATCTTCACAACGCTGTAATGCATACAGAAGATGACAGTCTGGGTGAAAACACAGTAGCGGAAGAACTTATGAAAGGGTATATTTATAAAAAAGAAAGAGTCGTAAGACACAGTATGGTAAAGGTAGCAAACTGATATATTTAGGAGGAATTTATTATGGCAAAAATCATTGGTATAGACTTAGGTACAACAAATTCATGCGTAGCTGTTATGGAGGGCGGAAGTCCGGCCGTTATCGCAAATTCGGAAGGTTCAAGAACAACTCCGTCTGTTGTAGGCTTTCAGAAAAGCGGCGAAAGGGTAGTAGGTCAGGTCGCAAAGCGTCAGGCTATCACAAATCCTGATAAGACCGTTATTTCAATAAAAAGAGAAATGGGTACGGACTACAAGGTAAATATAGATGACAAATCATATTCACCGCAGCAGATTTCCGCAATGATTCTTCAGAAGCTTAAAACTGACGCGGAAGCATATCTCGGCGAAACAGTATCTCAGGCTGTTATCACAGTTCCGGCATATTTCAACGATTCACAGCGTCAGGCAACAAAGGACGCCGGCAAAATAGCAGGACTTGAAGTTCTCAGAATTATCAACGAGCCAACAGCGGCAGCGCTTGCTTACGGCATGGAGGACAAAGACCAGAAAAT
>CAZLOX010000073.1:8554-10286 GCA_964561265.1 uncultured Lachnospiraceae bacterium
CGTATCTATACTTGAAATAGGCGACGGCGTGTTTGAAGTGCTTTCAACAAACGGCGACACACGTCTTGGCGGTGATGATTTTGACCAGCGTATAATTCAGTATCTTGTTGACGAATTCAAAAAGGAAAGCGGCGTTGATCTGACATTTGACAAAATGGCTATGCAGAGATTGAAAGAAGCTGCTGAAAAAGCTAAGATTGAGCTTTCCGGCATGACAACAACAAATATCAATCTTCCGTTTATCACAGCTGACGCAACAGGTCCGAAACACCTTGACATGACTCTTTCAAAGGCTAAATTCGACGAACTCACAGCAGATCTGGTTGACAAAACATTGGTATGTATAAGAAACGCTATGAGAGATGCTGATCTTTCAAGCAGCGAAATAGACAACGTACTTCTTGTCGGCGGTTCTTCAAGAATACCGGCTGTTCAGGCGGCTGTTCAGAGAGAAATGGGCAAAGAGCCGAACAAGGGCATTAACCCTGACGAATGCGTTGCTATCGGAGCGGCTATTCAGGCGGGCGTACTCGGCGGCGAAGTTAAGGATTTACTCCTTCTTGACGTAACTCCTCTTTCACTCGGTATTGAAACAATGGGCGGAGTATGCACAACTCTTATCGAAAGAAATACAACAATTCCTACAAAGAAATCGCAGATATTCTCAACGGCGGCAGACGGTCAGACCAGCGTTGACGTTCATGTCCTTCAGGGTGAGCGTAAAATGGCGCGCGACAACAAAACACTCGGAAACTTCCAGCTTTCAGGTATCGCTCCGGCACCGAGAGGCGTTCCTCAGATCGAAGTAACATTTGATATCGACGCAAACGGTATAGTAAACGTATCGGCTAAAGACCTCGGCACAGGCAGCGAGCAGAAGATAACAATTACTGCGTCTACAAATCTCAGCGACGCGGATATCGAAAAGGCTGTAAAAGAGGCTGAACAGTATGCCGAAGAGGACAAAAAGCGCAAGGAAGAAGTAGAAGTGAGAAACAATGCGGACAGCATGGTATATCAGTCGGAAAAGGCGCTTAATGATCTGGGCGATAAGGTAAGCGAAGGCGAGAAATCGGAAATTCAGGCTGAAATCGAAAAGGTTAAGACAGCACTCAGCGGCAGCGACACAGACGCTATCAAAAACGCGACAGAAGAACTTTCAAAGAAATTCTATGAGATAAGCGAAAAACTTTACAAGCAGGCAGCTCCGCAGGATAATCCTGCCGGAGGCGCAAACCCGAATAACGGCGATGATGACGTTTTTGACGCGGATGATTATACCGTTGTTGACGACCAGTAAGAAAATAAAAGCAGGCGTTCTGTATTTATATATTTTATACACGCCCTGAATATTTTAAATAAGGGACGGTTATGCCGTCCCTTATTTTATAAATGTGAAATATCAGACTTTATCCGATATAAAGTATCAATTTATAAAAATAACTATTTACAAAAGAGCAAATAAAAGATATAATAGAAAAAGCAGTTAATGCTGCGGAGATGTTTTTTGAAAAATATTGAGTAGGTGAGAATAATTGGCAGATAAAAGAGATTATTACGAAGTATTGGGTGTCGGCAAAAACGCAAGCGACGCCGAAATAAAAAAAGCGTACAGACAGGCGGCAAAAAAATATCATCCGGATTTCAATCCCGGAGATAAGACCGCCGAGGCTAAGTTTAAGGAAGTAAACGAGGCATATGAGGTATTGAGCGACAGCGATAAAAAGGCAAG
>CAZLOX010000074.1:0-10134 GCA_964561265.1 uncultured Lachnospiraceae bacterium
ACGCTGCCGGAAACACCGGCGGCGCTCCTGTTGGCAACACAAACGCATTTAAACATGGCGGTTACAGTGAAATTTACTGGGATACCGCCGATGAGCGGGAAAAAGAAATGATTGCGGATATGCCGGATGAGGCGGAATTTCTGCTGTTGGAACAAATAAAGCTGTTATCCGTAAGGGAACGGCGGCTTATGCGCGCCATAAACAAATACAGCGGCATTAAGGGAGAACTGGCGGTATCGGGCGTTGTTACATCGAATACAAAGCGAAGTTTCTCTGACGACAGCGAGGGGCAGGAAGAGAAGGAAATATACAGAAACCTTAAAAAAGAGAAAATTGACGAGGGTAAAATCAGTTATCTTGGTTATGACAAATTCACGCAGACAACGACAGAGGCGACTTACAATATTATATTACGACTGGAACGTGAGCTTACAGCTGTGCAGTCAAAAAAGACAAAGTGTATTGAGGCTCTCGCTAAATTACATTCAGAGAATGACAATAATAATGATAAAGCTCTTATTGAAGATTGGATTAACGCTGTAAAGGAGGGTGCTGATAATGAATAGAGCAGATTTTTTCAAACAGCGTATTCCAGCATACAGAAATAGTATTTCTCTGTTTGCAAAAGAACAATTCGGATTCAAGGCGGATGAATGGCAGAAAGCTGTATTTGAGGATGTTATAACTGATAATCGAATAAGTGTAAAATCAGGACAAGGTGTCGGAAAGACTGCTGCAACCGCTATTATAGTATTATGGTTTTTAACGTGCTTTCCGTATCCGAGAATTGTTGCAACCGCGCCGACAAAGCAACAGCTTAATGACGTACTTTGGAGCGAAGTCGCTAAATGGCAGGACAAGAGCCCTGTGCTCCGCCGCATCCTCAAGTGGACTAAGACCTATATTTACATGAAAGGCTATGAAAAGCGTTGGTTTGCGGTGGCAAGAACGGCCACAAAACCTGAAAATATGCAGGGATTTCACGAAGATAATATGCTATTCATTGTTGATGAAGCATCCGGCGTTGCTGATATAATTATGGAGGCTATACTTGGAACTTTATCCGGTGATAACAATAAACTGCTTATGCTTGGCAACCCGACAAGAACGTCGGGTGTTTTTTATGACAGCCACACAAAAGACCGCGCTCTTTACAAATGTCATACTGTCAGCTCTGAAACAGTTCCGAGAGTAAATAAGACAAATATTGAGAGCCTGAAACGAAAATACGGAGAAAACAGCAATGTTGTACGGGTACGTGTTTATGGTGAGTTTCCTTTGCAGGAGGATGATGTTTTCATTCCATTGCCGCTTATAGAAAAATCCATAGCGACAGACTATGATGAAAACGAGCCTGTAACTCAGATAGACATAGGCTGTGATGTTGCGCGTTTCGGAAATGATAAAACAGTAATAGGCTATCGGCTTGGACGCAAAGCTGAAATATATAAAAAAATCAACGGACAGGACACAATGAAAACCGCTAAGACCATAGCGCATCTGGGAATGAAACTCGCAGAAAAATATCCTGACATACAATATATTCCCGTAAAGGTTGACGACGGCGGCGTCGGAGGCGGTGTAGTTGATAAATTGAAAGAGCTTAAACGGGAATATCCGCAGCGGTATTCGTGGATGCTGATAACTCCGGTACATTTCGGAACTCCGATAAAACATCGTTATTATTATGATTCGACCACATATATGATGAGCATTGTACGCGATTTAATATCCAACATTGATGATGAAGGAAAGGCAAAAGAAGTAGAACTCATACTTCCTGATGACAATGATCTTGTCGGACAGTTGTCCTGCAGGAAATATGATTTTAAAAGCAACGGAAAGCAATATGTGGAGAGCAAAGACGCTATGAAGGCGCGCGGACTCCCATCCCCTGATGAAGCAGACTGTATACTGCTTGTTTGTCTTCCGGTGAAACCGCCGAAAAAAAGAGAGGTGTAACAAATGGAAAATAAACAAAAACAGCCTATGCCGTTGAATGTAAAGGTTGTTAAGTCCAGAACTCCGGTTATCAAAGCTGACACCGCTGTACAGATTACAAAGAACGAGGCTTATAATGCCGGCGACTGGATAACACCGCCGCTTGAGTTGAACGGATTGCGTTCTTTGGTACGGAACAGTACAATCCTTCCGCAGTGTGTAAGGGCGTATAAGAATAATGTCGCCGGTTTCGGTATCGGCGTGAGATACAAAGATGATATAACCGAAACAGAAGAAGCAGCGGCGGAATTCACCCGCGCGCAGAGTATTATCGAACTGCTTAATATTGAGCAGGACACAAAAAAAGTATTTGAAGATGTCATAGAAGCGCGTGAAATTTACGGCATTTCCTATATTGAAGTTATCCGCAATATTGCCGGAGATGTTGTGCAGATTGAATTTATTAAAGAAACTCCCTCAATCCAAAAAACAAAACCTCTGAAACCGTATATTTCAACGCCGTTTTATCATAATGGACAGGCAGTAGAACGGCAAAAGCGCTATTGCAAATATAAGCAGCAAATCGGCGGCGAAACGGTATACTTCAAGGAGTTCGGCGATCCGCGTGTAATGGATAACAGGGACGGCGAATATCTTCAAGACGGTGAAACTCTTGAACGGCAGTTTCATGCAAATGAAATTATCGAATTTGCGATTGGTACAGAGCCTTACGGCGAAGTGCGATGGATCGGGCAGATACTCGGCGTAGACGGCAGTAAAAAAGCTGAAGGACTTAACAATAACTACTTCGAGAACGGCAGACATACACCTTTGCTTATTATGATTAAGGGCGGTACGCTTACAGACGATAGCTTCAATAAATTAACACAATATATGAATGACATCAAGGGCGCGGAAGGTCAGCACGCTTTTATTATTCTTGAAACAGAAAGCTCTGATGCCCGAGTTGACTTTGATCAGACCGAAAAGCCGGAGATTGAAGTAAAAGACCTTGCGAATATCCTTCAAAAAGATGAATTGTTTCAGAATTATCTTGACAACAACCGGCGGAAAGTGCAGTCATCGTTTCAGCTGCCGGATTTGTATGTCGGCTATACAACCGACTTCAACAGAGCAACGGCGCAGACGGCTCAGGAGATAACGGAAGAACAGGTTTTTCAGCCGGAACGCAAAAGTCTTGCATGGATTATCAATAATAAACTGCTTAACGGCTATCAGTTCAAATATGTTGAGGCATATTTTCTTGAACCGGATATCAGCAATCCTGATGATATTACTAAGATTTTGAATGTTACCGAACGCGCCGGAGGATTAACGCCGAACAAAGCCAAGGAGCTTACATATAAGATTTTCGGAGAGACCGCCGAGGATTATCCCGAAGAATGGGGCAATACTCCGCTTGCATATTCAAAGACGCAGGGCGGAGGGAGCGATACCGGCGGGCTTGCAATGAGCCTGCAAAAGCAGATTGAAAAAGCTGCTGAAAATCACGATGATGAAATTACTGCCGTTCTGAAAGAAATCCGTAAATTTCTTGTAGAAAATAAAGAAAAATCATTTACTTTTAATAATGAATGTGGTATAATAAATAGTACTTGGAATGAGAGCGACCATCCACGGGATGAGAATGGACGTTTTGGCAATACGGGCAGAAATTCTGCCAGTAATCTTTCGGCAACAGGTGCAAATAACTTTGAAAGAGGTTTCTCACGACGTAATTTGGCTATTCATTGGGGTGGAGAAAGGGATCATAGTTATCAATATCCTGGATTAACAAGAGAAGAATATGCTCAAAGAGCATTAGAGATTATTCAAAGACCATGTGATGATAATACTTTGGGATATAGGACAACAAATAATCGTATAGTACGATATGATAGAACTACTAACGATTTTGTGTCAGGAAATCCATCTGTTGGTATCGCAACAATGTTTAAACCGAATAATGCAGAAATATATTTTAACAGATGTAAAGAAAGAGATGGTGTTAGAGATGAATAAGGAAAATTTATTATGCCCATGCTGTAAAAAACATTACTTTCAGGAGTTGGATTTTTATGAAGTATGTCCTGTATGTAATTGGCAAGATGATCCTGTGCAGAGAGATGATCCGGATTTTGACGGTGGAGCTAACGATATGAGCTTAAACCAAGCTCGTGAGGCATGGAAAAACGGCAAACAAATCAGATAACTATGCAAATAAACGCGTCCTGCACAAAGCAGGGCGTTTTATTATACCTGAAAGGCGGTGACCTTATGGGCTGTGAAACATTGATAAAAGCTATTGACGCATATATTGCCAAGGCAGACAACAGCCTTGAAAGAGAACTTGCAAAGGAAGGCTATCTCAAATCAAAAAAGACTGTAGAGGTTATAAGCGAACTGGAAGAAAAAATAGCGGAAGCTCTCTCAGAGGAAACGGAGTATATACTCACTGAAGCAGAAAAAAATGCTGACCTTGAAACGTTTACGAGATATATTTCACCAAAGCTAAAGAAAAATGATAAGCTGAAAAACAAAATCGCCGGTATTTTCGCTGAAACAATCAATAATTTTATTCCCGAATTTGTCGGTTATTATATCGCTCAGACTGATAAAGAGTTAAAGCTGTCTAAAGTATCAAAACGTACAATAGCATGGGTGCATAGTTGGAGCAAGGAACTTGGCGAGATTATGCAGCTCAACAGCCACAGGGAAATTGAGAGCATACTTGAAAAAGGATTGCAGGACGGCATCGGCATTGCTGAGTTTACAAGAAATATTCTTGACAGCGGTATACGGGATGAATATTACAAAGCCCGGCGGGTTGCTGTTACAGAAGTATTACGGGCGCACAGCGCGGCACAGCAGGAGGCATATATGCAAAGTCCGGCAGTTGGCGAAAAAATGTGGAAGCATACCGGAGCATATCGGAATGAACCTCGGCAGAATCACGTTGATATGGACGGACAGCGTGTGCCTGTTGATGAGGTGTTTACGCTTACAGGAGCGGACGGCAGTGTTTATGAATGTATGTATCCGCGCGATACGTCACTTCCGCCGGAAGAAAGCATAAACTGTCACTGTATTTCTCAGCCTGTTGTGAGTGAGGATATTCTCGGTCTATCACTGGAGGAAAGACAACGATTACAGCAGGAGGCTATAGACAATATGGATGATGAGTGGGAAAAGGAACTTGACGCAAAAAACAGAGCAAAAGCAGGTATTCAGTAATATTGTTAAAAGCAGCGGAAACGCTGTTTTTTTATACCCAAAATTGCGCAGGAGGAGGTGAAAAAAATGCAGACTATTCAAAAAGCATATGAAATTACAGACGCAAAAATATCGTTTGTTTCATTAGTCGATAAAGCGGCTAATAAACGCCGTTTCCTAATGACAAAAGCAAAAGACGGAAAGGCTTCGTTTACGACATACGGACGCATTATCAGAAAGGACAGTGAAAACCATTATATCACAGGCATTGTCTATGAGCCTATGGAAGAGGACAGTCACGGGAACTATATGACCGCCGTGGAAATTACAAAGGCGGCGTACTGGTTTGCCAAAAACGGTGATAAGGTGGATTTGCAGCACAGCTTTGAGCCGTTGGAAAACGCCGTTGTTGTGGAAAACTGGGTCACAAAATCCGACTGTGTGATAAGCGGCGAGGATATCAAGGAAGGCACATGGCTTATGACTGTTGAAGTATCGGATGAAGATGTATGGAAAAACATCGAAAACGGCAGTATTACGGGTTTTTCCATGGGCGGACTCGGAGATTACAGCGAGGAGGACGTTAAATTGGACAATATAAGCAAAACAAGTGAAAAAAAGAGTCTTTTAAAACAGCTTGCGTCAGCTCTGGGACTAAGTATCAGCGGAAAGGAAGATATTGAAACCGTTAATACATCACATCCCGTAACAAAAGCCGGCAAAAAAATGAGCAGTAAAAACAAAGAAGCTCTCCAGTGTATATATGACAATCTCGGCACATTTTTAGCGGAATTTGATGAAAGTAGCGATACACCGCAAAAAATTGCGCCGGAGGATGAGCAGAAAAGCGAAAATGAAAAGGAGGAAAAAGAAGTGACAAAAAATGAACTTGAGGAAATCATTACAAAGTCTGTTGAATCTGCCATTGCGAAAACAATGGGGATTTCTTCTGCAGATGATGAGAAAAAAGAAGACAACAGCACAACTGATGAAGCCAATGAAATCAAGGCGGACAGCAGCGCAGAAACACCGGAAACCGGCAAATCCGGAGAAACGCTTACTCCCGAAAAAATTGAGGAAATGGTAACGGCGGCAGTTGAAAAAATTTTAGGAAACCGTTCAGAAGAACCGAATACGGAACAGGTTCAGAAAATGATTGATACTGCCATAGAAAAAGCTCTTGATCCCGTGCTTAAAAGCAAAGGACTTCCGAGCAATATCAGCGGAACAGTAGAGAAATCGGCGGAACATTATCTGCACGGTATTCTTTAATTTAAAGGAGGCATATTATTATGAGCATAAACAATATTGTAAGCAAGGCGGCTATTGAAACAAGTTCGCTTGCATCGGGCATACTTAATCCGGAGCAGTCAAGAAAATTCATTCAGCAGACATTTGAAGCGACTAATCTCGGTACGCTTATCCGCCACGAAATGCGCACTGCAAAGACGGGCGAAATTGATAAAATCGGCATTGCAAGCCGTATTCTCCGTAAAAAAACAGAGAATACAGACGACGGCTACAGAGCCGACGTGAAAACAAGTCAGATTGAATACAGTACCACCGCTGTTCGTCTGCCATGGGAAATAACCGAAGAAACTCTGCGTGAAAATATCGAGGGAGAAAACCTTGAAAGCATTATCACCAATCTTATGACAACTCAGCTCGGCGTTGATATGGAAGACTTGTATCTCAATGGCGATGAGGATACTGAAAGTTCAGACCCTGACTATGATTTTCTTAAAATCAATAACGGATGGATCAAACAGATTTCCAACGGAGGCCATATTTATGACGCATCCGCTGAATCAAGCATGAGTCTTGATATGTTTTATAAAACGCTTGCGCAGATTCCGAACAAGTATAATAACGGCAAGCTCCGCTGGCTGATGTCACCAAAAAGAGCGCAGGAATGGGAACTGTTCCTGCTTAACAAGGTTATCGGACAGGGCGGCGCTGTTCCGGAAAGCATTTATACCTCTCCGGCGCGTATTCCGGCGATAGAATGCCCGTCGCTTAATGACAGCACTATCATCCTGACCGATCCGAAAAACCTTATTGTCGTAAATACATATGACATAAAAATCCGCAAAACAATCGAAGGTAAAGAAGCGATTATGATGGATAAGCGTTTCTATGTCGCTCATCTTGATTTTGACCCGGTAATTGAGGAGCTGGACGCAACGGCGATTATTACAGGACTGAAATAAAATTATGGAGGGATGGATTATGAGTTATCATTTAAGACTTTGCAAGGCGCTTTCCTATTGCGGAGCTGTGTCGGCAACTAAGGATAATCCCGATGTATTTGTTGATGACAAGGCAACTGCCGATGCGGCTGCAGCTACAGGATATTTTAAGCTTATTAACGATACTGACAAAACCGAGGACGGGAAGGAAGTAAACACTGGACAGGGCAAAACTCTTGATGAAATGAACATATCAGAGCTTGAAACCTTTGCGGCGTTCAAAGATATCAGCCTTAAAGGCATTACAAAGAAAGCCGATATTATAGCAAAACTCAAATCAGAGTTAGGCGCGGAGGAAACTGAAGGAGAAATTGACTACGGCAGTCCTACTGTTACAGAACTGCAAGGCAGATAAGGAGGCGAGCTATGGCTGAAAGACCTTGGGTAACACCTCAGGAAGTCAGAGAATATTCCGAAATTCCAGCAGTACAGCAGCGGAGCGATACACGGCTTACGGTTGATATAGCAAGAGCAGAGCAGTATATCATTACATATACTCATAATTCTTTTAAAGAGATAGAATTACCGCAGGCAGTGAAAACGGCGACTCTGATATTGGCTGAAGCCTATGGACATAACGCTGCTGCCGCTGCTAAAGATGTCAAATCGGAAACATTCGATGATTACAGTTACACCAGTGAAACAAGTCAGATCAGTATAGATGCGCTGGACCTTGCGGCTCTGCTTGATGCCTATGTTATTGCAGAACCGCGCAGCGGTGTAACTCTCCGTATGAGAAAGTTATAGGAGGCTTATTATGAGTTTAGAAAACCTTCTTAATCATACCTGTGACATATACCATATTAGGGAAAACAGCAGTTCTCCGGGGTATACTCTCCCTCACTCACCTACTTTCTCATATTCTGATACACCGGATATAAGCGGTCAAAAGTGTCATTTTGGAGTGAAGTCTGCAAGTGTGACGATTACACAGACAGAACCGGCAAATCTTATGGATGCCAAAATAAAACTGACTTTGCCGGCAGATACAGACGTACGTCTTAACGATAAGATTACAGACTGCGCGACAGGCTTTGAATATACTGCGGAACAGCCTGTTAATGTCAGGGAACACCATGTTTTTGTGTATATCAAAAAGACAGGAGGACAAAAGACACTATGAGTAGCTGCGTTGATATTGATATGTCTGAATTTAAGGAATTTTTTCAAAAGTTTGATATGGCGGCAAAGGGTGATTTCCGTAAAGAACTGGAACTGTTTTTAGATGGACTCGGGTATGAATTTCTGAGAATATTGCAGGATGAGATTGTACGCCGGAAGGCAGTAGACACCAGACGGCTTCTTGCCAGTTTTGAAAAAGGCGCAGACGGAAACATATGGGAAATGTCCGATGGAGATCTGACGTTAGAGGTCGGCACTAATGTTGATTATGCGTGTTATGTAAATGACGGACACTGGACGTGTGAAAAAGGCGAGGAAAAACGTTTTGTACCGGGTACATGGCAGGGAGACCGTTTTATTTATGATCCATCGGCAAAAAGCGGTATGGTGCTGAAACAGCAATGGATAGAGGGTAAACATTATTGGGAAAGCGCGATACGCATACTTGACACTATGTATCCTCAATTACTTGAAGTTAAACTTCAGGAATGGATTAACGAGTATTTCAGCGGTTAAGGAGGAGGGTGTTTATGCTTGAGAAGGAAATTGCAAGTATTATAAAATATACACTTGACGCGGCGGGGAATCCCTCGCCGTATTATTATAATATCCCTCAACACTTTGCCGTTCCCGCCGCTTATTTTCCTACACCGGAAATAAGCACGAGAGGCGAAACTTTTTCAACGTATGCAATGGAATATATGTGGTTTATAAAATTTTTCCATAACACTACGCAAGAAGCGTATGATATTGCCCTTAAAGCCTTATCAGCTATGAAATGCGGCAGGAACTTAATTCCATTGATTGATACAGATGGAAATGTTACAAACGAATATGTACGCATTAAAGACCCGTCGCTTAATACTATGGATACGGGCGCGGTTCAGCTTAAATTGGAGTGGACGAGCCGTCGGCCGTACAATACAAAGACACCAGATAAAATGCAGAATTTTGATGTTTTATCCTGGAACAGGTCGGAACTATATACGGAAAAAATTATTCCCGAAGCATATGCGCAGAGTATTGAACAGTATGCGGCTGTTTTGAAGTAAATTATCCATAATTATAAAGGAGGCATTCAAATGAGTAAAAACACGACGGGAAAAGAAGTGTCAGTGCCTGAAAAGGCACAGGCACTGAAATTTCCCATAGAGAAATTAGCCGCTGATTGTCAGCGGCTTTTTGGCGTATCTTCATGCACGTTTGCAGGAGCGACATACGGAATGACAGGAGAATACACCATTGAAGAGATTAAAGCACGGATAAGTAAATGGAGCAGAACGGAGGTAAAATAATGGCAGGAGGAAGATTTGACAGACTTGTCGGCAAGGTGCGTCCCGGCACTTACATCAATTTTGACAGTAATAAAAAAGATGTACTGAGCGCCGGAAGCAGAGGCACAGTGATTGTGCCTATTATCAAAAGTAAATACGGACCGGCAAAAAAATATATTGAGCTTTCTAATTCAAGTCCCGACGCGGCGGCAGCACAACTTGGATACAGTATTTATGACAATGATCCGAACCGTCAGATGCTGCTTATCAGAGAGGCGTTCAAGCACGCATCCAAAGTGTATGTATATATTCTCACAGAAGGAAAGAAAGCGTCA
>CAZLOX010000075.1:0-10068 GCA_964561265.1 uncultured Lachnospiraceae bacterium
CAAATACAATCATATGGCTGCGTATGGCATCCACATACTGTTTCTGTCCAAGCGTCTTTGGTTTGACAGGTTTCCCGTTCATCGTATGGCAGATACAGTCTCCATCAATCGTAAGGAGAACTTCTTCCTGTTCCTCTTTGCCCAACTCTATTGCATAATCAATATTCTGTTCCTGCAAAATATTCCCTCTTTCCGACAGGGTGACAAGCTCTTCTACAGTCCTTGCGGCTTTCTCCACGTTATCCTGCCTGCCGCTTATCTTCACTGCGCCGTCTCTATTGACAATCGTCACCTGAAAGTCTCTTTCAATCTTCTTAATATAAGTGTCATATTCCCCGAACAGATTCTGCATATGCTCCATCGGGACATCCAAACTGATTACAAATCCATCCATCTGTTACTGCGCCGGTACTCCTTCTTCACTTTCTATCACGGATCAAGCTCTTTGGCGAGTTTTATCAGATTAGGCAGAATGCGTTTTTGCTCTGCGATTGAATGATCCTGAATTTCAATAAAAAAATTATCTTTTCCGAATATATCTTTATACTTATTCGCAATTTCGACAGCGCCTTTGTAATCATCCTGCAGAAGTTTTTTCGGAATATCGCCGGCAAGACAGGCGGAAAGTCCGATTATTCCCTCTGAATATTCACGCAGCAAATCAAAATCAATACGCGGTTTATAGTAAAATCCTTCGGTAAAGGCATATGAAACAAGTTTCATAAGATTTTTATATCCCGTCTGATTTTCGGCAAGAAGTATAAGATGTGATGATTTTGAATCAATATCATATTCCTTGTCAAAGCGTGTGCGCGGAGCAATATATACTTCACAGCCGAGAACCGGATGTATTCCGTTAGCCTTTGCTTCACGGTAAAAGTCGGCAATGCCGTACATAACGCCGTGATCTGTCACAGCGACAGAGTCCATGCCAAGTTCTTTCACCTTTGCGACAAGCTTTTTTATATTTGCGGCTCCGTCAAGAAGACTATATTCGGTATGGGTATGGAGATGCACAAATTCTCCTTTGCGATTATACAGCCGGAACGGCATTTGTAAGCGCAAAATAAGCTATAACGACAATGCCGAGGATGATTCTGTAATATCCGAACGCTTTAAAGTCATGTTTTTTGATATATCCCATAAGGAATTTAATTGCGAATATTGATACAACATACGATACGATTGTACCGACTCCGAGCAGAATCCATTCAGTGCCGGAAAACGCGGCTCCGTTTTTCAGAAGTTTAAGCGCGCTTGCCGCGAGCATAATGGGAACCGCCATAAAAAATGAAAATTCCGCCGCAACTTCTCTTGACGTTCCGAGCGCTACTCCTCCGAGAATTGTTGAACCAGAACGCGATGTGCCGGGAATAAGCGCGAGCGTCTGAAACAGTCCTATCGAAAAAGCCGTTGTGTATTTCATTTCCTGTATGCTGTTTATTGATGTTTTGTTTTTTTTGAAGGATTCCATAACAATAAACAAAATACCGTAGACGATAAGAGTTGTGGCAATAGTTGGTACAATAAGTTTCGGTGAGCCGAAAAGAGCGTCGATGTAATCATCTAAAAGAAGTCCGGTAATTCCCGCCGGTATAATGCCCGCTATAACCTTTGTCCAGAGATTGAATGTATTTCTTTTTTCTCTTTCGCTCTTATGTTTCATCCACGGATTTAATTTGTCAAAATACAGCGTAAGTACGGCAAGTATCGAGCCGAACTGTATAACGACCTCAAATACCGTGCTGAAATTTTCAGATGTGACAATACTTGACCCGAGATGCAGAAACTGATCCGCCAGAATAAGATGTCCTGTGCTGCTTATCGGCAGCCATTCGGTTATGCCTTGAATAATACCAAGTACAAATGCTTTAATTATTTCCAAGATCATCATAAAATCTATGTCCTTTCTTTATTTCAACATAATTGATTATATGTTTTCAGAGTGGTTATTTATGAGAAAATACTGAAAATTATTCTCAAATGCAACATATAAATCCGTCATTTCTGTGAATAAAGGGATTGCCCCACAGGAACAATCCCATAAACAGTAAATTACTTATTATTTTTCAAGAATTTTTCGTGCGCCGCGCGGAGTTCTTCGGCTTTTTCCTCAGGAGCGGTAGGGTTGCAGTGTGCCCATGCGCCTGTTTCGCTTGACGCGTTGAATTTAATTTTATCCGCTGAACGCATAGGTGGATAGAACGCGATATGGAAATGATAATAATCCGATACGTCATCGCTGTTTACCGGATTCTGATACATACACATCATATACGGGAACGCGTAATCAAACAGACTGTCCAGTGTGCCGGCAGCTTCTTTGAGCGTTTTTGCAAGACTGTCCTTTTCGGCATCCGTGAACTGTGTAAGATTCTGAACGTGCCTTTTCGCTGATATGTATATTCCATAAGGATATTCACAGTAGAACGGAAGGAATACTATAAAGTCGTCGTTTTCAAAAATAATTCTTTTTCCGGCATCCTTTTCATCTCTGAGCATATCGCAGATAAGACAGCGGTCTTTTTCTTCAAAATATTCTTTGCACGAATCAAGTTCGAGTTCGATTTTTTTAGGAATAACCGAATAGCCGTAAATCTGACCGTGCGGATGAGGCATTGTAACGCCTACGGGTTCGCCGCGGTTTTCAAAAATAAATACATATTTTATATTTTCATCACTGCTGATTTCGGTAAATCTCTCTGTCCACAGATCCACAAGTTCGCGTATATGCGGTACGGGAAGCTGCGGGAGAGTCACAGTATGTTCCGGTGAATACAAAATAACCTCGCATTTTCCGTAAGACGGTTTTGTCTTGTAAAGTTCTGTTTCAACATCGTCCGGAACAGGCGGATTCTGGCTCAGAGCCGGAAAATCGTTATCGTACTTATGCACGGTGAAATGATCGGGAACTTTTCCCGAACCCGGACAGAAAGGACACCAATCCTTTGGCATCTGCGGTCTGTTCTGTCTGTTTGATGCAATCATTACCCAATCTTTTATAAGAGGGTTCCAACGTAATTCTGCCATAATTAAAACCTCCAAAATGTTTATTATCTTGTTAAATTTTAGGAAAACAATATCTTTGATAAAAAAGTGTTTTCCGATGTATATTTATGAACGTCCGATAATAAAGAATTTTTGATTGTATTATATCAGACGTTTAAATTTTATCATATCTTTTGAGCAGCATCTGTATAAATTCAGAGTTTGTCTGAGATACAGCGTCCTGTCCTGCCTGACGGCTGCTCAGTTCCTTGCGTATCGCCCATATAGCCTCAAGCTCCTGATGGGAGAGGAGTTCTTCCTCGCGTCTTGTTCCTGAACGGCCGATGTCGATTGCAGGGAATATGCGTCTTTCCTGAAGGCTTCTGTCAAGACGCAGTTCCATATTACCGGTACCCTTAAATTCTTCAAAAATAACATCATCCATACGGCTGCCGGTTTCGACGAGGGCGGTCGCAAGTATTGTAAGACTTCCGCCCTCCTCAATATTTCTTGCCGCTCCGAAAAACTTTTTCGGACGGTACAGTGCGTCAGGGTCAAGACCTCCGGAGAGCGTCCGGCCTGTCGGTGTCACAGTGAGATTGTATGCACGGGCAAGACGTGTTATTGAGTCAAGAAGAACGACAACATCCCTGCCGTGTTCTACAAGACGCTGAGCGCGTTCAAGGACAAATTCTGCAACTTTTGTATGATTCTCAGCAGGCTGATCGAAGGTTGAATATACAACATCCCCTTTTATTGAACGCTGCATATCGGTAACTTCTTCGGGGCGTTCGTCTATAAGAATTACAATAAGCTTTATATCGGGATAATTTGTGGAAATACTCTGCGCAATTTCTTTTATTATAGTGGTTTTTCCGGCTTTCGGAGGAGCCGCTATCATACCGCGCTGTCCTTTTCCTATCGGCGCGACAATATCCATAAGACGCATGGTGTAATGACTGTGACCTGTTTCAAGTTTAAGTTTTTCTTTCGGATATATAGGCGTAAGTTTTTCAAATGCCTTTCTTTTTATTGCCTTGTCTATGTTGTCGCCGTTTATTTCATGGACGAATAAAAGCGGAGGAAATTTTTCTTCCGCGCCTTTCGGACGGGTATCACCCAGTATTTCATCACCTGTTTTAAGGGAAAATCTGCGTATCTGAGCCGGTGAAACATAAATGTCATTTTCACCCGAACGATAGTTGTCAACTCTCAGAAATCCGTATCCGTCAGCCATGATATCAAGTATGCCGCAAACCGATATTGCATCGTCCGGACGCTGTTTATGCGTTTTGACACGGTTGTTTTCATTCCTGTTGTATTTTTCAGACGTATCATTTGAGTCATCAGGAACGCTTTCATTTTTCTCGTGAGATACTGCCGGCGCGGTCTCTTTATGAAATACGGGTTCAGCGGGCGTTTCTTCTTTTTCAGAAACTACATTATCATTATTATTTCCGCCTGCAAGGTATTCATCAATATTTATTCCGTTTTCTTCGGCAAATGCTGTGATTTTTTCTATAAGTTCACCTTTATTCAGCAGGGATATTTTTTTTAATCCCATGTCTTTTGCTGTTTGTTTCAGTTCTTCTTTGGTTTTGCTTGTTAGAGCTGTTTCATGTTTGCTAAGAATCATTATATTCTCCTTTAAAATTAGTCAATCATTACCGCGCCGTCCATAGCTGAAGATACAAGCTTTGAATATCTTCTGAGGTAACCTGTCTTGATTTTAGGCTCGTTCGGAACAAAGCCCGATTTTCTTTTTTCCATTTCCTCGTCGGAAATATTGACATTGAGTACGCCGTTCTGAATGTCTATTTCTATAATATCGCCGGTCTGTACAAAAGCGATAGGACCGCCTTCAACAGCTTCCGGTGATACATGGCCGATAGCGGCGCCGCGCGTAGCACCTGAGAAACGTCCGTCGGTTATAAGCGCGACATCCTTGTCAAGTCCCATACCGCAGATAGCGGAAGTAGGGGAGAGCATTTCGCGCATACCAGGTCCGCCTTTAGGCCCTTCATAGCGGATAACCACAACATCGCCGGCAACTATTTTGCCGTTATATATAGCGTCAATAGCCTCATCCTCGCTGTCATACACTTTAGCCGGACCGGAATGAGTAAGCATTTCCGGAGCAACGGCGCTTCTTTTAACAACAGAACCGTTCGGCGCAAGATTGCCTTTAAGCACAGCAATACCGCCGGTTTCGCTGTACGGATTATCAACAGGACGGATAACGTCATAATCAAGAACAGGATGATTTTTGATGTTCTCGCCGACTGTCTGTCCGCTGACTGTAGGAAGGTCGAGTTTAAGAAGATTTTTCTTTGAAAGCTCGTTCATAACAGCCATAACGCCGCCTGCCGAATACAGATCCTGAACATGGTGCAGTCCTGCCGGAGCAAGGTGGCACAAATTCGGTGTCTGCGCGCTGATTTCATTTGCGTAATCAAGCGTAAACGGAGCTTTGGCTTCATGCGCTATTGCAGGAAGATGCAGCATTGAATTTGTGGAACATCCCAGAGCCATATCAACTCTCAGAGCGTTGTAGAAAGCGTCCGGAGTCATTATATCTCTCGGCTTGACGTCATTTTTAACAAGATCCATAATACGCATACCTGTTGTTTTTGCAAGGCGTATTCTTTCGGAATATACAGCCGGAATAGTTCCGTTTCCGGGGAGGGCCATTCCGAGAACTTCTGTAAGACAGTTCATCGAATTTGCGGTAAACATACCCGAACATGAACCGCAGGTCGGGCAGGCAGCGTTTTCAAGTTCACAAAGTTCACATTCGCTGATTTTGCCGGCTTTGAACGCGCCGACAGCTTCCATTCCTGTATTGAAATCACGGTATTCTCCCTTGAATTTCATTGAAAGCATAGGTCCGCCGCTTACTACTATTGACGGAATATTAAGTCTTGCCGCCGCAATGAGCATTCCGGGAACTATTTTATCGCAGTTCGGAATCAATACAAGACCGTCAAAACCATGAGCCAGAGCCATACATTCTATCGAATCTGCAATGAGTTCGCGTGTTGCGAGGGAATATTTCATTCCGGTGTGTCCCATTGCTATGCCGTCGCATACACCGATTGAAGGAAATTCTATCGGTGTGCCGCCGGCAATGCGGACGCCCGCTTTTACGGCTTCCGCTATTTTATCAAGATTTATATGCCCCGGTATGATTTCGTTTTTTGCGCATACCACACCGATAAAGGGGCGGTTTATTTCTTCATCTGTAAATCCGTCCGCTTTAAGAAGGGAACGGTGCGGAGTCCTTTCAACTCCTTTTTTCACATTATCACTGTACATTGGTATATACCTCCTAAATAAATATTTTTAACAAATAATTGTTTTCATAAAAGAAACGCAGAACGTATGTGCCCTGTATAAAATCATTTACGGTCTGCTGTTTATCAAGCGGTGTAAAAAGCATTACAAGTCCGCATGATATGTATATAATCAAGAGTGCGTTTATTATGCCCATCGCGCATCCTGCCGCTTTGTCAAAGCGGTCAAGAACAGGAATTTTCAAAATTTTGTCTACTGCGGACGAGAAAAGCATAAGAACGATTCTTGTGATTATAAACAAGGAAATTGACGCTATGAAGTTCAGTATCATTTCTGTTAATGATTTAGATACAGATGCAATCAGAGCGTTTTCAGCCTCGCTGATAAAATCAGTCTGAGATATCAGCGCTTTTGTTATAAAATCGGGAAAACCAAGGTTATAAATTGCATTCTGAGCGCCTTCGGCGGCGGAATATCTGCTTACCGTTCCTGCCACAACTTCTGTGACAGAATTGTTTATAACAGATGCAACTGGCAGTTTTGCCATAATATTCGCCGACGGAATTGTCAGACATATCATAATAAGAAATGTTGATATATTCATTATTATATTTTTGCCGGCGCGGACAAAGCCCAGTTTGATACCGATTGCGATTGCAGCGGCAAATAAAGCCAGTATGATAATATCGAAATACATATTCAACAAACTCCATTCTTTTTATATTTTACTGTGCGGCGGTTTTTATAAATTCATTTATATTTATAAATTCCAGACTGCTCGGATGCACTAAAACAAGCGCTCCGGAATCTATCAGTATTCCCTCGGAAATATTCCCCGCGGAATCATATGTGTTCATAGGTTTGGTGTATGAGCCGAAAAACACGCGGCGTTCATTGTTGTAGGCTATAACTGATGAATGGACAGCCGCAAAATCAGGAATTATATCAGAGGAAAACTCTTTCCGAAGTCTGCCATGTGAGTCGTATATTTTTATATATGAGTCGGCGTTATTGTCGAATACAGATATTCTGTTTCCGGAGCTATCTGCGCGGGTGGATATGAGTTTATCGACAGCTGAATTTGGCTTGACAGTCCATGTATTTTTACATTTCTGATTTATGCCGTATATTCCGCTGTCCGATACGGCAGAGAGCATTTCTCCGGAAAAATTCAGCTCAAATGCAATTGTATCTTCAAGTATGATATTTTCGGAATATCCTTCTGAGGTAATATCCCACATCTGAATTTCGGATGATATATTTTCATCGGTATTCAGAAGCGCCGCTGCAATTCGTCTTGACGGCGACATATCAACTGCTATCACTTCACTGCTGCCGATATTTCTGGAAAATATTACTTCTCCTTCTTTATTGTAAACCAGCACACATGAATTGTACAGGGCTTTTTCGGTTATAACGATAACATCACCTTTTGAAGATATTGACGCGTAATTTATAATATCGTCTGTATTTACTGTATAAAGCATTTTATCGCCTATAAAAACGCTTATAAGCTTTCCGCCTTTATCTGCCATAAGAATATAATTTCCCGAGGTTTTCAGTATCGGCTTTGAATAAGAAACGGCGACAGCCCATTTACTTTTGCCGTGTTTGTCAAATGCCATAAGAGATATTTTATTTGTACATATGAGATCGTTTTTATATACAGCGTATTTCATGCTGTCAGCATTTTCAAAAGGCACATTTACTACCTTATTTGATGCCGGAATACCGGAGTTCTGCGGAGCAGATGTATTGCCGTTTTCGGCGTCGGGCTGCACAGATGCGGAAGGAGCGGATTTGTTAAAGACAGTATTTTTTATATTTTCTATATTATTGCCCGCATTTTCAAAATAATTTGATATAAAATCCTTTCCGTTATCCGAAAGCCCAAGCAGTGCGAATATGCAGAAAACGGTTATAACGGCAAATAAAAACAATCCTGAACCTTGTTTATGTTTCATAAAATACCTCTTTCAGAAAAAGACCGTTCGGCGGAGCGGTAATTCCGGCGCGCCGTCTGTCTTTTGACAGTATTATATCGGAGATATCACCGCACGGAATTTTTCCCTGTCCGATAAATACAAGCGTACCGGTTATAATTCTGACCATATTGTATAAAAATCCGTTTCCGGTAACTGATATACATATATTGTTTCCGTATGATGAAATATCAAGCGAATATATCGTCCGGACGGTGGTCTGCGCGGAAAATCCTGAGGAGGCGAAACCCAGAAAATCGTGAGTGCCGATAAATGCCTTTGAGGCTGTTATCATATCTTCGATATTTAGATTGCCCCTTATATGCCATGAATACTTTTGAGAAAATACATCGGGAAAATCATCATGAAAGATTTTATAAATGTAGGTTTTAGCGGAAGCAGAATTTTTTGAATGGAAAGTGTCGGGGACATATTCCGCTTTTTTGCATATAATGTCGTCGGGCAGCCGGCTGTTTAATGCAAAGGGAAGTTTTTCCGGAGCGACAGCGGTGTCCGAAAAGAAATTACATATATAGTTTTCGGCATGAACTCCCGAATCAGTGCGTCCGCAGCCTGTTACGCGGGAATGATATCCTGTCAGATCCATAATAGAATTTTCAAGAGTTTCCTGAACGGTGCGGGCATTTTTCTGGATCTGCCATCCATGATAATGGGTTCCGTCATATTGAACAGATAATTTAATATTTCTCATATAAGCCTCAAAATAAGGAAAGGCTGGTTTATTCAGCGTTTCCATAATATAATTAAAATTATTATAACACATAAATCTTCCGATTTCAATAGTTAAATTTATTAAATAACAAAATAATTGTAAATGAATTTTTTATAAACCTGTCAGCGCGGCGGTCAGTCTGGATTTTATCTGTGTATTTTCCTGCTTTTGTCTGAAAGTTTTCCGGTATCTGCACAAAATCCCTTGACGGAAAAAAGGTTTTATGATATTATTTATTAAGATTTATTCCGAAAGACAGAAACTATGATTTAAGAGTATATTCGTATTTATTACGGACAGCTCTGGGAAAGGATTATGCACAGTGAATACAAAAAAAGAATTTCAGGAACTGCTTTTGAAACTGCTCTCGCCTTTAAAAAGTCATTACAGCGACACAAAAGCTTATTTGAAAATAGGAAATACCGCCGCGTGGTATGAGGATATAGGTTCGTATGTGGAAGGCTTTTCAAGACCTCTTTGGGGACTTGTGCCTTTCTGGGCAGGCGGGGGAGAGGACAGCGGTTTTGAGGATATTTATTTAAAGGGAATAATATCGGGAACCGACCCCGAAAGCAGTGAATACTGGGGAAAATGTCACAACAGTGACCAGAGATTTGTTGAAATGGCGGCTATGGCATATTCTATATTGATGACGCCGGAAAAATTATGGAATAAGCTAAGTAGCAAACAGAAGAAAAATTTTGCGGACTGGCTTTATCAGATAAACGATTACACACTGCCGGACTGCAACTGGCTGTTCTTTAATATTTTAGTGAATATTGCGCTGAAAAAAGCGGGTATGAAGTACAGTGAGGACAGGATAAAAGAATATCTTGACCGTATGGAAACGTTCTATCTCGGCAGCGGCTGGTATCGTGACGGACATTCATATCATAAAGATTATTATGTTTCATTTGCGATACATTTTTACAGTCTTATATATGTGTATTTTATGGAGGATGAGGACAGGGAAAGATGCGCTGTTTACCGCAGCCGCGCGTTGGAATTCGGAAAAAGTTTCATATACTGGTTTGACGAAAGCGGAGAGGCACTCCCTTACGGACGCTCGCT
>CAZLOX010000076.1:0-9818 GCA_964561265.1 uncultured Lachnospiraceae bacterium
CGCAAAATACAAAACAGAAATGCACATACTGGGTCTGATGATAGATTATAAAAACGAGGAATTTGCAAAGCACCTTGAATTTTTAAAGGCAAACCGTCTTTCAAGAAACAAAGCCGTCCTTGAACTTATCAGAAAAAACGGTATGGACATCAGCATTTCTGATATAACGGGTCAGAAAGATGACGGCAGACTTGAAAATACCGGAAGGGCGCATCTTGCGAGGGCTCTTGTAAACAAAGGCTATGTGTCGGATATTCAGGAGGCTTTTGACAAGTATCTGAAAAAAGGCAGACCGTGTTATATGGAGCGCCTGACGTATTCGCCGGAGAAAAGTATAGAAATTATAAAAAAAGCCGGAGGACTGGCAATTCTGGCGCATCCGTATTATATCACGCAGGACAGGGATGAACTGGAAACACTTCTGAAACAGCTTGCGGAATACGGTCTGGACGGATTTGAATGTATGTACAGTGATTATCCTATGGAATATCAGAAAATGTGCATGGAAATTGCCGAAAAGACAGGTTTGTTGAAATCCGGCGGAAGTGATTTCCACGCAAGCAACCGCCCGAATGTAAAGCTCGGATACGCCGGAGAGGGTCAGAGAATACCTTATGAGTATTTACAGAAAATGAAAGACAGGAAACACTGATTCAATAACAGAAAATCAATCGGTGTTTCTATTGGAAAGGAAGATAGATTTGGAAACTACAATAGCCGCAGTGTCAACACCGCCGGGAACAGGCGGAATTGCGATTATCCGTATAAGCGGAAAGAATGCTGTGAATATAGCTGATATGGTGTACAGAGGGAAAAACAGCCTGAAAGAGGCTGCTGACCGTACTGTGAATTACGGTTTCATAGTTGATAAAAACGAGGAAAAGATAGATGAGGCGCTTGTGACAATTATGCGGGCGCCTCGCAGTTTTACGGCGGAGGATGTTGTGGAGATAAGCATACACGGCTCGTCTGTAACGACAAGGGAGGTTCTTTCGGCGGTGATATCAGCGGGAGCCGTTCATGCTCAGGCCGGCGAATTTACAAAACGCGCGTTTTTGAACGGCAGAATAGACCTTTCTCAGGCGGAGGCGGTCATTGACATTATCAATTCGCAGAATGAACTTTCGCGTAAAAACGCGCTTTCACAGCTGCGCGGCAGGCTTTCGGACAAAATAAATAAATGCAGGGAAAAATTAGTTGCTCTTGCCGCGGCTATGCAGGTTATTATTGATTATCCCGATGAGGACCTTGAAGATGTAACGCCGGAGGATATAAAATCGGTAAGCGCCGGAGTTCTCGGCGAGATAAAGCGTCTTTGCGCCACAAAGGAAAACGGACGTATAATACAGAACGGCATAAAAACGGCTATCGTCGGAAAACCGAACGCCGGAAAATCCTCGCTTATGAATATGCTGACAGGTTCGGACAGGTCGATAGTAACCGATATTGCCGGAACAACGCGTGATGTTATTGAGGAATATATCAGTCTTGACGGCATTCCGCTCAGAATTATGGATACGGCAGGCATACGCGATTCAGCGGATGAAGTGGAAAAAATCGGTGTGGAAAAATCAAGGCAGTGCATAGAGGAAGCCGATCTGGTTATTGTTATGCTTGACGCGTCAAGAGAAATTGAGGATGAGGACAGGCATATACTTGATGAAACTAAAGAAAAAAGACGTATTATTCTTATAAATAAAGTGGATATATGCAGTGATACCGCCGGAATCAGGGCTGAGGCGGGAGAAGAATGTATTGAAATATCGG
This sequence comes from uncultured Lachnospiraceae bacterium, assembly GCA_964561265.1. GTDB lineage: Bacteria > Bacillota > Clostridia > UBA1381 > UBA1381 > JAFLUR01. Next base: position 1,768 of record CAZLOX010000076.1, read on the forward strand.
CAAAAAGCGGTGAGGGCGCGGAAGGATTAGCCGAAGCGGTAAAAGGGATGTATTCTCTGGGTGATATAGAATCGTCGGATATGTCGTTTATTACAAATATGCGTCATCAGACAGCGCTTGAAAATTCGGCGGCGGCACTTGAGAGGGTTGTTTCTGCGATAGAGGCGGGATTGCCGACCGATATTGCTTCAATAGACCTGAATATTGCGATAGACGCGCTCGGCGAAATAACCGGAGCAAAAGCGTCTGAGGATATAGTAAATGATATATTTCACAGATTTTGTGTCGGAAAGTAGGTTATTATGCGTTTAGATAAATATTTATCAGACTGTGAGATTGCAACAAGAACTGAAACGAAAAAGCTTGTCCGGCAGGGCAGAATAAAAATCAACGGCGCTCCGGCGATTAAAAGCAGTGATAAGGTTGATGAAAGTTCCGATGTTGAAATTGACGGGGAAAAGGTTGTTTACAAAAAAAATATCTATCTGATGATGAACAAGCCGAAGGGATATATAAGCGCCGTATATGACAAGCGCCTTCCGACAGTACTCGATCTGATAAATGAGGAATACAGAAAATTTGAGCCGTTTCCTGTGGGGAGGCTTGATATAGATACGGAAGGGTTGTTAATTCTCTCAAATGACGGAGATTTTGCGCATAAAATGACATCGCCGAAAAAGAATGTATTCAAGCGGTATTTTGCCGTGCTTGACAAAGGCGCGGAGGAGAAAGACAGGGATATTTTCGCGGAAGGGATTGATCTGGGTGATTTCACGTCAAAGGGAGCGGTTCTTGAAATATGTGAAAATCCGTGCGAGGTTTTTGTTGAGATTTGCGAGGGGAAATTTCATCAGGTGAAGCGTATGTTTGAGGCTGTGGGGAAAAAGGTTGTTTATCTGAAAAGGGTGAAGATAGGCGGTGTATGTCTTGACGAGTCGCTTGCCGAAGGCGAAGTGCGCGAAATGAGCGAAGAAGAAATATTGAATATATTAACATAAAATCTGTACTCTGTGAATATAATATACAACTTTATTTATTGCAGAGGTGATAGCATTGATACGCGCGTGTGAATTACGTCAGAAAGAAGTAATAAACATATGTGACGCGTCAAGACTGGGATATGTCTGTGATGTGGAGATAGATTTTGCCTCAGGGCGTATAAAAGCGGTTATACTTCCGGATAAAGGGCGATTTTTCGCTTTTTTCGGAAAGGGCAAGGACAGAGTTATTCCATGGGAGAAAATAGTGCGGATAGGGGAGGATCTGCTGCTTGTGCAGGTGCCTGATTATGTGGATATTTCTGTTAATAAAAATAAGGATAAGGATGAGGGTGTGGGGAAGGATTGAAAGCATGGGATTGCTGTGTATCGCGTGGGAGAGGTTTATGGGATTGCGGTGTATTGTGTGGGAGCGTGTTTTATTGGATTGCTGTGTATCGCGTGGGAGCGTTTCGCCGCTCCCGTGGACTTATTTGAATTACAAGTTTTTACACCCTTCACGCCTTACTTTCCCCTTGTTGGGAAAGTAAGCAAAGGAACAATTAAGGAGGGAAAACCTGCGCAGGTTTTCTCTCCTTAATAATCCTCCTTTTCGGCAGCCGCTTCGCGTTCTGTGACCGCTGCAAAATTTTGCCGTTTGAGTTTGGGTCACGTATACAGTGATTTGCGGCGGGAACTGCTTATGATTTTCTCGCATGGGGTTTTTGCAGCTATGTATTAGTAGTTGGAAACTATTTGTCCTGTGCGTTTATCTTCTCTACACAATAGCTGATTTGTGATTTACTAAAGTAAATCGCAAATTGCGTGGTCTTAGCAAATGTACAGAACAGACAGCTTGTATTTCGCACATATCAGCCGCAAAAATAATTACCGCGTCAATATTGCCCTCATAACCGGCGAATAATATGGCGGAAAAACATCAGCGACATTCACTTTGCGGCGGTCAATGTTCGCGCAGCGTATAGAAAGAGGGGAATTGTTAAAGGGGAGAAAACGTGGTTTTCTCCCCTTTAACTGGTTCTTTGAGTACTTTCTTTCCATAAAGAAAGTACTTCGGGAAGGGTGCAAAAAGTTTGTGTTTAAAAATAGTTTATGGGAGCGCCGAGACGCTCCCACGTGATATTTTGTAATCCGTACAATGTCATTTGTTACGCCGCGTTTTTTATATAAACCGCTTGATTTTCGCCGTCCCATTTAACCTCGCATCCAAGCGTTTCCGATACGGCTCTTAAAGGAATCATTGTGTAATCATTCATAATAACCGCCGGACAATCCAGCTTTATTTCACTGACACTTCCGCTTTCATCAGTAACTGTAATTACATCGCTGTCTATTGTAAGGCTGATAACCTTTCCGTTTTTAACTGCTGTAACCATGCGTTCTGCTGCATTCCATTCAACATCCGCCCCGAGTCCTTCAAATATATTGCGCATAGGCGCTAAAACTCTGTCATTCATAATAACAGGCGGTGTGTCTGTATTTAAAATTTCAGCATCAATAACAACCATTATTCCGCCGGTTTCGTTTTCGATATGAACCGGATTTTCCTTTTTCTTTCTGTCAGGATTTTTCTCAGCGCCGTTTTTGCTGAATATGGTATCGTAAAAGTTTTTATTACTGTCTATCATACCGGCATTTCCGGCGGTGAAAAGTATGCCGTCAGAACCTAACCTGTTCATAACATCGGCATATGCCTTTATATCCTCCGCGGTTACAGACTGCACTTCTTTGAGTTTCTGCAGTTTTGATTCATACGATATTCCGTCTGTATAATCAGCCGCCGCCCAGTATGCGTCATGCAGTTCGCCTTTGGGCATCGTAAGCTGAGAATAGACGGATAAAATATAGTTATCAACCATTTCCTGAGTAATATTATCAGCTTTTATCATATTCCCGAGAGCGGAATATGTTTCAAAGGTCGTGTCTATCCGCGGATCCCTGTATGAAATTATACTTATTCCGCTTTCGTCCTGATTGTTTATAACGCTGTATACATTATGCTTGTTTCTCAGCTCCGGAATAAGAAATCTGTCATTTATATATGTCATAGCGACATCGGTTCTGCCGTCATATTCGATTTTCAGAACATCGTTCGGCGCGTATATTCCGTTGTAATTCACATTTGAATCGATTTTAAGCGCGTTGTTTTCATATGCGGTTCTGATTGATGTGTAATCTGCAGGGGTCTTTTTTTCATAGGGGATATTTTTGAAAAATTTTACTGCTTCGGCATTGTTTTTCTCTATGCTTTTTTCTGAGCCGGCATATACGATCATTGCGCCGTATTTGTTATTCACCTTTTTCTGTATGTTTTCAAGCTGTTTTATAACACTTTTTTCCTGCCCTTTTTCAAACATACCGCATACATCGCTCATAAACTGCAGAAAATCCATTCCGATCATTTTGTTCTGATATGCCGCGCGAAGATCCGATGACGCTTCGGCCTGAACCCGCATATAATTGTAGCCGTTTGCGGAAATGTCATTTTCCACAGATGTTTTGATTGAGTTCACAGCATATTCTAAGGTATCTACATTATTGAAATCTGATTTAAACATAAGCTGATCTGCTATTTCAAATATTATGTCCGATTCTTCGGCATACCCGTCATATTTGAATATCAGATACGGTGTAAATCCATTCTGATTATCCGCCTTGAGAGTTACAATATCAAAAGAGCCGTTGGCATATCTGCTTGTATTTAACATGATTTCCTCAACTGAATAGAGTTCTGTTCTGAAAGAACCTAAAAGCATACAGTAAAGAGAGAGCCAGCCAAGTTCATCCGGCGAAACGTCGGACATATCAATCATAATCCTGCCCTTGCCAAATTCATCCATGTCGGCAACCGCATTCACATAACGGACAGCATTGTCCATACTTTCCTTTATGTCATATTTTTTTAATCCGCTGTCATCATCGGCATAATTTTTAACCGACAGCTTTTTTATAAATTCATTGTCTTTTTCATCGTTGCTATTCTCCGCTTTCTGCCTGTATTCCTTGGTTTTCTGTACTAAAGCGTCTTTTTCTGCGTTGCTCATATTTTCCTTTATAAGAGCGAGCTTTGCCTTGTATTCGTCCTGCTCCGTTTTGTACAGTCCGGGAGATGGTACTGTCGTTACAACAGCCTGTCTGAATTTCAGGTTAAGATGCTGTGAGGCAACGCTGTTCAGTTTGGTATTCTGTGCTATGTTTATACCGTCGAAAAGGGCGGTCGTGTAGTCGAAATAATAGTGGACATCATTTGTATTTGCCCAGTATGCGGATATATCCATTGCCATCTGCGTTCCGACATTGCTTCCTTCAAAAAACTGCAGCTTCATACGGCGGATTGCGGATGAAAGGGCGTCTTTTAACGCTGAGTCAATATCCTGTGTCTTCATATTTTCTATAGCCTCTTTGACAAGAGCCACAAATTTGTCTTTATTCTCGCTTTTAAGACCTTTTGCAGTAAATGCGATATACGGCTTCGGCGCTGTCGTATTTGTTGTGCAGGACATACTCACATCTGGAAATTCATATGCCGCTCTTTTTTGGAAATAACTTGCCGGATGATTCATTACTACTGAAATAAGACCAATATAAGCCATAGCCCTGCTGTCCGCGGTTGTACACTCAAGCGCGTATGACACATAATCTGACTGATCGTCATTGTTTGATACCGGAACAACATAAGTTCCTTCGGTATAATCCTCTGTCTGCTTATATGAGCCGAAATCAACATTGATTTTCTCTTTTTCGTACTGTGAAAAATATCCGTCAAGCAGTTTCAGGAATTTTTCCGCGTCAAGATCTCCGTATAATAAAGTAAGAGAATTTGACGGATGATAATATTTACTGTGATAATTTTTCAGGTCCTCGTTTGTTATTTCGGGTATATGCGCAATATCACCGCCGCAGTTGTTTTCGGAAAAACTTTTCGGATAAAGCGTTTTGTTTATATTGTAAAATACCGGCGAACCGCCTGATGTTCCCTGCACTTCGCTGTATACCGTGCCGGATATTTTGAGTTCGCCGTCGGGATTGTCAAGTTCATAATGCCATGCCTCGCGGCCGCATATGGAATCATCCGTATATATAAGCGGATTGAACACACAGTCAAGATAATAGTCCGAGAGAAGATAAAGCTGTGACTCGGATAATGATGAAACAGGATAGTCTGTGTTGTTCTGAGATGTCTGTGCATTCATGTATGTATTGTATGTCTGTTTTGAAAGTTTCATCCATAATGTGTCTGACGGATAATTCACGCTTCCGCTGAGGGTCGAATGTTCAAATACATGAGGTATTCCGCGGTTATCCTCCGCCGGTGTTCTGAAAGCAATATCAAAGACGCGGTTTTTGTCGCTGTTTGCGATGAAAAGCACTTTCGCGCCGGTCTTGTTATGCTCGAATGTAATAAGATCGGACTTGTAGACTTTAAATGTTCTTGTGTCGGTAACGGTGAATCCGTTTACTTCCTGTCCTGCCGAAAATCCGCGCAGGGATTTGTCTTCCGCATATACCGTGAATATATACGAACTCAGAATTGCCGCGCATAAGACGGCTGAAATCAGTTTTTTCCACATAATACATTTCTCCTTTTATTTATATTTAAAATTGCACCACACGCTGATAACAGCGGGTACTTTAATATTAGCATTGTTTTTTCGCGTTGTCAATACTTTATTATGTTTTTATAATATTATTCGCCTATCTTCAGGTTAATATCCCTGTGCCATGCGCGTACTGCTCCGGTCATTGCCCAGCCGCTCTGTGTTATATCCTCTATGACATAATTCCTGTACCATTCGTCAAGACCGAGATCAAGCTCTTTTCTCTCTGTTCTTACTACAACGCCGTCCTCTATTCTTGTATCGGTGCATACCTGAATGTTGAAACGTCCTGTTTCGGAGAAAACCTGCGCCTGATATGCGTTTGACGCAACAGACAGAGCGGTGAATATTCCCAGAAATGCGCGTCCGGATCTGCATGATTCCGCCGTGTATTCCGTTATCAGCGCAAGACCTGTCACTGCAGGATATACACAGCGGAAAGGGATATATCCCGCTCCGGTCGCAAAATGCACAGCAAATGCCGATATGAACAGAAGCGCGCCGATATACAGTTTTTCGCGTCCGGTGTTTTCGCTGTTTCGGTAAAGAGAGAATGCTCCGAAACCTGTTATCATAAACAATCCTGTGCCGAGAGGATTTCCTATAAAAAACAGTCTGAGCGATGCGTATGCTGATTTTGCCAATGCCCCGAGTGTCAGAGAAGGCGCAAAATGCAGACCGGTGCGGTCGGCGAGTCCGCCTGTCCCTGCCATAACTTTATAATAAATACACATCAGCGCCGCAGCGGCGATATTGTATGCCAATATACCGCGCCGTTTCTGCCGCGCTGCTATCCATAAGCACAGAATAAAGCATACTGCCGCTGTCTGTTCATAAAATCCGAATGCGATAATATCGGTGTAAAAAAACAGCCATGACGGGATTTTTTTACTGCCTGCCGCATATGCCGCAAGCGAGAGGAAAAACATTCCCGTCACTATCCTTGTAGACGCGCTGAGCCAGTAAACAGCTTCAAATCCAGCCGGCAGCAGCATATAAACGGCGCAGAATATTCCGCCGGGTTTTATTCCTGTATTTTCAAAAGCTTTCAGAAGAATAATCAGAGAAAAGAAATGGAGCAGAGTGATAATGACCGATGCAAAAAGCAGTCCGCCCCAGAATCTGCCCCAGAAAAATATGTCCATCAGTCCGGCAAAGGGTCTTGTGTTGAAAAATCCTACCTCATACGCAAGATAACTCATACTTCTTTCGCCGTAGCCCCAGTACTGTATGAAATCATCCTGCAATGGCAGATATTCAAGACCCGCCGGAATGAATTTTATCAGATTGACAAGAAACAAAAATAATAAAAATTTTTTCATATACCCTCCCGAAATTTATTCTTCAGGTGTTATCATAATATTTATCATATCCCACACGCTGAATTTTCCCTCGTCGTCCGCAGTTGAAAAGGGAATCAGTATATCGTCCTCGCCGAGAGAGAGAGTTTCTGCGATAATATTCAGATTGCCCTCTATCTGGCTTTTTTTCAGTTTGTCCGCTTTTGTGGCAATAACGATAAGATCCATGCCCGCGTTTCTTATCCATTCCGCCATCATAACGTCGTCGCCCGTCGGCTTGTGGCGGCTGTCAACAAGCAGAATCGTCTGCACAAGTTCCTCGCGGTCGTTTAAGTAATCCTCTATCATTGCGCCCCATTTCTGAACCTCCGCTTTTGAACGGTTTGCGTAGCCGTAGCCCGGCAGGTCTACCAGAAATATTGTGTCATCTATATTATAGAAGTTTATTGTAGCCGTTTTGCCCGGCGAGGAGGAAACCCTCGCCAGACTTTTACGGTTTAAAAGTTTGTTTATCATTGATGATTTTCCGACATTGGAACGCCCTGCAAAAGCAAATTCCGGCATTCCGGTTTTCGGATACTGTTTTTTGCTCACCGCCGATACTGTTATTTCGGCATTATGAATATTCATTTTTCCTGCTCCTTTTTTGTTCTCCGTTTGTTATTATTCCCCAGAAGAGCCGTTTTAATCACGGAATCTATGTGCGATACCGGTACAAAATTTATTTCATTTCTTATTTTTTCGGGTATTTCTTCAAGGTCTTTTTTGTTCTTTTCAGGAATTATTATAGTGCGTACTCCGGCGCGGTATGCCGCCAGTGATTTTTCTTTCAGACCGCCGATAGGAAGCACGCGTCCTCTTGCCGTTATTTCCCCGGTCATTGCGACATCCTTTCGGACAGGACGTTTTGTAAACGCGGAAATAAGCGCTGTCGCCATGGTTATTCCGGCTGACGGGCCGTCCTTGGGAACGGCGCCCTCCGGAACGTGTATATGAACGTCACAGTTTTTGTGAAATTCATCCGGCAGTTTAAATTCGTCCGCGCGTGACCTTATATAGCTGAGAGCCGTAACGGCAGACTCTTTCATCACATCGCCGAGCATACCGGTGAGTTCTATATTTCCGGAGCCGGGCATGATATTTACTTCTATAGA
>CAZLOX010000077.1:0-9738 GCA_964561265.1 uncultured Lachnospiraceae bacterium
AACACATTTATATTTATTCCCGAAAGTTCGCTTTCATACTGCTTTAAAATTTCCGGCGTATTTGTTATGCGCGCCATTGCGAAGGGAATAATTTTCGTGACATTTCTGTTGTTTGCGCAGTCAAGGAAAATCGTGTCGTCCTCCGCCGCTTTAATGATGATTCTGTCTGCCTGATACTTGTGATTCTTCAAAAAAGCCATTACCGACTTATACGCCGGCATTGTCTTGTAAGCATATTCAAACACGCACAATTCATTTTTCTCAAGCGTATACAGAATATATCCGCTCATATTCATCTGAGCGTCATATAACACCGCAAATTCCCCGCCGTAATTTCCGAGGAAATCATCTATCATTCTTTTCCAGTAAACAGTTGTGCGGAGCATATAGAATCTGCCGCTGTTTCTTCTTTTCATATACGAATCATAAACATCGGAAAGTTTATTTATCATGCTTTCATCAAGAGAATGTACCGAGTTTACTTTTTCGCTCATCCTGTAAGAAGGGATATCGTCCGCTGAAATTTCATACTGCCTGATATCCGACACCAGACGAAATCCGAGCGAGTCAAATATCTTATAATCAAACGGCACGCAGAAGCAAAGCGGTATACCGGCTCTGTTTGTTTCAGCAAAGATATCGTTTATACAGCCTTTCATATATCCCATACGCCTCTTTGACGGCATTGTATACACATCATTTATATACCGCGCCGTTATAACTTTTTCATCTGAAAAAATACCGTAATCACTGTATTCGGCATATGCGGAAACAACCGCATCCTCCTCCGCGACAGTACATTTGTCCGCTGAAAATACAGTATTCATATATTGTTCGGTATACGCGTCCGGAAATCCATACGCATATTTCTTGCATCTGCGTATAATATCGGTATCGCTTTTCTGAGCTTTTCTGAAATTCATAACAACAAATCCTTTCCCGACACCAGTCGGCGCGAATATAATTAAAAATCACTCTGCGATAAAACTGACTTTTATTTTGATTTATTCAATGTTTTACCGCATCTTTTTCCTTTAAGTATTACCGTAAATCCGAATTTAGGCAGAACCATCATACGTCTGAACCGCCATGGTTCTTTCGCAAGGCGGTAAAGCCACTCCAGTCCGGTTTTCTGCATTATTTTCGGAGCGCGGCTCGCCTGTCCGGCAAAAATATCAAGACTTCCGCCTATTCCCAGCGCCGCCTTTGCCAGAAGCTTATTCCTGTTTTTATAAATCCATTCTTCCTGTTTCGGCGCGCCAAGACATACAAAAATAATATCCGCGCCCGAATTGTTTATCTCACGGACTATCTCATCCGATTCCGAATCCTTGAAATAACCGTTTCTTGTTCCGGCAATATTAAGATTCGGATAAGTTTTAAGCAGTTCGGTTTTTGCCGCGTCGGCAATACCCGGTTTTCCGCCGAAAAGGAAGAGTTTATGTTCTGATGCGTTTAATTTTTCCAGAAGCGCAACTGCAACATCAAATCCGGCGCATCGTTCCGCAAGCGGCTTTCTTAAAATTCTTGACGCGTATACAACGCCTATTCCGTCCGCTGTGAGGACAGAGGCGGAATTAAGAATACTCATAAGTTCCGGATTGTTATACGCCGACATTATTATCTCAGAGTTCGGCGTAAAAACCATATTGAACGAGTCCTTGTCAAGGAAAGAAAAAATCCTGTCAGCCGCCTCGCTTATTGTAAACATATCTATATTAACGCCTAATATATTTACCTTGTTATCCATAATTAAAACCTTTCCCAGAGCCTGTCTGCTGTAAGTCTGTGAACATACTAAAACAATCCATTAAAAATTAAAAGCCGACATTTAATGCGTTATACAGCATTAAACGAGGGCTTTTATTTCTACATCAAACTGCGCGGACAATCTTTCCTGAACGCAGACAACGTGTGCAGACATTTACTGACTTTGTCTGTCCGCCGACAACCGCTCTTACTTTTCTGACATTTGGTTTCCATGTACGATTTGAACGTCTGTGAGAGTGGCTGACTTTAATACCAAATGAAACGCCCTTGCCGCATACTTCGCACTTAGCCATAATGACACCTCCCTGTATTTTCGGAGCCTGTTTTCTGTCAGTCCGTATAAACGCCCGTCTGTTTTCCGCTTATGCCTGAAAATAATTCCGGCGCCGGCGGCAGGTATGTCCTCAGAATTTCCGGACAATACCACAGGACAAAGCGTATACATCCTGATATCAAACAGCCTCTATGTTCTATAATATTCAATAAATAGCCATTGAACACATAAATCAAAGTTAATTATAACATATAAATTATAGTTTTGCAATAGTTTTATTGAATTTTCAGCAAATTTTTTTTACAAAGTAAAAAATTACAGCTGTATAATACATCAAAAACGTCTGCGGCATACGAACCGCAGACATTTTATTTATGCAGTCACTATTTAAGCACAACTATTTCCGATATATGGCAGTAACCCTTTGAGGTATCGCCGTCACCCGAATAGCGCACATACTGAGCTTTTACCTTTTCTTTGAAATTGTACAGTTCAGCCTCTGTTGTTTCAGCGCTGTTCTGTGTCTTTTCAAGAGCGGTAGTCCAATTTGTGCCGTCCTCTGAAACTTCGATTGAGAACGGGAAGAATCTTTCATCGCCTTTCCACATTGCTATAGCTACTCCGGAAATTTCCTGAACGCTGCCAAGGTCAAGGGTAAGCTGATTAGGGCCGAATGCCGACCATCTTGTTTCCATATCGCCGTCAACTGCGCCTGCCTCGTTATTGCCGTCATTGTCAGTCGCTTCTACCGAATATATAGGAAGCTGATTTTCATAAAGCTTGCTTGCCGGTACTATAGCAACTTCCTCAACCGGAGCCGGCATAGGAGCATTTTTAAGGTTTTCCAGAGCCGCCTTTGAAACGTCCTCAGACATCGAAACTTCCTTGTCGCTTATAACTATCAGACCTGTTCCGTCCCAGAATACAGTCTTTCCGAGATTTTCAGCAACAGCGCGCAGCGGAACAAATGTTCTGTCATTTTTGATTTCTGCCGGAACATCAAGTTTTTCGCTCTTTCCGTCCACTGTGTAATCAGCAGAACCCGGAGACATTTTGATTTCCTTTTCGCCGAGTTTGATCGTGATAAGTTTTGCCTGATCATCCCAGTCAACTTCAGCGCCGAATCCTTCTGCTATAAAGCGGAGCGGAACGAGCGTCCTGCCTCCGTCGGCAATATACGGACTTACATCGTCGCTGTCGTTGTCTATACGCTTGAGTTCATTATTTACAAGCGCCTTGGAAACATCTATGCCAAGCTGAATTGATGTTCCTTCATATAAATCGTCAATTTTCCATGATTTTTTGTCAAGATCAGGATTAGATACCTTTTCACTGCCGTTCATTGTGTACATAAGCGGAACAGGAACGGTTTCGGTATCATAGCCGAGATAATAGCTTGTATGAGTCGGCTGGTTGTATGCGACATTCTGCAGAGCAACGTGCAGACGGTACTGAATATCGTGCATAAGTGTCGGTATTCTGTAGCTTGTCGGAGTTGTTGTTGTAAATACGCGCAGAGCCGAACTGTCTTTAAGCGGAAGTATGGTTTCTTCGCGGAAATCACCGAATAAATCCGCCGTAAGTGACGGAACTGCTTTTGTGCTGTTTACCGACGTACATCCAGACGCTGTGAATATTGTCTTGCTTTTCTTCTTGTCCGGCTGCCATTTGCTTATATATATGTTGTCCTGAATTTCACGTCCGAGGTCAGCATCCCAGTAAATAAGGAAGTTCTGCGCCACAGACGGATTTTCATAAATTATCTTGCCTTCGGAAGATACCATCTTGCCCGCCGACCAGCTTTCCGCTCCCGGATAGTTCGGGTCTATATCATCCGAAACGCCTCTGCCGTTGTCATTTCCGGTATACTCTCCGAAAAGGATTTCACCTGTTCTTGCATCGCGCATTTCATAGCCGTAAGCCGCCGCTGAATCTTCATGAACAGAATATATCTCAAGACCCGGACGGCTTGGAATCAGATCGCTTATATGCTGAGCGTCGCCGTGTCCGAGTTTAGTTGTGTACATAGCTTTGCCGTCATGGTCAATTGTAAGAGCGCCGTAAATCAATTCGTCGCATCCGTCATAGTCAATATCGGCAACAGACATTGAGTGGTTGCCCTGACCGATATAAACATCATTGCCGTCATCCAGAGTGTCAAAACGCCATTTTTTAGTGAGTTTGCCGTCTTTCAGATCAAACGCCGCAATAACCGTTCTTCCCGGGCCGGAATCCTTTCCCGGATAATATCCGCGGCAGAATACCATGCTTGGATTTTCGCCGTCAAGATATGCGACAGACGCAAGATAACGCTCTGAACGGTTGCCGTATCCGTCACCGAATATCTCCGCGCCCTTATCGGTAGTCTGCGGATCATAGTCTGTCGTATCAATTACCGCGCCTGTTTCTCCGTCAAATACCGACAGATAAAGCGGGCCTGTAAGGTTTTTTCCGCCTCCGACAACATCCCATGTAGCATTTGCATCACCTATTACAGTGCCTTTTCCGTCAACAGTGCCGTCTGCCGTTCTCATAGCTATTTCAGCCTTTCCGTCACCGTCAAAGTCGTATACCATAAACTGAGTGTCATGCGCGCCGGAGCGGATATTTCTGCCGAGATTTATTCTCCACATAAGAGTGCCGTCCATTTTATACGCGTCTATGATACACGGGCCTGTAAATCCGACGCTTGCCGCATCCTTTGCGTTTGACGGATCCCATTTTAAAATGATTTCATATTCTCCGTCACCGTCAAGATCTGCCGCAGACGCCTCATTTGCCGAATATGTATAATCTTCTCCCTGAATTGTTCCGCCCTCCGGCTTTGAAACAGGAATATCAAAATAATTATCGCCGAGCGGTTTCACAGCCTCTGATTTTTCACCTTCAACGCCGCCGACAACCGCGGCAACCTGATATTCATCATTGCCTGTCGGGGTAATATCGTTGTAGTTTGTCAGATTCATCGGTTCCTTGTTCAGAAGTTCGCCGTTTCTGTAAAGATTGTACTTTGTGTCTGCCGATTCAGTACCGAGCCATCTCCATGAAACAAATACCGATGTTTCTGTTTTCACAGCAACAAGACCGCGGTTCAGATTTTCCATACGGCGCAAAGTCTGAGGACGAGCGTCAATAAGTTTCTGAGTTTCCGCCGGCATGGAAGTATCTTCAGATACCCACACGCTGTCGCCCACATCCGCAAATACGGATGTTACGAATGAATTTGCCGCCAGAATAAGACCTGCCGCCAGACAAATCCGTTTTTGAATTTTCTTTTTGTTCATCAGAAAAATCCTCCTTAAATTTAATCAGAAATAAAGAATATTGAAAAATCAGACAAAATCATCCGGAGCTTAACCGCCTCAATATATTTTATTTCTTATTTTACTACATTTATTATATCATAAATAAATTTAATATACAAGATAAATTTAAGGTGAAAAACAAAAATATATACAGTATTTTTGTCATAATTGCAGGCGGTCAGACGTCAAACATTGTTTATCACATCAGATACCTTAACACCATCTCCGCCGTCTGAAAGAAAACAGCTGAAACCGTCCATGCGGCCGCAAGCTGAAATAATGCGGCAAATATGGTGAATTTAACAGATTCTGTTTCACGGCGGACTGCCGCTATTGCAGCTATGCACGGGATATACAGCAGACAGAACAGCATCATTGAATACGCGTTTACCGCTGAAAATCCGCTTCCGGCCAAAACTGCGGCAAAATCAGACAGAGAATCTGCCCCGTACAGCACCCTCATACTTGACACAACAACTTCTTTTGCTGAAATTCCCGCTATAAGCGATAAAATAATCCTCCAGTCACCCAGTCCGGCCGGACGCATGACCGGAACAAGTATCCTCCCTATTCCGGCTCCGAAACTTTCACCGATATCATATGTCAGTCCGCCCTTTCCGAAATTCATCAGAAACCACAGTATCACCGATGAGGCTAAAATAACCGTGCCTGCCCTTTCAAGATAATCCTTTATTTTTTCCCACACATAAATCATTATAACGCCGATATCAGGCATTTTGTAATCGGGAAGTTCCATGATAAGCGCGTTTGTCTGTCCGTTTTTACCGGATACACTCATAAAATGCGCCGTCAGAACCGCAAAAAGCATTCCTGCGGCATACATGGAATACGCCGCAAAAAGCGCGTATTTTCCGAAAAACATATCGGACAGAAATATGTATACCGGCAGTCTTGCACTGCATGACATAAACGGCGTTATAAGGATTGTTTTCAGTCTGTCCTTACGGTCTTTCAGCGTTCTTGACGCCATTATTGCCGGCACACTGCATCCGAACCCGAGAATAAGCGGAATAAAGGCGTTTCCGGACAATCCGATCTTACTCATAATACCGTCCATAACATACGCCGCGCGCGGCATATATCCGCTGTCCTCCAGAATTTCCAGCAGGAAAAACAATATTGCTATATTCGGCAGAAATGAAAGTATTCCGCATACTCCGGCAATAATGCCGTCAGTTGTAAGCGAAATCAGAACCTTGTCCGCGTTCATATTTGTCAGAGCGTATTCCGCCGCCGCGGAAAGCGTTTCAAACCACATTTCAAGAAATCCTTTCAGATAATCGCCGAGCGTAAATGTAAGCGCAAAGACAATTCCCATTATAAGCATAAATACCGGCAGTCCCAGTACCGGATGTGTCAGGATTTTATCTGCCCTGTCTGTCAGACTGTCCTTCTGATTTTTATATGACACGCACTCTCTCATAATTTTTTCAATATAATTATATTTCTGATTTATAATATCAGTTTCACATTCTTTTATATCCATTTTCTTCAAACCAAGAGAATATTTTTCAATTATTTCTCCGTCACCCTCCAGAATTTTTACCGCGTGCCAGCGCGGATTTACTATACCGCCGTATTTTTCTTCAAGCATTGATTTCACAAGACTTATCCTGTTTTCCGTCTTATCGGAATACCTTAAACCGTCCGCGCGCTCCGCTCTGCCTGAAGCATTTATCAGATTATCAAGTCCGCTTTTTTTCCGCGCGGATACCGCAACGACAGGTATTCCGAGCATATCCTCAAGTCTGCGCATATCTATCCTTACACCGCACTTTTCCGCCTTATCCATCATATTCAGCGCCAGCACAATTGGTTTTCCCAGCTCAATAAGCTGGAGTGTGAAATAAAGACTTCTTTCAAGCGCGGACGCGTCAACAATGTTCAGTATAACATCTGCCTCGCTATCGAGTATATACCTACGCGAAACTTTTTCCTCCATTGTATAGGATGTCAGCGAATATATCCCCGGCAAATCCACAAGATTAAAAGATTTCCCCCGAAAATCAAATATCCCCTCTTTTTTCTCCACAGTAACTCCGGGGCGGTTTGCCGCTTTCAGTCTTGCGCCGGTATAGGCGTTGAAAAGCGTTGTTTTGCCGCAGTTCGGATTGCCTGTTAAAGCTATGTTCACAATATTATTCACTTCTGTTTCCTCCGATAAAGATACTTTCCGCAAACCGCCTGCCGAGAGCCAGTCTTGTTCCGCGCGTCCTGACGATAACCGCGCCGGATATCTTTCTGCCGATAACCTTTATAACCGCGCCCTCCGTCATACCAAGCATACGCAGACGTCCCGCCGCCGGATTTTCAAGTTCTATATGATGTATACGGTAAATTTTTCCCGTTTTTGCCTGTGAAAGTGTCATATACAATCCTCCTTTTTTATATTGTATTATCACTGACAGAAATTCATTACATATGCCATGAAACGTATTTTTTTCTGTCCCTCAAAAAAGTATCATATAATGGAAAAACTTTCATATACATATAAGCATAAGCCAAACCTCAGAGCCTGACGGCAGGTTCTGAAGCAGAATTATAAGGAGGATAAATAATGGAAGGATACAACATTTATCAGGATATAGCGCAGAGGTCGCAGGGCGATGTATATATCGGCGTAGTCGGCCCTGTACGCACCGGCAAATCCACATTTATAAAAAAATTCATGGACCTTTTGGTAATTCCGAATATCGAAAACAGCTATCAGGCAGAAAGAGCGAGAGATGAACTTCCGCAGTCCGCGTCCGGAAGAACAATTATGACAACAGAGCCTAAATTTATTCCGAATGAGGCTGTCAATATCAATCTCGGCGACAACGCGCATATGAAAGTCCGTATGATAGACTGTGTGGGATATATAGTAAACGGTTCACTGGGATATATCGAGGATGATATGCCGCGGATGGTATCAACACCGTGGTTTGACCATCCTATATCATTCAACGAGGCGGCGGAAATAGGCACAAAAAAGGTCATATGCGACCATTCCAATATCGGTCTTGTCATAACCACCGACGGAAGTATAACAGAGATAGACAGAGCGGACTATGTTGCGGCGGAAACAAGGGTAATAAATGAACTGAAAGCTATAAACAAGCCTTTTATCGTGCTTCTGAACTCAGTATACCCGAACAGCGAAAGCGCGCGTGAACTGCGCGAAAGTCTTGAGGCGCAGCACGGCGTGCCTGTTATCGGCGTAAACTGCGCGGAACTTGACAGCAACGATATATATAATATTATAGAACGCGTTCTGTTTGAATTTCCGCTTAAGGAAATCAATATAAATATGCCGTCATGGATAGAGGCGCTTGACGAGGAGCATTGGCTGCGGAAATCAATATATGATTCGGTTATTGACAAAATAGAGGGAATAAGCAAGATACGCCACGCAAAAGGTCTGGCAGACAGCCTTGGAGAGTGCGAGTTTGTGAAACGCTCCGCGCTGGAAGGAATAGACCTCGGCGACGGCACTGTTATAATAGAGCTTGCCGCGCCGGATAATCTGTTTTATAAAATTCTCGGTGAAATTTCCGGTTTTGAAATTCCGAACGAGGAGCGCCTTATAAATCTGCTGGGCGAACTTTCGCTTATGAAAAAGGAATATGACAAAATATCCTTTGCCCTGCATGAAGTGAAGCAGAAAGGCTATGGTATAGTATCGCCGGGAATAGATGAACTGAGCCTTGACGAGCCGGAAATAGTAAAGCACGGAGGAAGATTCGGAGTAAAGCTGAAAGCGTCAGCGCCGTCCATTCATATGATACGCGCCGATATAGAAACCGAGGTAAGCCCGATTGTCGGAACAGAAAAACAAAGCGAGGAACTTGTTCATTACCTTCTTGAGGAATTTGAAACAGACCCGAAAAAGCTGTGGGAATCCAACATATTCGGAAAATCGCTGCATGAACTTGTGAATGAAGGTCTGCACAACAAATTGTCGCGTATGCCGGATGACGCGCGTTTCAAGCTTCAGGAAACGCTCCAGCGTATAATAAATGAAGGCAGCGGCGGACTTATATGTATTATATTATAGACAAATGACGGAGGATTGATATGAAAAGGATTTTATTTATTATATTTATATGTTCAATTCTTACATTAACATCATCCTGTAATTTTTTAGGTAAAAATATAAGTACCGATAGGGTAAAAATAAGTTATACAGAGAGCGATCTGTCAAATGAAAATATGGATATAACACTGCAGATACCTATTTTTAAAAACATAAAGAACGGAGAATTTGCCGGACTTCTGAACGAGCGTTTTTTTAACGATATTCAGAATCATGCCAATGAATTTACCAAAACGGCGGGAGAATTTGCGAAAAATCTGCCGGAGGGCAGAAAACCCTCTTTGTCAATCACC
>CAZLOX010000078.1:0-9738 GCA_964561265.1 uncultured Lachnospiraceae bacterium
AGCCGGGAGTATTATCTTTCGGATAAAAATAAACAACTACTCTCTTTCCAATAAAATCGCTGAGTTTCACCTCGTTTCCGTCTTTGTCATTTAAAATAATTTCCGGTGCTTTTGTTCCTTCCTGTAACATAATGTTTCTCCTTTCAAAATCTGTTTTCCCTAATTATTTCCCACAACCGCGTCCGGATGCGTATCATCATTATCAGTAATAACTACAGATAACTTATGCGGCAGACACACAACCGGCAGCGCGCTGTTTTCTATAAATCCCTGCTTAACACATATTTTATCCGGACAGTCCGAATCAATAACGGCGATTTTGCCCTGTTCCACGCGTATCCTGTTAAATCCGTCCGCAGCTCTGACTTCAAATTCATACGCCTCAGTGACCGACTGCAGATCAACAGTCTGTATTACTTTGCCGTCCTGCAATATCTGCGCGGTTTTGTTTTCCGTCATCTTATGTATTCTGACAATCCATATAACCATACATATCAGACACACAGCCGCAAAAAATAATATCCACTTTATATTGTTTTTTATATTGTTATTCATGCCGTTTCCCCATTAAATCCTAGTATACAATATTTTATTATACTATACCAAAAATATATAACATTGTCAAGCATACCCGACAAATCTGTTCAGTAAATAATAAATTTTATTTTTTCATTGACTATTTCGTGTTTTTATGCTAAAATAATCATATATTAAAACAAAACAATTCAGCATTATATTTGCAGAAAAGGAGAGCTATTTATGATATACATTTCAAAAGAAAAACCATCTTCAGGAGATTATGCTTGTATCAGCGAGGAACAAATATACCATATAAAAGAACAATATTCGGGACTAATTAAAATGATTAAGAAACTTCCGGGTATCGGCAAATTACATCATAACAGTGAACTGTCAGATTTTATCAATGATCTTATACGCGTAGCCGGTATAAAATTCTGAGAATACTCCATGTATAACACATTACTGACCTTAGAAAACCAATTTTTTAAATTAAAATATATATCTGACAGGAACTGGCTTGATAAAATATTGCATGATGATTTTAAAGAATGCGGAAAATCCGGACGGCTGTTTGATAAAAAAGAAACTATAGAAAGTTTGATTCAGTGCACTGCAGACAGAAATATTTTCATATATGATTTTGAATATCAGACTGTAAACAAAGGCTGTTATATTGTTCATTATATTACAAAGCATGAATATACAAAGTACTATCGAACTTCCGTCTGGGCAGAAAATGAATCGCTGCAGCTTTTATTTCATCAGGCTTCAATATTAACACAGTGATTTTTGTTGAAAATAAAATGATATTGACTATATCAGACCATTGATATAATTTGTTTTTTGTATTACAGTCTGCTGCTTATCTGTCTGCACAACTGAGGATATGCCGGCAAACTTATAAGGAAAGGATATTCAAAAATATGAATGACAATTATAATTTTGGAGAAAAAATAACAGAACTCCGTAAAATAAAAAGGATGAAACAAAAAGAACTCGCAGATATGCTTGGTATTGCACCGTCTGTACTTTCGGATTATGAACACAACAGAGCGACTCCTCCTCTGAATACTTTATGTATGATATGCGATATATTCAATGTACAAATAGATTTTTTCTATGCGATAACAAGAATTGACCTAATTCAGTACTATGAAAATATTTCATCCGCAGCGAAGTCTGAACCTCCGATTCCGATATGTTCTTTCAATAATGCTGACGGAAATGCAGTCATGGTTACCGTAGACGAGGAACCTGCGCCGGGTTATATTCCCGACGCGCCCAATACATACTTTTATCTTCAGCTTGATGACAAACCGGAGTTATTTCAGTTTATTAGTTTTGCCGGATATCTTGATGCGGTTCTTGCCGTAAGCAAAACATCTTCTGCTTCCGGTATTTTTGAAGCGGCAGAAAAAGACGGCAGAATATATTTTGTAAAGGATAATATTGAATATACCAAGGAAGATCTTAATATAATAGCTGTTCCGTTTATTCCTATAGCATACAGAAACTATCCTGTATACTAAGAGCCTATCCGTAATTAAATAAGCGCATATTGCGAAGTCGGTTTTTTCTCAGATTGTACAAAAAAACCTGTGAATCAGTTCACTTCTGATTTACAGGCTTTTTTATATCACTTCAATTCACCCGTATTAACGGACTCCGCGGATTTCTGACTGTTTATTATCTGCAGTATAAGTTTCAGATTAGGCAGAATTTTATTTATCTTTCCGGCAATTCTGTATGTCAGATACGGATGTTCCGATGCGGAAAACAGAATCTGCGACGGAAGAGCGGCAACCACCTCCGCTACCATCGGCATTGTTACGGCACTCGGAATAAAATGCAGAAAAATATTGCTTTCATTTTGTATTATCTTATAAACTCCGCATTTTTTCGCCATAGACTTAATGAGAGCCACTTCAATAAGATTAAGCGCTGATTTCGGTATATCGCCGTAACGGTCTATAAGCTCGTCTGTCACCTCAAGCGCATCCTCATCATCGGAAACCGCCGCAATCCTCTTGTATATGTCTATACGCTGATTGTGATTTTTTATATACGAACCGGGAATATAAGCGCTTATATCGATCTCGATTTTTACATCTATCTCCTCTGTTTCCTTTTCACCTTTTACTTCGTTTATGCTTTCCTTTAAAAGTTTGCAGTACATATCATATCCAACCGCGTCCATATGCCCGTGCTGCTGCGCGCCGAGAATATCTCCCGCTCCGCGTATTTCAAGATCACGCATTGCAATTTTAAAGCCTGAACCAAATTCGGTAAACTCTTTTATTGCAGATAATCTTTTCTGCGCGACATCGCTGAGAGTTTTATCTTTTTTATAGGTGAGATACGCGTATGAACTTCTGTTTGAACGCCCTATGCGTCCTCTTAGCTGATAAAGCTGCGACAGTCCCATTCTGTCGGCATTTTCTATAATCATCGTGTTGGCGTTCGGAATGTCAAGTCCTGTTTCGATAATTGTTGTGCATACCAATATATCCGTATTGCCGTTTATCATATCATACATAATATTCTCAAGCATATTCTCGCTCATTCTGCCGTGTCCGACAGCAACTCTCGCCTCCGGAATAAGCGCCTTGATCTCCGCCGCAGCTTCATTTATTTTGTCTATTCGGTTATAAAGGTAGAACACCTGTCCCCCTCTTGCAAGTTCCTTTCTCATTGCGTCCGCCAGTATCCCCATATTGTGTTCAAGAACATATGTCTGCACCGGATATCTGTTTTCCGGCGGCTGGGCAAGTATGCTCATATCGCGTATATCGATCATAGCCATATGAAGCGTACGCGGAATAGGTGTGGCTGTCATTGTAAGAACATCTATATTTTTTTTCAGATCTTTCAGTTTCTCCTTATGAGCAACTCCGAAACGCTGTTCCTCGTCTATTATAAGAAGTCCCAAATCAGCAAATTTCACATCATCCTGCAATATTTTATGCGTTCCTATAAGAATATCCACCTCGCCTGTTCTGACCCTTTTCAGAATATCTCTCTGTTGCGCCGGAGTGCGGAAACGCGAAAGCATTTCAACATTAACCGCAAAATCTTCCATACGTTTGCAGAAAGTTTCATAATGCTGCATTGCAAGGATTGTCGTCGGGCAGAGATACGCCACCTGTTTTGAATCAAGAGCGGCCTTGAAAGCGGCTCTTATTGCGATTTCGGTCTTTCCGTAACCGACATCTCCGCACAGCAGTCTGTCCATTGGTTTCGGAAGTTCCATATCATTCTTTACTTCCTGTATGGAACGAAGCTGGTCCTCCGTTTCCTGATATATAAATCTGTCCTCAAATTCACGCTGATAATAGCTGTCCGCAGAAAATGCGTAGCCTTGTTTGTATTCGCGTTCGGCGTACAGTTTTATAAGGTTGATGGCAAGATTGTGGGTTGCGCGTCTTACTTTGTTTTTTGTGTTCTGCCACTCTTTGCCGCCAAGCTTGTTTACCTTGACTTTTTCACTGTCGCTGCCGATATATTTGAACAGCATATCAAGCTGGTCTACCGGAACATATAATATATCTGTGCCCTTATACTGGATCTTCAGATAGTCTTTAACAACATTGTTTAGGTCTATCTGATGAATACCCATATACCGCCCTATTCCATGATGTTTGTGAACCACATAATCACCTATGTTGATATCATTGAAGGATTTCAGCTTCTTTACATTGTCATCGCTGCTTTTCCGGATTTTCTTTTCAGCGGTATATATATCCTTTTCGCTTATCAGAACTAAATTTATTTCCGGATACTCAAAGCCCTTGCTGAGATTTCCTTTTAAAATAACAAATTCACCTTTTTCAAACTGTCCGCGGTCATTGATATATCTTGCCGTGATACCTCTGTCATAGAGAATTTCCGCCAGATTTTCACCCTTTGCACGGCTTGACGCAAGTATTGCAACGGTGAATTTTTTCTGTTTCCAGCTTTCAAGATCGTCAAAAAGATAATCTAATTTGCCGTGTATCGACACCGTTGTCTTGGTTATAAAATTTATAAGTGCCTTATAGACAAAACCGTCATTTGTATGGGAAAGTGATTTTAACGATACGGTGCGTCTTTGAGAAACAGTATCAATTATATCATTGTAATCCGCCCAGAACGGCAGTTTGGCGCTTGTTACTATCCCCTGTTCTGTCAGACTGAGAATCATTTCGCCGCGTTCCCAGTTCAGTGTATTGTTTATTTCTGCAATTCTTTTCGGTTCCGTCACAAAACAAACGGATGACTCGGAAAAGTAATCGCATATAGTAGGTATCCTGCCGTATATCATATGCGCGTATTTGTCTATTGAGGCGAAATTATGATTTTCCTCAAAATTTATAATATCGCGTTTCAATATTTCGCGCGCGCTTTCGGAAATTGATTTTCTTTTGAGTATTTTCTTTAATTCAGCCGTTATCTCAGCGCATTTTTCATCATCAAAAACAGCCTCGCTGCATACTATTATCTCAGCTTCATCCAATGTTCCCATAGAACGCTGAGTAAAAAAATCAAACTCACGGATTGAATCAACTTCGTTATCAAAAAACTCTATACGCACAGGATTTTCCGTATGCGGACAGAATATATCAAAAATGCCCCCACGCAGAGAAAACTGCCCCACACTTTCCACAATATCCTGCTTTTTATACCCCATCGTAACGATATCTTTTTCAAGCGCAGATAAATCAACAGTATCTCCGACAGTTATTTTTCTGCGGTATTTTTCAAATATATCTTTGCTGATTGTATAATCACACAAAGCTTCAAGAGAAGTGACCGCAATTATATTTTTTTCGGTGATTAAACGGTACAGCGCGGCAATACGTTCAAATTCCTTCTGATGTCCTTTTGTGTCAATATCATAAAACGTATATTCCTTTGACGAAAAATATACCGCGTCTGGTGTAAAAAATTCAAGATCCTCCGCCATTTTTTTTGCTTCAATATCATTATATGTTATTACAAGTCCGTTTTCGCCGAGGTCATCTGTCAGTGTGTATATTATAACGCTCTGTGCAGATTCAGATATTCCCGAAACAGAAACAGGCGTTTTTCCGTTTCTGCACGCTTCAAGCAGTTCTTTGTATCCGGCGTATTCATTTATAATATTTTTAAAAAACATACAAGTCGGCTCACTTTCCGTTATATTTGTTCATAGCTTTGTCAAGTCTGCCGTTTACAATAAGTTCAGCGGCTTCCGACGTTTTTATAATAACCTCCTCAAATAAAGGAATTTCATCCTTGGCAAATCTTCCGAGAACAAAATCGGCAAGGTCATGATTTTTATGCTCAGGAGAACCTACGCCTATCTTTATTCTGTTAAATTCGTCCGTACCGAGAAGATATATTATATTTTTAATTCCGTTGTGACCTCCATCGCTTCCTTTTGCGCGTATACGCATACGCCCCGGTTCAAGCGATATATCGTCATGTATAACGATTATATTTTCGGTAGGAACTTTAAAAAAGGAAACAAATTCACTCACGCTCTCACCGCTTAAATTCATAAAGGTCTGAGGTTTAATCAGATACACCTTTTCATTTCCGATCATACATTCGCCGTAAAGCGACCTGAATTTCAGTTTGTTTATTTTAACCTTGTATTTATCCGCCATATAGTCTATTACTTCAAATCCTATGTTATGACGTGTCATTTTATATCTGTCGCCGGGATTTCCCAGTCCTACAATCAAATACATAAAACCGCTCCTTTTCGTCTGTTATCTTTTAAAACGCAAAAACAGGACATAATATTATAAATATTATGCCTTTGCCGCAAAAATTTTAATATCAATATTTTCAGTATAAAGATTATAACACATTATACTTAATTTTACAAGAGGCTTTTTAAGAAAATTTACAGCGAAAATATTAGGGAAAGGCTGATTTAAAGGTAATAAAAAAATAGTTTTGCGGAAAATATACGCTTTCCATATGAATTTCCTACGGAAATTCACCACTTCCAAGCTATTTTCCGCCGTCGGGGGACTAAAACTATTTTTTTATCTTGATTTATTCAGCGTTTCCTTAGTGAAATGTTCGCACATGATTTGTGTAATTATAACAAAAATACCGATACTTAATTATGCAGTTTGCATAAAAATTTGGTGGATATAAAATACAGCTTGTATTTAATATCTCTCAATGATATAATTAAAGTGTATATTTTAAAATAAAAAGAGGTTGATAAAAATGCAGAATATTCCAAAGGTAAAATTAGGTATAGTTGCGGTAAGCCGTGACTGTTTCCCGGAAAGTCTTTCTGTAAACAGAAGAAAGGCTCTTACAGCAGCATATGCTGCAAAATATAACGCGGAGGATATTTACGAATGTCCTGTATGTATCGTTGAGAGTGAAATTCATATGAAACAGGCTCTTGAAGATATCAAAAAGAACGGATGCAACGCGCTCTGCGTCTATCTCGGAAACTTCGGCCCTGAAATTTCCGAAACAATGCTTGCTCAGCAGTTTGACGGCCCTAAAATGTTTATAGCTGCAGCTGAAGAAAACATAGGCACACTTTCAGATGACCGCGGCGACGCGTACTGCGGTATGCTTAACGCAAGCTATAATCTGAATCTGCGCGGCGTGAAAGCGTATATTCCGGAATATCCTGTCGGCACTCCGGAAGAATGCGCGGATATGATAAATGAATTTCTGCCGGTTGCAAGAGCGGTTATAGGTCTTTCAGACCTGAAAATCATCTCATTCGGCCCGCGTCCGCTTAACTTCCTTGCCTGCAACGCTCCGATTTATCAGCTTTATCAGCTTGGCGTTGAAATTGAGGAAAATTCTGAACTTGACTTGTTTGAAAGTTTCAACAAACATGAAGGTGACGCGAGAATTGCCGATGTTGTTGCTGATATGAAAAAAGAACTTGGAGAAGGCAATAAAAAGCCTGAAATTCTGGCAAAACTTGCTCAGTATGAACTTACTCTGCTTGACTGGATTGAAGCGCACAAAGGCTCTAAAAAATATGTTGCAATTGCGGGCAAATGCTGGCCGGCATTCCAGACACAGTTCGGTTTCGTGCCGTGCTATGTGAACAGCCGTCTGACAGGACGCGGTATTCCGGTTTCATGCGAGGTTGATATTTACGGCGCGCTCAGCGAATATATCGGCGTATGCGTATCGGAGGACGCAGTTACCCTGCTTGACATTAACAACTCTGTTCCGAACGATATGTTTGACGCGGATATCAAAGGCAAGTTTGATTATACTCATAAGGACACATTTATGGGATTCCACTGCGGAAATACCTGTTCGACAAAACTTGCGGCATGCTCAATGAAATATCAGAAAATCATGGCAAGAAGTCTGCCTGTTGAAGTTACAAACGGCACGCTTGAAGGCGATATTGCTCCGGGTGATATCACATTCTTCCGTCTGCAGTCTACAGCTGACGCAAAATTGCGCGGATATATCGCAAACGGCGAAGTTCTTCCTGTTGCAACACGTTCCTTCGGTTCAATCGGCGTATTCGCAATTCCGGAAATGGGACGTTTCTACCGTCATGTGCTTATCGAAAAGAATTATCCGCATCACGGCGCGGTTGCATTCGGTCATCATGCAAAATCGCTGTATGAAGTATTCAAGTATGTGGGCGTTCCTGTTGATGAAATCGGATATAATCAGCCAAAAGGCGTAAGATACAAGACAGAAAATCCGTGGGGTTAAGCATATGGCATATTACATAGGTATAGACTTGGGTACATCGGCTGTGAAAATGCTGATGATAGATGAAAACGGCGAGTTCAAGAAAAGTGTGTCAAAGGAATATCCTTTGTATTTTCCCAATGACGGCTGGTCTGAACAAAATCCGGAGGACTGGTGGAACGCGGTAGCTGACGGTCTGAAAGAACTTACGGCAGACTGTGACAAATCACAGATAGGCGGAATAAGTTTCGGAGGTCAGATGCACGGACTTGTTATGCTTGATGAAAATGACAGCGTGATCAGACCCGCAATACTCTGGAATGACGGAAGAAGCGCGAAACAGTGCGAATATCTCAATAATGTAATCGGCAAAAGTGTATTGTCGGAGCATACCGCAAATATTGCGTTTGCAGGGTTTACCGCGCCGAAAATTCTTTGGGTAAACGAAAACGAACCGGACAATTTTGCCCGCATAAATAAAATAATGCTGCCGAAAGATTACATAGCGTATAAACTGACAGGCGTACATTCAACAGATATGTCTGACGCGTCGGGAATGCTTCTGCTTGATGTGAAAAACAGATGCTGGTCAAAAGAAATGCTTGATATATGCAAAATAAGCGAAGATGTAATGCCGAAACTTTACGAAAGCAGCGATGTTGTCGGAACACTGACAGCAAAAGCGGCAGAGGAAACAGGACTGCCGCAGAGCGTTAAAGTTATCGCCGGCGCCGGAGATAATGCCGCAGCGGCAATCGGCACAGGAACAATAGGCGCGGGAAAATGCAATATTTCACTCGGCACATCGGGAACCGTATTTATCGCTCAGGAGAATTTCTCAGTTGACGAAAAAAACGCTTTGCATTCATTCGCTCACTCAGACGGCAAATATCATCTTATGGGCTGTATACTTTCAGCGGCATCGTGCAATAAATGGTGGCTTGAGGATATACTCGGCACTAAAGATTATGACGGCAGTCAGAAAGATATAAAAAAACTCGGCGAAAACAATGTGTTTTTCCTGCCGTACCTTATGGGAGAACGTTCACCGCATAACGATCCGGATGTGCGCGGTATGTTTGCCGGAATAAGTCTGGACACAACACGAAGCGATATGGTTCAGGCAGTTCTTGAGGGCGTGGCATTCGCTCTGAGAGATTCGGTAGAGGTTGCAAGATCGGTAGGAACAGATATAAAGCGTTCTACAATATGCGGAGGCGGCGCGAAGAGTCCGCTCTGGTGCAAAATCATTGCAAATGTGATGAACATGGAAATTGTCACCCTTGAAAAAGAAGAAGGCCCTGCATTCGGAAGCGCAATTCTTGCGGCTGTGGGATGCGGCGAATATAAGGACGTATATGCGGCAGTCGATAAACTTGTCAAAACAGATAAAGTATATCAGCCTGACAGCGTCACTGTGGCAAAATATGAAGAAAAATACAGAAAATTCACTGAAATGTATCCGAAAATAAAAGACTGGTACAAATAATATAAAAAAGGGGCTGTAGCAAAACGATTTTTTTAATCGCTTTGACTACAGCCCTGTTT
>CAZLOX010000079.1:0-9581 GCA_964561265.1 uncultured Lachnospiraceae bacterium
TTCATCTCTTATTCTCAGACCTGTTACTGTATTTGATTCTGTTTCCCATTTGTTTGCGCCGCCGTCACGCTTTGAATATGAAACAGTATACGATATAGTTCCTTCGTCAACATCAATTGTCAGATCCTTTACGGACATCTGTTCTGATCTTGGCGAATTCATATATGTGCTTAATACCGGTTCGCCGTTTATAAATAATATGTTGGTAGTTTTTGCACTGTTTGCATCCTGATCATAACTTATTGTTACAATTTTGTTTCCCTGCGAGTCAACCAGATTCAAACTCTTCACTCTTGTACCCTGAGCATAATCTCCGCTGAATACTGCCTGACCGCTTGTTATCGGCTCCTTAAACGCTCTCAGGGCCGCCGCGTTTTTCATAAATTTTATCGCCTTGCCTGAAACCGGCGCGGCACCGCAATTTGGATCTGCGGCATCCGAATCGGCCACAGACATATCTGTAAGCGTTCCGCTCCATTCATCTGAAGATATTACATAGTCGTCAAATGTTTCGGGCTGAACTTTATTTCCTTTTTTTGTTCCTATAAGCACTTCATCTATAACAAGCTGCGGTCTTGGAGTTTTTACTGGCTCATTGCCCGCTTCTATTTCAATTCCGCAAAGCAAGGCTTCGCCTGCAGTTCCTTCAAGATCAACTGTAAGAGTTCCGTCTATTTTTATGCCGTCAAACTCCTTAACAAGCGGCGTGTCCGCTCCTGCCTCCGCGAAAATATCAACATTTCCCTTTGACTGATTCTGAAGAACAACCTCCATTATCCGTTCTTCAGCTGCCTTAACCTCATTCTCGATAAAATGCAGCTTAACTTTATAATAGCCGTATTCTATTCCGTCAAATTGAAGGGAAAGAGTATCAGCCTTACGGCAGTCCGCGTATACTCCTTCTCCGCCGCATTCCGCTGTTGTGCCGTTCAGCGCGCCCCAGTAATCCTGACGATACTTCACATCTTTTGTGAAACTGCCGGCTGCGCCGCCGCCGACATTCATCGCAAACGGTACTTTTATTCCGGGTTCTACCGCATCCTCCGTAAGTGTGAACGTCTTTTCTGCAGCTTTGCCGTTATCCTCAACGCGGACAGTATATTCTCCCGCGCCGCTTATCACATCACCGCTGTTTATCTTTTTGCCGTTTACCGTCGCATTTCCACGCGAATAACGCACCGCAACCGGCAGATCGTATACTCCGCCGTCATCAACGCCCATTATAACAGGCGGTTTTTCATTTACATCCATTTCATAATGGAAATAATCAAAATCAACATATCCGCTTTCCGAAAGGTCGTTATAGCAGAAAAATCCTATATGACCGCCGCGGTAATTGCCTTTGGTAATCTGATATTCCTCACCGAACTGCTTATATGTAATTCCGTCTGTGCTGTAATATGATTTTGTAAGCATGGCATTTTCCCACTCGGATTTCAGATATACTTCGCTTACATCATCGCCTATCGGATCACCGACAATGTCCTTTGAGCCTTTGAATTTGATATAATTTACTCCGTTTTCACGATACACTCCAATGCCGGCCGCGGTTCCGCCCATCATATACAGAAGTCCTGCAAACTGTCCGTCCTCCATATGCGAAATATCCATTTTTGTGGTTACAACATTGCCGTCTGTTCTGTACATTCTCTGTATCAGAGAGTTTCCCGCCTTGTTCAGCGTGTCGGCTCTGAGAGGCTTGAATGCTTTTAATCTCAGATATCCCGGTCTTTCGGATAATGACCAGAATCCCTCTCTCGGCTCATAGTTCCACATCCACTGCAATGACACTTTTTCAGAATCAAAATCATCCGAGGTCTGCGGCCTTTTTATTTCACCGTTCTTTTTTGGCATCTCTATATTTTCCCACACATATGTACCCGCGCTTTTCTTATCCTCATAACCTGCAACCGGCCATCCGTCCGAATTCCATGTGATTGGAATAAGGCTGTTCGGGCGGCCGTCAAGGTCTGTGTTGCCCTGATGCGTCCAGAAAAACCATTTTTCGCTGCCGTCATCGGCTGTTATGCTTACAAGATTCCCCTGATTAGGCTCACGCGTTCCCTCTACAATAGGGTATGGTATATGCTCATATTTACCCGGATTTTCAAAAGTTCCCGGAGTTCCGTCACTCTGCTCTCCGTAAATACTACTTGATCTCATTATAAATGCTTTTCTGTTTCCGCTGGTTATGCCATTATGGAAGAAATAATATATTCCGTCTTTTTTGAACATTTTCAGAGCCTCCGGACTTCTTTCGGCTCCCGGATAAAGTCCGTCGTCCGTCTGATGAACCAGAACGCCTGTATCCTGCAAATGATAGCCATCCTGAGCTATTTTAAATATATAATCCTTATAGCCGTCCGCAAAATGCGTTGCCGCAAAATATGCCTGACCATCGTCATCCCACAGCATACCGCAGTCATCCCAGCCTGCGCCGAAGCCTGTACCATCGGGCAGAACAACCTCATGCACGTCGCTCCATTCACCGTAAATATCGTCGGTATATACCATAAACATTCCGTAATCAGGATCGCCGAAATGTATATAGAACCGCTCATCTGACGGATTGTATGAAATACACGGCGCCCATATACCGCGTCCGTAGCTGTTCATAACAGTATAATTATGATTAGGATTTATCTGTGTTAAATCCTTCACCGCCCCATTGATAATTTCCCAGTTGACCAGATCTGTCGAATGAAGTACGGTTATACCGGGAGTCTGAATAAATGTCGATGTTATAAGGTAATAGTCATCCCCTACCCTTATAATATCAGGGTCAGAATAATCCGCCGGCAATACCGGATTGTTATAATACCCGTTTCCCAGAGCGCCCCACGCTCCGCTGTTATTTGTTGCCGCCGACACCTCCGGCGCCGCTGTCGGCATCTGAATACATGAACCTATAATACTCAATGATAAAATCACACCTAACAACTTTTTTAATCTCATTATTTATCCCTCCGCTTCTTCTTTTATTTTAATTATAGCATAATATTATCACCATTTCATCTTAATCAGATAACAAAGCTTCTCATTTAGATACATAAAGTCCGGACATACCCCTGAAATTAAGGGTATACCCGGACACATATCCATTATTCCGTATATTCTATTTCATTTGTCCAGAAAGTTCCGTCACGGCCGTTTTCTTCACAGCAATTCAAAATAAAGTTAATTGTATCTCCGATATTTACTCTGGCCGTTATTTCCGGAATTTTGGCTCCGGAAATATGTTCCGACGTTGTAATCACATAATAACCGTCGCCTTCCGGATAAAGCTGCTCAGTAACAGAACCATCCGCGCTCTGTTTCACTATTTTTACTGCCACGCCATCGCGCGCGCCTTTTGAATTTTCAGCGCTTACCGTTGAACGGTTAATCTTTATTGTTCCGTCCGCGGGCGCTTTAAATGTTCGCACCGCATTTTCTCCTGCCGCCGGATGCATAAACGAACCGCCGACACGGCACCATGCGTCATTGCCCTGCCAGTAATCGCTCTGGAATGACTGCATTTCAGAGAAGTCTGCATTGTCCTTTGTTGTTTTGTAATACCATACAGAACCCTGAGTATCTGAAAATTCCGATGCAGAATTATATACTTCCTTAACCTTAAATTCCACATTGTCGAGTACCTCCGACCCGCACAGCGGTCTTAGATTCGAGCTTTGCCATACAAATCCCTTAAACATATATTTCCTGCCGTCAGCAATATAACCTGATCCGTCGTATTTAATAGAATCCGATATTGACTGCGTATTATATATTTTTGAATTTTTTAATACAATATCACATAATTCCGGACTGCCGCCGGTAATATCATATACTGCCAGATATGCCGTTAATCTTGTAGTGGTATCTTTATCCTCCGACTTTGCGGAATAGTTCATTTTTATAATATTATCCTCATCCTTGGATATACCAGTAATACTGCCGCTAAGATTCTCCGCCTCGACTGCTTCATCAGACATTTTTACAAATGTAATTCTGTCATCATCCTCCGAAAGAACTTCACCATTCATTCTTATCTCCGGACATTCTCTGCCGGCAATCGAATATATCGTGCAGTTATCAAGTTTGCCGTCTGACCATTTTATATCAAGCTCATAATTTCCGCGTACCTTTGTTCCTCTGATTTCGCCGTTTTTCCATGATGACGGCAGTGCCGGCAGCAAATCAATATAACCGTTCTGACTCTGCACGATAAATTCACAGAAAGCATTCTGATTAGCGTCTGTCCATTTTGTAATCAATGAAGATGGTGACGTAGGCATATCCGAAAGAGCTTCGTCAGCCCTGCCAAGACGCACCTGCATCGCCGCTTTATCAGGCATTCTTGCAGCCGCTCCGCCGCCTCTGGCAGTCAGCGCAGCACCTGCCGCTTTAAACAATTCCGGTGTATTTTCTTCAGTTATAAAATTGTACGGCCAAAGACCTAACAGATGAGAGGCGTGACGATGATATGCGTACAAATCTCTGTTCTTACTGGGCTTCATCTGTTCAAGCGCCCACTCCTGCAGTTCGCCGTCCTTGTGGATCTGATACGGAAACAGTCTTTCATATTTTTCCTTTACCTCTTCCAGAAGTTCATTCTCTATGCCAAGAATTTCACAGGTATCTATATACTGCTGAAATGCCCCTTTTACTATCGTCATATCCTGTGTTGTTCCCACAGAAACAGCCTGCCACAATCCGTCCTGATATTCCTCTCCGTATTTAAGACCATAGCTGTTTTCAGCCGAAGTAGACGGCGATGTAACAAGATATGTTCCGGTTTCTCCCGTAATCTCATCAGCAGTAAATTCTCTTTCAACAAGCCAGTCGCACGCAAATTCAGCCAAACCCTCAATCAGCGGATACGCTGTGTTGCGGAGATAATCCTCGTCCATATTATACTGATAATGTTCCCAGGTCAAAAGGTTTGTCCACATACCGCCGACAGGGAAAATACTCCACTCTGTTCTCTTTGAACCGTCCCCCTGCAAAGATGTTACCGCCCATATATCGGAATGGTGCGGAGCCATCCAGCCTCTGAAACCAAAATCGTTCTGCGCAGTTTTCTTTCCGTTTTCCGCAAGCGTTCCAATCCAGTTTATTACCGGATCCTGCATTTCCGCAAGATTTGCAGACTCAATAAAACTATTCTGCTTTATAACATTTTCATTCATGTAATGGTTGCCCCATGATGTCGGATGCATTTCCACATTCCACATACCATATCCCATATCGAAAAAGTTATCTCTTCTGTTGCAGGCAATTATCTCATAACGCTTATACTGATATGCCAGAACATGCGCGCTGTCGCCCTCTATATTGACCCACAGTCTGTTAAACAGGCTCTGATAATCCTCAACATGACGGCTGTACAGTTCATCATAGCCTTTTTCTGCCGCATCGCTGATATATCCTGCCACAAGCGTCGCATAGTCTTTCTCCTCGCCGCTGCCGACTGTCGGATTTTTGTCAAAACCGTTGTAGCTTGTTTCCGATGAGTACAGCACAACAGCCTCGTTAGCGCCCGACAGGGACAATCCGTCCTCTGACGATGTCACTGTACCATCTGTTTCAATAATCCGTATACGTCCCTCAACGGTCATGCCGTAATCATCCGACCATGTATCCGAATCCGCAATAACAGGCGCGCGCCATGACATACTGTACTCGTTGTCGCTGACCGCTCTCAGAACTTCACTGCCCTCTCCTGCCGGTTTTTCATCAGGGAATGTCAGTGACGCGTTCATATTCAATGCGCTGTTACCGCTTGCTTCAATTTTTACAACTATAACATTATCAGGATAACTTGCAAAAGCTGTACGTTTATATGTAATTCCGTTCTGCACATATGATGTTGTAACTGTCGCCGTGTCAAGATTCAGCGTTCTGTTATAGTTTGAATATGACTTGTCATCAGAAAAGTCAAGCACAAGATTTCCGACCGGCATATAACTGCCCGCAACATTGCTGCCGACCATCTTTTTTGCATTGTTTTCAATCGCCTGAATATTTGTCCAGTCGGTCAGATCACCTGCAAGCAGCTCTCTTGTGGTTTCAAGCGCCTGTTTTCTTGATCCCGATTCATCATACACATCGGTATATTCCGGCCCTCCTGACCAGAATGACGCGTCATTCAGCTGATAAACATCCTCGTCTACTCCGCCGTAAATTTTAGCGCCAAGCTTGCCGTTTCCGATAGGTATTCCGGAATAAGTCCAGCTGCCTTTGTCATTTTTAACATCAGTCGGCGCGGTATATCCTATTTTCAGGTTTGAAAAATCTGCATTATCAACGGCTCTGCTCACAACAGGCGGAACTCCTATCGTTGTGACCGCTGCAAGAACTACTGCAATTATCTTCTTTAATTTCATGCTCATCCTCCTTAACATTGAAAGTGTCACAGACACCTTATACTTCTATTTTAAAATTCATTTGCTTTGAATTTCATTATACAGTTTTTAAATTCTTTTACAATTCATCGGAACAGACACATCTAATCTGCCATTGTCATACTTTACTTTGATTTCACCGCGTATACTGTTATACACACACTCAAAATCCTTTATAAACTCGGTACAGTTCGGCTTTATCATTACAGTCTTAAATCCGTCTTTGCCCTTTATTCCTGCGACTTCCGTAAAGAACCATTCCATAATATGACCCATCATATCATGATTACGGCTCCTCGCGTCATCACGCCAGAATTCCGGCAAGGTTGTTTCGTCCATTTCCACAAACCGCAGATATGACGGATGAGTATCCTTTAAAGCCATATTGTAAATTATATCGTTTCTGTTAAGCTCCGCAAGCGTACGGATAATATACACAAGCCCGATTTCACCGCATTCAAAATGTCGGCCTTCGCATAATTCAATCAAAGTATTCTGCACGTCAGCCAGATATTCATCAGGCACAAGTCCGAAACATATAGGGATCGCCTGATTTGTCTGTGTAATTCTTCCTGTCTGATAATCTTTATAATGTGCGCCGTTATCGGTTACAAGCAAGGACTTGTTATAGAGTTTTTTTACACTGTCCGCCTGTTCGGTAAATGATTTTTCTTCATTTTTTCCGAGTATTTCAGAAATTTCAGCCATCATCATAAGGTCATAATAATAAAATGCGGTTTCGATATTTTCGCGTCCTTCGCCTTTATTCTGTTCAATGCCCCAGTCGCCGAGTCCGGCGCAGATAAAGCGTTCTTCGCCATTTTTGTTATATATATGATTATAGTCGTTATATTGCTCTGTCAGATATTCAATATATCTTTTCGCACTGTCATAGTTATCTTCCAGTACTTTTTTATTACCGTAGAAAAGGTACTGTTCATATGCCGCAAGAATAATCGAACTGCCCCATGGGATAATATCCCAGAAACTGCCTTCATGACAATCCCATATGAATTTTGCATATCTCGGCGCAACAGACGGTATCAAACCCTTTTTATACTCGTGCGGAAATGCGCCTACGTCAATGTCAAATTCATTTTCATCATATTGAGAATCACGCATATCCATAGCAATTTTCGACCACAGCATATTTACGTCTTTATTATACATAATCGAACGCGCCATTAAATTGCTGATTTCCAGCCATCCCATTTTCTCGATAGTCGGGCAATCGGTATGCAAATGATTGAGATTACTTTCAATCGCTTTTAATATAAGCTGATAAATTTTATTCAGACGTTCATCAGAACAACGGAAATATCCGCAATCCTCCGCAGATGAAGTGGCAAAGTATGACTTAAACTCAATTATCTGCTCATACTCTGCGCCCTTGATTTTATACCATCTTGCGCCGTTCATCGAAAAAGTCTGTTCAAAAATATCTTCATTTCCGCTTAATGTCAGTATTGAATATGTATTGACTGTCTGCTCAATATTACCATCAGCGGATAATTTTTCGGCAGGTATCAGTTTTATTTGCTGACCGCGTTCGCCCTTTATTTTCAGATAAAACTGTGACGTCATATTTTGTCCGAAATCAAAAATCATTCTTTCCTTATCCACACTATGTGGTTCATAACAATACTTACGGATTACAGGCGGATAATCAAACGGAACCGGAGTTCCTTTCGGCGCGCTGACTGTTTTTGCCGGAGTCCATTCATATTCTGCTCTGCTGTCAATATCCTCACCGCCGTAAATGTTGGCAAGCGTTGTTTTTGAACGGCTGACATCCCATGAATTATCTGTAACAATATATTCATTTCCGATTTTCATCTGTGCCATTGCGGCAAGAACCCCGCCGAACGGCTGATAGCCCTTATCCATTGTATGAGCATGACGTTTGCCGTTTTCATCATCGCAGATATACCAGCCGTTTGCGGCTTCAAGTGTTATTTCATTGCTGCCCGACGATATAAAACCGGTTACATCATATGTTGAATAATGAATATGTTTATTAAAATCTGTCTGACTTCCCTCATAAACATACGGACTTATTTTACTGCCGTTTATTTTCACTTCAAATTGCCCCGGTACGCATACGGATAAAATTGCACTGTCAATATTTTCAACATTAAAAATCCGCCTTGCAACAAACGGCTTTGCCGTTTCATTTCCGATCCATGCGCCGCGCCATTTTTTCACTCCCGTTATGAAATCTGCTTTTTCCGATGTTTCCATAAAATCATTTTCATCCCATACCGAAACAGCAAAACTATATTTTGTCTGTTCCTCTAAATCAAGGCATATGAAAATATTGTTCTGTTCGTCCGACATTATTTTGTCGGTGGAATATATCGGACTGTCATTATGAAATATATCAATTTTATACGCGGTCTGAGTGTGATCGCCCGCACCGTATTTCCACATAAAGGCAATATCATCGCCTATGCCTGTTTGCGTGCAGTAATTCTGAATTTTAGGTGATAATGGTTTCATAGCGTTATCTCCTTCTTGACATTATCGCTATTTATATTGTATAATAAAATCATACCGATTACAAGATAAGCATTTTAATAAACCACAGTAATATTAAGATTTAAGAGGTTCAATATGGAAGAATACAATATAGGATTCGGAAGACCGTCGCCAAAAGAGGAAGAACTGCCGTTTTTTATACCAAAAGCCGGCTATGACCATATTCAGGACGAACTCGAAAGACCAAACGGTTATCCTATGTATCAGTGGCTGCAAAGCAGAAACGGCACAGGAATACTCGAAATAAACGGCGGTGTATATACAATAAAAAATAACACAGGTTTTTTTATGCCAAAGAATGTTACACATAAATATTATTCCGCCGGAGATGTATGGACGCTTGACTGGGTTGAGTTTTCCGGCGTAAATTTTGAACACATAAAAAACAATCTGAAAATTCCCGATTTCGGTGTTTACTATGATATTGACACGAATATTATTCATCACAAAATTATTGAGCTTGTCAAACTGTACAGAAAAAAACCGTCAGGTAAAATTCTGCGCGGGTCTGCAATAGGATATGATATTTTAGTAAATATAACACTGCAAATTCAGAATCAGTCGCGTATGAAATCAAGGCTTACACCTGTAATTGACTATATAAACAATAATTTTGAAAAAATGATTTCTCTGCAGGATATGGCTGATATTATACAC
>CAZLOX010000080.1:0-9547 GCA_964561265.1 uncultured Lachnospiraceae bacterium
GCTTGTTATGTTCAAAGTTGAACAAGACAGCGACGATATGCCTCAATTCAAAGTACTCCGCGATATGTACAACAAAATAAATGATCTGATAAAGGCGAAAAAAGTCCTTTCATCAAGTGTTGTCAAAGGATACGGATTATGCGAAACAATAAGCAAAATGTGTTTCGGAAATATGATAGGCGTGCGATTTGAAGAAAATATAACTCAGGAAATGCTTTTCGGCGCAGATATCGGCTCCGTTGTGCTGGAAGTTGATGCGAATACAAATGTTGACGGCGCTGTGCTGATAGGCTATACGGCAAAAGAGCCTTCTATCAAGGTATATGATACGGTTATTCCGCTTTCCGAGGCGGTGGACGCATGGAAAAAACCGCTTGAGAGAGTATTCCCGACAAAGGCTGAAACCTTCAAAAACAAGATTGAAACATACAGCTATACAAAGAGAAATATAATTGTTCCGGATAAAAAATTTGCAAAGCCAAGGATATTTATTCCTGTATTCCCCGGCGCAAACTGCGAGTATGATACACAGAGAGTATTTGAAAGAGCGGGCGGCGTATGCGATGTGTTTGTTGTGAGAAATCTCACTCCGGAAGATGTAACATATTCAATGGAGGAAATGAGCAAACGCATAAATAATGCGCAGATAGTTATGCTGCCGGGAGGATTTTCAGGCGGTGACGAGCCGGATGGTTCGGGTAAATTTATAGCAACGGCATTCAGAAATCCGCTTGTTAAAGAAGCTGTTATGAATCTGCTTAAAAACCGCGACGGACTTATGCTCGGAATATGCAACGGTTTTCAGGCGCTTATCAAGCTTGGTCTTGTTCCTTACGGAGAAATTACCGAACTTAAAGACACATCGCCGACTCTTACCTATAACACAATAGGACGGCACGTATCGTGTATGGCGAATACGCGTATAGCATCGGTTAAATCTCCGTGGTTTGCAAATGTGAATACCGGTGATATTCATACTATTGCACTTTCGCATGGTGAGGGACGTTTTATTGCGGATGAGAAAATGATTAAAAAGCTTGCTGAAAACGGTCAGATTGCAACACAGTATGTTGATTTTTCGGGGAATGCGACATATGATATCGCATATAATCCGAACGGTTCAATGATGGCAATTGAGGGTATAACAAGTCCGGACGGACGTGTTCTCGGTAAAATGGGACACAGTGAGCGTATCGGCAAAAATATTGCGGTAAATGTTCCCGGTGAAAAGGATCAGAAGATATTTGAAGCGGGAGTTAAATATTTTAAATAATAAAATTACAGATATACACAAGGGAGCATTTTGGCGCTCCCTTGTATTTTTCTACTGTATTTTAATTGAAACTGCAATGTCGTTTCCTTAACATTCGCAGTCACAAAAAAAGCCGTCACAGGCAAAATCTCCTGTGACAGCTCTTTAAAATACTGTATCATATAATTTTATCCGAATACAGCCGCCGGTATATTCCGGCGTATCTGTTCACTTTCTTAACATACTGTTTCGTTTCGGGAAAAGGTATATCATGCAGATTTTCTCCGTCCCTGCTGTACATATCGTTGTTAAGCCACTTGTTCACATTTCCCATACCGCCGTTGTAAGCGGCAAGCGCAAGATCCATATCTCCGTAATACTTATATAAAAAATTCAGATAACAGCATCCCATCTCAATATTTAATTCAGGATCATCAAGGTCTGATACCGTCACATCTATTTTCAGTTTATCCGCAATATCAGAGGCTGTGTCTTCTGTCACCTGCATAAGACCGTATGCGACATGAGAACGCGCGTCATGTATATAATTGCTCTCAGCTTTTATAATCCCCATCACAACAAATTTATCCAGATCATATTTTTCAGCGTTGCTTTCAATAATATCATAATATCTCAAAGGATAAACAACACGCATCAAAGGGTTTATTATCACACATAGAAATAAAAGAATCAATACCAAAAACAATATTTTTTTACTCTTATTCATACCAATTCCTCAATCTGTCAACAATATTTTTTATATTTTCTTCAGAAATACCCTCATTATTCTCTATAATAAAATCACAGTGAGAGCGGTAAAATTCATCGCTTTTCTGTGAATTTATTCTTTTCACCGCAAGTTCCCTGTCTATTCCGTCACGCTTAATTATTCTGTCCGCGCGTATATTTTTATCCGCAATTACGGCTATGAGTGGACTGCATTCTATACCGCACTCAATCAGCAGCGCTCCGTCTACTCCCGATATCCCTCCGTTTTTTTCAGCAAGAGAATATATCTCACTCTTGATATGCGGATGAGTTACAGAATTTAACATACTTAGTTTATCCTTATCGGAAAATACAATCGAGCCGAGTTTTCTGCGGTCGATTTCACCGTCTTCCGCTAATATTTCCGCGCCGAATTTCTCTATGAGTTCATAATATGCCTCTCTGCCTTTTTTTATTATCTCATGCCCTGTCTTATCAGTGTCAATAATAAAAAATCCGTATTTTCTGAATATATCAGCAACATAAGACTTGCCCGAACCCGAACCGCCTGTTATACCGAAAAGCATTTGCCGCACCTCCTATTTGGCGTCATACCAGCTGCGTCCCTCCGACATATCAACAATAAGCGGAACCGAAAGCTCCATGGCATTTTCCATAGCTTCCCTGAGTATTTTCTTGACCTCTTCCTTTTCCGGAATATACGTTTCAATCAGAAGTTCGTCATGCACCTGCACTATAAGACGCGACTTGAAATTATTTTCACGAAGTCTTTTGTGCACGCGTATCATGGCAAGTTTTATGATATCGGCGGCTGTTCCCTGTATCGGCATATTAAGCGCGACTCTCTCGCCGAAAGCGCGCATATTATAATTGGAGGATTTCAGTTCCGGAATATAGCGTATGCGGTTCATCATCGTTCTGACATATCCGTCCTCTTTCGCCTGCGCCCTGATTTTCTCCATATATTCACGCACACCGCTGTATTTTTCAAGATACTGCTTTATATACTGTTTCGCTTCCTTTACAGGAATATTCAGATCACCGGCAAGACTGTACTCGCCTATACCGTATACGATACCGAAATTTACAGCTTTTGCATTGCTTCGCTGTGATTTTGTCACGCTTTCAAGCGGAACAGAAAACACCTGCGATGCCGTTACCGCGTGTATATCCTCTCCCGAGCTGAACGCGTCAATCATATTTTGGTCATTGGCTATATGCGCGAGTATGCGGAGTTCTATCTGTGAATAATCCGCGTCGATCAGAATATAGTCCTCCCCCTGCGCCGTGAACATCTTCCTTATCTCACGTCCGAGTTCCGTCCGCACCGGAATATTCTGCATATTAGGCTCTGTCGAGCTTATCCGCCCTGTTACCGTAACCATCTGATTGAAAACGGAATGTATACGCTTTGTTTCCGGATTTATCAGCGGTATAAGCGCGTCGCAGTATGTGCTTCTGAGTTTCGTCAGATGCCTGTATTCAAGAATATCCGGAATTATATCATGCTCTGTTTTCAGTTTTTCAAGAACATCCGCGCTTGTCGAATATCCGCGCTTGCTTTTCTTGGAGGAATGTAAACCCAGTTTCTCAAATAATATTATTCCAAGCTGCTGAGGTGAGTTTATATTAAATTCCACATCGGCTTTTTGGTAAATTGTTTTTTCAAGACCGCTTATCCTCTCAGATAACATCTCCGAAAATTTCTTTATCTGCTCCACATCCACATACATTCCCACCGACTGCATATCGGCAAGCACTTTTATAAGCGGCATTTCTATCTCGTTAAACAAGGCAAGCTGATTATTTTTTTCCAGAATTGCAGCTGTTTCACCGCGTATAAAAGCATAGGATGCCGTCTGCCGGCATTTGTCGGTATAATCGGAAGTATCATCAAAAAATGACATCTGTTTATTTTCGCTTTTATTTACAGGCATATCAAGATATTTCTGTGATATATACTCAAAATCATACTTTGCCGCCGACGGCTCTATCAAATATGACGCGATTGCTATATCATAATCAATGCCGGCTATTTCAATTTTATCCGCAAAATTGACCAGTGACGGCTTTATATCGCATACTGTTTTCTTTATATTCTCATCTGTAAGGACTGGTTTCAGCGCCGGTATCATATCATTTTCCTTTATATTTCTCACATAAAAGGCCTTTTTGCCAAAGGAAAATACCGCTGCCGTCAAAGCTGTGCCGGAAAATTCAAAGTCCATCGAAATATTGTCCTGCTTTTTCATTTCATCAGCCAGTTTTTCAAGTGATTTTATATCTGTTATCTCCGCAAATTCAAATCCTTCCAGAATATCCTTCTTTTCTTTCTTTTCGACAGAGGACTGCGGAGTCACTCCCAACCTTTTTATTACGCTTTTCAGTTCAAGTTTATCAAGCATATCATACAGACTGCCGCTGTAATCGGTAGTGTAAGGGCATGAATCTATGCTGAAATCAAGCGGAACATTCACATCTATCTCGGAAAGTGTGCGGCTTAAAAATGCCGACTCCCTGCCCTCTGTAAGTTTTTTCAGCACGCCCGCCCTGATATCCAGTTCATCTATATGCTCGTAAATATACGCAATACTGCCATACTGCGCTATCAATGCTACTGCCGTTTTTTCGCCTATTCCGGCAACTCCCGGAATATTATCGGACGTGTCACCCATAAGCGCCTTTACATCTATATATTCAGTCGGCGTGACACCGTATCTCTCCTTTACAGCGTTTTCATCATAAACTGTCGTTTCATTTTTTCCGCCCTTTGTAACGGTAAGTATCACCTTCGTTTTATCGCTCGCCAGCTGCAGATCATCCTTATCGCCGGTCGCAATAAAGCACTCAACGTCATTTTTTCCGCATATCTGCGCGACTGTTCCTATGATATCATCGGCTTCATAGCCCGCTTTTTCAAGAACCGTTATTTTCATCGCGCGCAAAATCTCTTTTGCCGGTTCAAATTGTTCTATCAGTTCCTCCGGCGCCGGTTTGCGCTGCGCTTTATATTCGGAATACATTTTATGACGGAATGTCGGATATTTCAAATCAAACGCCGCGCAGATATAATCCGGCTCCACATCGGCAATCAGTTTGAGAAGAATATTCATAAAACCGTAAATCGCGTTTGTATTGAACCCATCCTTTGTCGTAAGCGGACGTATTCCGTAATATGCGCGGTTGATTATGCTGTTTGAGTCCAAAATCAATAATTTTTTCATTTACCTGCTCCCCTAAATATTTTCAATCTGCCAGTCTATCTCATCTCTGCCCATATCTTTCAGTATGCGGTTTGCCTCGGCAAAATGTCCGCACCCGAAAAATCCTCCGCTTGCCGATAAAGGACTCGGATGCGCCGCTTTTAAAATACTGTGCTGAGGATTTGTTATTAAAAGTTCCTTCTTTTTTGCATTATTTCCCCAAAGCAGAAATACTATTCCTTCTTCACGTTCATTCAGAAGTTCAACTATGCGGTCTGTAAAATACTGCCATCCTATCGACTGATGTGAATTTGCCCTTCCGCTGCGCACGGTAAGCGTGCTGTTCAGCAAAAGCACACCCTGCCTTGCCCATTTTTCAAGATAGCCGTTATTCGGAATATATGTTCCGAGTTCATTTTGCAGTTCCTTATATATATTTACAAGCGACGGCGGTATTGTTATTCCTTTTTTTACCGAAAATGACAAGCCATGAGCCTGTCCCTCTCCGTGATACGGATCCTGTCCGAATATAACCACCCGAACATCCTTATACGGCGTCCATTTCAGCGCATTGAATATATCATACATATCCGGATACACAGTATAACTTGAATACTCGCTTTTCAATATTGCGCGCAGTTTTTTATAATAATCCTTCTGAAATTCCTCCGCAAGCAGTTCATCCCAGTCATTTCCTATATTAACCATAATAAATCCTTTCTGTCAGTTGGTGTTTATAAGTCTGTAAAATATATCTGCCGCCTCAGCGCGCGAAAAGACTGAATCCGGCATATATTCGGTTTCGGTTTTTCCCCTCAATACTCCGAGTTCGTTCGCCGCCCTGACATAATCCAATAAATTATCCGGAATATCTCCGCGGTCAGAATAATTTTCGATATTTCCGACAATCGCCCTGTCCGGCGCTCTGCGGTTATACGATTCTATCAAAAGCGCGGCAAGTTCACATCTTGACACCGGCGTGTCATCTTCCCCAATAATTCCGGCAAATACTGCCGTATCTGTTCCCGCCGAACGTGCCGCCCAGTAAACAGCCGATTTTCTTGAAAGCAGTTCCGCCGGAGCAAATATTCCCTCTTTGATACTGTCCGGAATACCGCGCGCCGCCAGTTCCTTTATCACATTCTCATTTTCGACTCTGTTTATATCCTTGAATTTCGGAATATTCACAAGACCTATACTGTCAGGTGACTTCAATCCCACCGATGACGGCTTACGGCGTTTTGAAGGATCAAGCGGAGCCGGATTTTCCACATCTGTAATATCGGTTCGCACATATTCCTTAATTCCATTTATATCCTTATTCACAATTTCCTGTGCGACAAAACGCGCTATAATATCGCCGCCCAGATCATTTGTATGGGTATAATCACGATTTACTCCGTCACCCCAGAAATAATCCCACGCGCGTTCATCGCCCTGCGCGGTAAAATATGCGGTAGTTTTTTCAAGCAGATCAATACACGGAATATCCGCCTCGCGCGCCGCTGCTCTTACTGCCATTCCATATTCACCCAACAAATCACACAGCGAACCGTCCTCCTCAAAAATAATACGGTTTATCGGAGTGCACAGAACAGGGTGCGCACCCACACTTTTTGCATAATCTATATAATACCTGAGATTTTTGATATATCCGCCGAACGCATCAAGTTCCTTCACTTTCTGATCGTTATGTCCGAACTGCAGAAACAAATAATCATCCTTTTTCAGCCGTTCCTTCACAACGGCCCAATGTATTCCCATAAATTCCTGAGTTGTCAGTCCGGACTGTGCGTGATTGGAAACAGCTATTCCTTTTTTAAGATACTGTCCGAGCATCTGCCCCCATCCGCAGTAGGAACTTTTCGGATTATACGGATAAACCGCACTCTGATCGGTGACTGTAGAATCTCCGCCTATGTATATAGTTTTCACATCCAGATTTTCCGTTATTTCAATTGCATTTATCACTGGATTTTTGCCGAGAACGGATACTCTTATGGATCTGTCAATAAATCTTTCCTCATCTTTTCTATGCACATCGCACACATTCACGCTGAACTCAAATTCCACACATTCGCCCGCACTGATTTTCCTTTTCAGCACAAATCTGCGCCATTGTGACAAAACAATTATATCCAAGTCCTTATCGTAACCGCCTATACTGATTTTTACATCAAATGTTCCGCTGTGAGGCACATCGGCTCTGAAATTCAGCGGTACATCATCGGCTGTTCCGATACATAAATCCGAATAAATTCCATCGCCCGAACCACTCTTCGCATTTACCGATATCATATCATTATTATTACTGTCCTTATCAATCACAAATCCGAAGCCTTTTTCCGGCGAATATATATCTTCCGGCGTAACTTTGATATATTTGTTTTCTGCCTTATT
This sequence comes from uncultured Lachnospiraceae bacterium, assembly GCA_964561265.1. GTDB lineage: Bacteria > Bacillota > Clostridia > UBA1381 > UBA1381 > JAFLUR01. Next base: position 7,585 of record CAZLOX010000080.1, read on the forward strand.
CATGCCAAAGTCAAAGAAAGCGGTAAATATTTTTTCCATAATCAATCCTCCAAAATATAAAAGAAACAGCGTTTCCTTATTTATTCAGCGTATTCTTATATTCATTATATCATATATAAATTGATATGTAAATAAGCGATAATGTATTTTAGCATAAAAAAACAGAGGAGAAAATCTCCTCTGTTTAAAAGCAATGTTATCTTATCTTATCTTGCCATAGATACTCTGAACATATTATAGATAGCAACTGCTGCCTGCGCTCTTGTGCAGTTATTCTTAGGATCGAAGTTATTTTCACCTACACCCTGAAGTATACCTGCGCCACGCATCTTGTATACAGGAACTTTAGCATAATCCTGGATATTCCAATCATCAGCGAAGTTTTCAACATTTGCTGCTTCAATCTTCACGCTGAGAACTTCAGCCGCACGATAAAGCATTGTGCTCATTTCTTCTCTTGTGATTGTATTATTCGGTCTGAATGAACCATCTTCATAACCGTTTGTTATACCCATGCTCTGAGCTGTTCCAACATAAGTATTGTACCACTCGCCTGCAGCAACGTCTGTGAAGTTAGCAGCCTTAGTAGTATCATACATATTGAAGATAGATACAACCATCTTAATGAATTCAGCTCTTGTTACAGAACGATCCGGATCATAGTTGCCGCCGCCTACACCATTGATAACTCCACGAGCTGCCAAAGCACCAACGCTTGTTATAGCCCATGAATGTGAAGCAGCTGAAATATCATTGAATGCAGCTGTAGATTCGGCTATTGTAAATGTACCTGAAATATCAGTTGTATTTACATAGATATAACCATCTTTATAAAGAGTTCTTGGAACTACATTTCCGCTTGAATGATATACAACTATGTTATCTGTGCTTGTTGCACCTGATGGTGAATAAGGAACTTTAATCAATACAGGATCATAGTAACCTGCGAATGATGTTCTTGGTACACCGTCAATAGTGATACTTGCAACAAATGTGTTAGCTGTTGGCTTTGTACCGCCTGTTACGATTGTTGAAGCAGATGTTATACCATACTTCTCGTATACATTCGGATTAAGTATAACTTCAATGCTGCCAGTTGAAGACAAGTTAGGCATTATAATTCCAGGGCCTCCGCTTGTTGTGCCGGTGTTGTTGGTGCCAGTACTTGGACGGCTGCTTGTTGAAGTACCTGAAGTAGTTGTAGTACTTGAACTACCGATCTTCCATGTCTCAGTTGTCTTATCGCCTACTATACTGTTATATGTAGCGCCTGATTTCCATAAGCCTTTATCATCTGCTTTACTTGGCAGTGAGAAGCTATAGCTAATACCATTGCTGCCGGCAACTGCCGAATCAATCAGTACATATTCTTTTGTGCTGTTATTTTGTACCTTGATCGCTACTCGTTCACCCTCAGTTACTGACTTATCAGTTATAGTAATAGTATCACCAAATTTTTTGGTAGTAGTAGCAGCAAACACAGGGCAAATACAACTCATAAGCATAGCCAATGTCAAGAAAACGCCTATAATTCTTTTTGTTTTCAAAGGTCAAACCCCCTCTTGTATTCTCGTTTTGAGTGCGGAGATAAACTCCGCACTGCAACCTATATTGTCTGCCAATTATTTAACTACTCTTTCAGCCAAAACTGTACCTGTCTGACTGTCATATACATTTACAACTACTTTTGTAGCGCCTGCTACATAACCTGTAAACGGAACATTAAGCAAGTTTGTATTGGTTATATCAATACCCGGGATGATAACATTACCGCATGGTATTTCTTTTTTACCTGAAGTTGTTGTACCCTGGATAACGATATCAATTTTACCTGATGTAATTTTATCCGGATTAACAATGTCTGTAACTGTTACACTTACAGCCTTGTTGTTCTGGAGTAAAGAACTGTTTGTGTAATCGCCAACTACAATCTCTACATCAGATGGTTCCGGTGTTGCTACAG
>CAZLOX010000081.1:0-9404 GCA_964561265.1 uncultured Lachnospiraceae bacterium
AGAGGGGAAAACCTCCGCAGGTTTTCCCCTCTTAGCGGCGCTTTGGTTACTTTACCGCTGTTGGTAAAGTAACTCGGGGGGTTGTGAACAAAAGTAATTTAATAAAACTCAAAGGGGCGTCGATACGCCCCTCTGCAGTATATTTGCAATTCTTATTTCAAAACATCTCCAACACAATTTCTGCATTAAATATTTTAATTTTTACGCGGCGGCTTGACATTTACCTCCGGTCTGATTGTACCGTCAATTATTCCGTGCTCTTTTTCATAAGCGCTGATATTTTCGCGTATAAGAACTAAAATGTGACTGTTTATTGAACGTCCCTCATAATCGGCAACATAAGCTATTTTGTCAAGCATTTCCTGCTCTATTCGTATAGATACACTTTTTACTGCCATTATATCACCTCAAATTTAGATATATTGTATATTTATTTTACCGTTTATTTATGATATAATGTTATGAATAGATATACTGTATATCCAAATAATTTTAGAAGATGACTATAGCACACAGCATAAAAATGTTTTATCAACTATTTTTATGCTGTTTTCCGGCATTGTCAATGGTGTAATTATCTTTATAAATGAGGTCCTCTGTCAGAACAAAAGTATATTGCTGCGACAAAGTTTCAAGTATTTTCGGCAGAACATCCTTCGTATGCTTTGTGCCGTTGTGGAAAAGCAGTATATCGCCTGCTTTTGTCTTTTTTATTATCCTGTCGTATATTTCATCTGCGGAAATATCCTTCCAGTCAAGACTGTCCACGCTCCATTGTATGTAATGTCTGTTCGTTTCCCTGCAGGCGTTAATGAGAGTATCGTTATATTCTCCGTAAGGTGCGCGGAACAAAACCGGACGTTTCTGTGTGATAGACTCTATCAGGCTGTCGCATTTATCCATATCTGCAATCATTTCTTCTTTTGAAAGCGAGTTGAAATGCGCGTGAGAATATGAATGATTTGCCACGGTATGCCCGTTTTCACTCAGTTTCTTCACCGCGTCGGGATATTTTTCCGCCCAGTCGCCCACCGCAAAAAATACGGCAGGACAATTATATTTTTCCAGGGTTTCTATTATAGAGTCAATATCATCCGCGCTCCACGCGCAGTCAAAAGTTATTGATATTTCATTTTTATCGGTATCAACACTGTAAACGGGGACTTCCTTTGGAGTTGATGAAACGGCTATATAACGTCCGCTTATTACAAATCCGGCGGCAAGCAACGACAGAATTATTACAGATAATATCACTCTTGCATTTACAACATAAAATTTCACAATAAAACACACTCCTATTTTATTGATCCCCCAACTAACTCTTGAATTTTTCTGCTTGCCCAAACTGCGAAATTCCGCGTCAGAAAACCTTGAAAAACGCGAGTTTTCCTGCGGTTTTCTTTCTTTAGTATCGGAAAGATGTCCGACGCTTGCTATGCAAGCGGTTTTGCGTAGCAAAACTACTGAGACTTTCGCAGTTTGTTCTTCGCACAAATTCTTCAAGATTTAATTGTAGGATCAATAATACGAATTCTATTTATATGATATTCCCGTATTGCGTGATTTATGATATCTGCCGGACTGTTTGTTTCAAAAAAATGGCACATAACGAATTTATTCCGCAATAAATCCGTTATGTGCTGTAACTTTACAAATTTTTATTTATGCCATTCGTTCTTGTAATGATCTTCAACTGCTTCCATTATGTTATAATATGCCCAGTGAGTACGTTTAACATCGGTGAACGGATTGCTTATTGACATAGTTTTCATTTTTTCTTCATTTACCGTTCTGCCGAGCGCGCGGTTCAGGATAGCCACCGCCTCCGCGCGGGTTATGTAGTTGTCGGGTTTGAATGTGCCGTCCTCATAGCCTGTTATATATTTTGTCTTTACAAGCGCGTCAACATACGCCTTTGACCAATGCTCATTTACATCAGACATTTTGCTTTTTGAATTTTTTGAATTTCCGGCTATGGAAAAAGCGTTGCATATAGCCACTGTAAATTCTGCGCGGGTTATATTATTTTCCGGCTTAAAGCTGCCGTCCTCATAACCGGAGAATATTTTCTCACTCTCAACCGACAGCACCGCATCATAGTACCATGCCCTGCGGTTTACATCGTAAAAATTCGTATCCTCATCGGAATAATCATAATCAAGAGCATTTACCAGAAGTGCCGCTGCTTCTGCACGCGTTATGTTGTTGTCCGGTCTGAAAGAACCGTCATCATAACCGTTTATATACCCCTCATGCAGTTCTCCGCGCTGTTTGTCCGTTTCTTCAGAGGAAAGCCTTGTAACGCTGATCGTTGCCGTTTTGCTTGCCTCAAGACCGCCGGCGCTTGCTTCCGCTGTTACTTTTACGGTATACTTGCCCGGCTCGTCAACGGTGAATATTATTCTGTCATTATCGCTTATATTCGCGATTCTGCCTTTGTCCTCCTCTATATAATACCTGTACCGCACAGACGTGTTTTTATCGTGTATTCTGCAGTCGTCGTCAATCGTCAGTTTTGCGTCATGGGCGTCAAGATAATAACTTGCCGTCCGTCTGTCATACGTCATGGTCACTTTGTCCATGGAGAAAACCGGCGCGGATATCTTGCATTTGCAGTCTGTATGTGTGTACACGTTTGACGCTATATAATCCTTCTCTTCCGGAATTGACACTTCGCTTATCTGCCTGTTTCCGTCTTTTATAGTGTATTCGCTGTAAGCGCTTGAACCGCCTTCCCTGAATGAGACCTTGAAATTGCCGTAATCATTCATCTTTACAGCGAACGCTCCGCAGTCCTTGCCAAGACCGTTTATTGTTTTTGACGCGGATTTAGTCATATTTCTTACTTCGATTGACGAATTATCCTTGCCCACCGTGCTTGAAAGTCTGCCCTGCACTACATATGCCGGCTCATACGACTGATAATCTTCGGTAATATATTCCGCATTAAGAGGATAGTTCTTGTTATTATCGCACCATCCGACAAATTCGGTTTTGTCTGATATAAACAATTTGTCCGCTTTTATTAAATTTCCGTCCTCCGAATACATCTCATATTTGCCGTCAAGAAGGTACACAGCCGAGCCCGCTCCGCCGGATATACAAGCGGATGTGTCGTAATTTTCAAATGTTGACGTGTTGTTTCCCTTGATGAAAAGTTTTGAATTTTTACCCATATCCACACACGCTCCGTTATCAACGCTTTTCAGTGTCAGAGAGCCGGAACGCGTCATTGTTACTGTGGAATTATCCCCGATTGTGACCGGTGATTTTCTCGAAGTGGTATTCTTGCTCATATCTATGCTTGCGGAACTTAAAAATATTATGTTTACATCATCCAGACCGGACGCGACATTTATATTATATCTTGTTGTTCCGTTCTTTACAGTGTATGTTCCGTTTGAGGTGATATTCAGGTCTTCCTTGGACAGGTCATGTGCCTCGCCGTATTTTATCACATTGATTACCTGCGTTTTTTCCGTTGTAAGATCACCGCATTCCGCCGTTACTTTAACCGTAACATAATATGTACCGCTGTATTTCACCTCAAGAGTAAGTCTTTTATCGGTTAAATCCGCAATATTCGACGGATCTTCCAGCAGTTCATATGTATATTTTATCGCTGTGCTTCTGTGAACGCTGCAGCTGCGTCCGTTTGTCACTTTTTTCGTTGTTGCCGAAAGAGTGGTCGTTTTTTTAGTCTGATTTTCCGTCAGTATCACATCCGAAAAAGCAGATGATAAAGTCAGGTCGTCAAGATAACAGTTGTCACTCGGATAAAGCACAAAGTGATTCAAGCCGTTTTCAACATCAAACTTATCGGTTTTCCTGCTGCTTGACGTATATGATGTAGTTGATGATGAGCTTGTTGACTCCACAAAATGCTGTATGGTTTCGCTGCTGCCCTTTGTCAGGGTGTATTCTCCGGCTGCGCCGAGTATGGTGAAAAATCCGGCGTATTCATCCGGCAGAGTTATTGTCTGACTGCGCGGACCGCTTATTGTGATAGTCTGTTCTCCCTCAAATTCTTCGGTGTCTTTGTTATAGTAAAAATAAGCGCACATCATCGGAGTATTGCCGTTGATTTCACTTTCTTCAACAGCGCACGCGCCCTTTTTCACAAATCCGGAAACAGACGCGGTTCCGCTTATGCTGACTTTGCTGTCTGTGCTGTAGCGTCCGCCTCCTATAACGTGTCCGAAACTGCCTGCCTTAGCGCTGACTGTTCCGCCTGTGACATTTATCTCACCGCCGGATGCTCTGTAACCTCCGCCTATTGCCGCGTTTCCGTCACCGCACACAGCATATATCGTACCGCCGGTTATGTTTATTTTAACGCTCTGCGCGTTTGCGCCGCCGCCTATTGCCGCGGCATCGTTTGATTCAGCGTTGACTGTACCGCCTGATATATTGATCTCAGTAGCTTTTCTGCCTGAACCGCCGCCTATCGCCGCGCCTTTATTTTCAGCGCGCGCGGTTATATTCGCGCCTGTGATACTGATTTTTCCGGCATCGCAGCTGCTGTCAGAACCTATTGCCGCCGAATTTCCAGAAGCGGTCACATCAAGACTGCCGTTTCCGGAAATAGTAACGGACGCGCTTTCCGGCACAAACACAGCCGGATTTCCCGCCGTTGATGCAAGAGTATTTTTTCCTGAAACATTTATAGTAACAGAAGTATTGTTTCCAAGTCTTATCGGCGAGGCTGATTTTATATCCGCATCGGAAAGATTTATTGTAACATTCTGCACGCCGTCCTCAACAACAACATTTTTTGAGTTATTTTTGTCAACAGTATATGTACCGCTCTGCGTTATAACAAGGTCTTTGGAACTTGACGCCTGCGTCGGTTTCGGGGTAGCCGTCGTTTTTGGTGTCGCGGTCGGTTTCGGCGACTTCGTCGGAGTCGGGGTTTTTGTTGGTTTCGGCGTTTTCGTCGGAGTCGGGGTTTTTGTTGGCTTTGGTGTTTTTGTCGGTTTCGGCGTTTTTGCCGTAGACGGCGCTTCAGTCGGTTCCGGTTCTTCCTCCGGTTCATCAGTTATTTCCGGCGCCGGCGTACTGATTTCATCAGCCGGTTCCGGCGTATTTTCCGTATCATCCGCAAATGCAATACCCACACCCGAAAGCATTGACATTATCGTTATAAGTGAAATTAACTTTTTCAGCATATATATCCCTCTCTTTTTATTTTTAATATTATGTAAGCATTTTTTGCCGTCAGTGCGTACCGGCAGTAATTTATACTATCATTATACTACTTTACATACAATTTATCAAGTGAATTTTCTGTGTTTTATAATGAACTTTTCTGACTTTATCTGCTCAGTACAGGAAAAAAGAGGCGGACTGCTCCGCCTCTGTAAAGTTTTGCTATGTTGTTTTTACTGATCTTTTTAAATTCCTTTACAGCTCTCCAATAATGAACGGTCAATGTCATATTTTTCAAGTATCTGAATTAAAGATTCCCATTCGCTGTCTGATAAATGAAAATATTTATCATCTGTTTTAATAATATGACAGCTGTCTGTTGCGGGGAAAAATACTGTACTGCCATTATTTTGATTTACCTGTATTTCCGCATATCCAAACGGGCAGGAATGCGAATCGCTGACCGGACGTTTGCTTAAAATTTTTCTGAATGCTTCAATATCGTCCGGAGCTGATATGATTACATTTAAGTTTTCATCTTTTGCAATAACAGCAATATTCTCAACATTATTCAATTTTATTTTCTGCTGTGAAAAGATAAAACTTACACATCCAACCGCCAGAAAAGCTATTATAATGGATATTATTTTTTTATTCATATCTTATTCTCCAATCATTTATCAGGCGTAAATATTTTTAAATACGTGCTGGTTTGTTATTCAAAAGTATTTTGTATCGGCGGGGATGTTTCCCAGCTGATTATACGGATTTTATATTTTTCCCATGCTTCGTCCGCCTTAAAAGCGCTGCGCCCCTCTTTACCTTCCGGAGTCAGATATACGTAGTCAATCTCTTCTCCTATATTTCCTTCTTTTGCTTCATGTGCATTAAGTCCTGTATCCCCCATATAATATTCTGCATTTCCGACGAAAAAATAAAGTTCCAATATCTGATTGCCCCAGTCGGTATAATCATTATTTTCACGGACATCATACAAAGAAATCATATCTTTGCCTGTACTTTTCATATACTTTTCCCATTCACGGTATCTGCCGTTTTCTCCTACGAATCTGTATCCTTTATACTTGCAGACAATAGTATCTTCTATCACCTTTTGCTCACCATTTACTTCATATACTAATTTACACTGAAATTCTCCGTTCTTTACTTTGGGTTTAGGCATATCAGCGGCAGTCACAAAATATATAATGTTTCCAACTACCGATATAACGACTGCTGTTATCAGCGCTGCTGCACCTATAATTACTGTCAGTAAACTATATTTAAGAACTTTTGCAGAAATATTTTTCATCTCTCTTTCCTCCTGTCATCTGATACGAAGCACAGTCACCATTTGAATAAATCCATTATGCTGTTATTATACCATCACCTGTAAATTCTGTCAATCGGTATTTGCTTTTTCGTCCGGAATTATTATTGACCGGCTTGACAGCGTGAAAAAAATGCTGTAAAATATAACATAAATATTTGTTAAGGAGCTGAATAATATTGAAACTGATATTTATACGGCACGGCGATCCGGATTATGCGAATGACACATTGACGGGACGTGGCTGGAAAGAGGCGGAGGCACTGTCAAAGCGTGTAGTAAAATGGGATATAGACAAAATTTACTGCTCGCCGTTAGGACGGGCGCGCGATACGGCGAGTTTATCGCTTAAACTGATGAACAGAACCGCCGAAACGAAAGACTGGCTGCGTGAATTTTTTGTAAGGATCACAGACCCGCAGACCGGCAAAGACAGAATACCGTGGGATTTTATGCCGTCATACTGGACAGAGCAGCCGGATCTGTACGACAAGGACAGATGGCATCAGAGCGATGTTATGAAAACCGGCAGTGTTTCGGAAGAATACAGACATGTCTGCAATGGTATTGACGAAATTCTGGCGGAATACGGATATATCAGAAACAAAGGCATTTATACCACAGAGCAGGGAAATGAAAAAACAATAGTGTTCTTCTGTCATTTAGGAGTACAATTTGCGGTTTTATCGCATCTTTTCGGAATATCGGCTCCGGCAGTTTGGCAGAATTTCTTTGTTGCGCCTACATCCGTAACAGTTGTTGCCACGGAGGAACGCGAAAAAGGGAAGGTATGTTTCAGATGCAAAAAGCTCGGCGATACATCCCATCTTGACGCGGCAGGAATAAAACCGTCGGATTCGGGATTTTTTAATGAAATATACGCGGACATCTGATTTCACACACAAATATATTGTCTGAGTTATATAACTCAGACAATATAACTCTTGCAGTTCATCAGATATTTTTCATATTTTTCGGTTGTATTTTCCTCTTAACTGCATTTATTTTATTGCCTTTATTGCGGCAGTAGCATTCCATTCAGCAATTATTTCAACAGAAGAGAATCCCGCTTCATTCAATATCTGCATTTCATGGGGTTTTGTAAGCGGTGTGTCATAATGATAAAATTCATCGTCACAAATTCCCTGTTCTGATTTTAACCTCTGCAGTTCACGCTGATACAAACGCTCATGCTCCTCCGATTCGGCAAAATAATCGGTTAAAATCAAGTATCCTCCTTTTTTCAATGCCTGAAATACCTTTTTGTAAAGAGAAGATTTCCGCTCTCTGGTAAAGTGGTGCAAAGATTCAACCGACACAACCGCGTCATAACATTCTTCGCCAAATGGAATGTCAAAATAAGAACCGGAAATTACAGTAATGTCTTTATCCGGAAATTTTTCTTTCAATACTTTAATCATACTTTCTGCAAAATCTATCCCCGTCACCTTTGCCGTAGGGTTATGCTGAAAATAAAAATCAAGCTCCAGTCCGGTTCCGCACCCTAAATCCAGCACTTGAGCATTTTCATGCACAGGCAGAAGGCTTGCGGTGTAAGGATAAAATTCCTGCGCGCCTTATATTTCATTAAGCTGATGTTCTTCATAGCCGTCAACTCTGCTGTTAAAAAATTCATTCATCTTTTCAAGCATATATAATATCTCCTTAAAATTACGCGTTTAGTTTCTCTTTTAATATGTTATACAGAATTTTCCGTTCATTTATATCAATGATGTTTTCTTTCCGCGGATTGTAATGATGAGCAAATTCTTCATCAATATATTGGATTCCGTTCAGTGAAAACGGATTTTTATACCGCGGACGGACGTGCAGGTGCATATGCGGATTGGGATTCGTTTTTTTATAAAAATCATTTAACAAACAGCTCCAGTTAAACAATTCCGCACCCAGAACGGTTCTGAAACAGTTTTCAATCCTTTTAATTATGTGTTTTAAATCCATCCATTCATCATCTGTAAGTTCCGATAAGCTTCCGCAATGCCTGTTCAGAACCAGAATACAGCGTCCGATATAATCCTGTTTGTCAGCTAAATACACCGACCAGTTCTCATCTTCTATGAGCAGCCACTTTTTCTCCTCATCAGAAAGATTACACCAACTGCATATATCCATTGTCTATCTCCCCCATTCTGTTTTATCTGTGAAATATAGTTTTTTTCTTTCCATTCGCACAAGCCGGAATCTATGGTTTTCTTGCAAGCTGTAAATCAATAGTATCATATACTGTAATTGAACCGCCATGATTATTTATTGCATCCTCAATCTTTGAGAAAAATTCCTTTCTGATACTTTCCTCAATTGCAATGTGGTCAGAATATGTTCCGAGCAAAACGGTGTATTCCTTTGCCGAAAAAGTCCGTATTCTGTAAAACAGGGCATATTTTATATCGGTGAAACCGTATTTTTCTGCGATGTTCGCTCTTTGTACCGCCTCTTCCTCGCCGTATTCCGTCAGCGCTTTCTGTTTTTTATTATGGAATTTATAATAGTATTCGCCATATATTCTGTCCATTTCTTCCGAAAGCGGCAAATTGCCTTTATCCCGATAAGGATGATTTGCAAACCGCGCAAACGCGCCGCCGCTTTTCAGCATAGAAAACACTTTTGTATATCCGATACTCTCCGGAATCCAGTGAAATGCCGATGCGGAATAAACCAAGTCATATGTATTATCCGAAAAATCCGTATCTTCAAATTTATTTGTTATAACCGCAAAGTTCCGGTATTCTTTGAACTTTTCTCTGCACAATTCAGAAAAATTCTCTCCATATTCAACCGCGGTCAGACGGCATCCTGTTTTCAATACCGGCAAAGCCGCCTGTCCTCCCCCTATTCCAATCTCGACAACCTCAGATGATCTGTACAGAACTATTTTTAATTATATTAACATTGACAGTTCATCTGA
>CAZLOX010000082.1:0-9350 GCA_964561265.1 uncultured Lachnospiraceae bacterium
GGTGAAAAAATCTTTGGTACAGCATCAAGCACTGATAACTGGCTTTCCTGTACCTTCAAATCATGAATATCCTGACGGATGTTCCCGATGATTTTGTGGTGATTGGAAATGACAGAATTCCTGTGCATACCGATTTCAGAAACTGGATAAAGATAGATAATATTCTTTCGGATAAATCTCTCTCAGCGGCTGAAAAGATCAAAGGTATGCTGCCGTTATGCTATAAGCGTCTGCCTGATAATATCGGGCAGGCGTTTAAGGCTATGATGGAATTTTACAATCCGGATTTACAAAGGGAAGATCCGCGGAAAAGTTCAGGCAGACAATACAGCTTTGAATATGACGCGCCGTATATATATTCCTCGTTCTTTAGTGAATACGGGATTGATTTGCAGAATGAAGCTATACATTGGCATAAATTTCTGGTTCTTATGAAAGGACTCGGAGATAAATGTGTATTTTCACGGATACTGTCAATAAGAAGTATGGATATATCTGATTTTTCAGGAAAACAAAAGCAGATATATCTGCGTCTTAAAAGAATTTACGCTCTTCCGGATACTGTTGTTGAGGAAGAAAAAGTCGCTGCCGAACTTGGAAATTTATTTTAAGGTCATTCTTTACAGCGAAAGGAAGTGGGATTATGGCTAAAAATAATGATGCTTATAAAAATGCGCATATACTTGAGAAAATCGACAATTACGCAAAGGAACTGGTAAATAACATAAGCTCATCCGTTGAAAAGGGAATGAATGAGATTGTTGATATTTCTGAAACGGCTGGGGAGGAAATATCGGTTATAACGGAAGATGCCGGCGGAGATATTCTGAACGCCGAAACAATCAGTCAGAAAAAAATAATTTCTGCCGAACAGCGCTATGCTGATGAAAAAATTCGTATAGAGAAGAAAAGAAAAGAGCAGTCAGAGGCGTTGAACAAAGCTGAATTTCAGGAAAAACTCGCCGCGGCAAGTGACGCTGAGAAAGCGGCAAAATTGATACGCGAGGAAAATTTTCGTCTTGAAAAGGCAGCCGATGATGAGTATCTTGAAGAGTTGAAAAATGCTGCTGAAAAAGAAAAAATAATACGCGAAAAAGAATTTTCTTCTTTAAAAAACAGTTTTGATCTCGGATATATAACTCAGGAGGAATATTACAGCAGACTGGGAGAGCTCAGAGATAAATATTTTGAAAGTGACAGTAACGAATGGGCGGAGTATACCAAGCAGATAAATGATTATCATATATCTGCGCTTAATGATTTAAAGGATTATATCAAGAACTACGAAAAACAGCTTGAAAATCTGAGAGGAAGAATAGAAAACAAACTTTCTGACTATACAAATCTTTACACAAAAAAAACAACTACTTACAAAAAGGCCGGCCCGTTTGGTTCAAATATTAAATTCACGTCTTATTCTCTTAATGATTTATCCGAGGAAACAAAAAAAATACGCGAATATGCGGATACGCTGGAATCGGTAAAAAACCGCGGCGCACTGCCGAAAGGATTTTTTGATGAAATTCGGAATATGAGTATAGACGAGGGTATTAGTTTCGCTAAGTTACTGTTGAATGCTTCTGATGATGAATTTGAAGAATATATAAATTCCTATGCAGAAATGCAGAAGGAAATAGCGCAGATTACCACGGAATTTACAGAGGATGAGGCTGCTGATATGGTCAGTTCTATTTCATCTGAACTGGAAAAATATTATGATGTTATTCCGGAGGGATTTTTTGAATGCGGAAAACTTTCAGGCGAAAATTTCACCTCCGCATTCCTTTCAGAGCTTAACTCGCTGTCGGACGGACTGAACAGTATACTGCCTTACTCAGGAATATTTTCACCTTCAAATCAATCGGCGGCAAGCAATTCATATTCATCGGTTTATAATCTGTATTCCAGCGCTCAGAGCATATCTGAACAGCTGAGAGAAGCACGCGCCGCCTCTGAACTTGAGCGTATGCGCGGAGGATATTAAGGAGGTTCGGTATGAATTTATCTTTCAAAAATGATTTGGGAACACTCGAAATGGGAAACGGATGCGATATACGCATAACAGATATCTCCGGACTTGCTCTCCCGAAAAAAATACGCAATACAGCGTCATATGCCGGAATAAGCGGAAATATTCTTTTAAGCGAGAATGTTTCCGCGCGGACGATTACCGTTTCGGGAGATATTAAAATTTCGGATTATTCCGATATTCTTATTTCCAAAATGCTGCGTATACTTAATTCCGAGGGTGTGTTATATATAAAAAACGGAAAAAAACGCTGCATAAGATGTTCGGTATCGGATATGGAATTTTCAAAGCCAAGCCGTGTATACCGTGAATTTGTTATTCAGTTTACTGCTGACTATCCGTATTTCACAGACAGCGATTACAAAAAAGTATATCTCTTTTCAAAAGTAAAAAAAATAACCGATCCGTTCAGACTGCCGCAGATTTTTTCGGCAAGAATAAATGAGGCGTCGGTATACAACAGCGGAGATACAAAAATATATCCTGTGATAAATGTGCGTTTTATATCGGATTCATACGACGGAGCGTCTGTATCACTGTATAATGACACCACCGGAAAAAGCCTGTCTTTTATATATTCCTCGCATAAGGATGAGGTCATAACAATAGATGCTGAAAATCGTCTTATATGCTCAGATAGTTCAGGCGATATCACTTCTTCCATATCTGATGATTCTTATATTTCGGATTTTTATCTTGAATGCGGGAAAAACGATATACGCATTATCCTGCAGAACTGCGGAAACGCGTCGGCGGAATGTCTGTATAAAAACAGCTATATAGAAAATATGTAGGAGGAGAGGGCTATGTATGATATACGGCTTTATGATTATGAATTTAATCTTGTCCATATAGAGCATAACATTATATCAGTCAACACTGTTATTAAATATAACGATATCGGTACATTTGAGGCTCATTTTCCGATAAGCGCGGCAATATCAAAAAAGGCGCTTGCCGAACCGTACCTTGTTGCGGTTATGGGAGATATTCAGGCGGTGATTACCGGTAAGCAGGCGTCTGCCGGTGAATTTGTACTTTACGGAAAAACCGTAAACTGGATTCTGTCAAGAAGAGTCACGCACAAATTTAATACAGATGACAGCAATCTCAGCACAAATGCCGAAATCCTTACCCGATATATTGTGAAAGAAGCTTTTTCGGATGTGGAGAATTTTGTACTCGGAGATTTGCTCGGTATAGAATATTCTCAGGAATTCTGGTGTGATGCGGAAAATCAGACAAGTGACGTAGTGAAAGACTGCCTTGACAATGCAGGAGCAGGACATAATGTATTCTTTGACAGAGTAAATAAGCAATGGCAGTTCAATATACTTGCCGGCAGGGAAATTCCGCTTGTAATATCAGAGTCGAACGGCAATGCGTATGAGTCGCGTTACAGCGAGGATATTCAGAATTACTATTCTGCCGGATGGTACGAACAGACCGATTCCGACAGCAAAGAAAGCGAGTGGACAAGACTGGTGAAAGACAGCGGCAAAACCGGTATTTATAACTGGGAAAGTGTGCTGAACGGAACAAATCAGAGCGAGGGGAACAATTCATTAAAAAATAAATCGTGGGATAAGACCATAAAAATGCAGACAAGAAAAATCCATTACGGCTCTGATTATTCTTTGGGCGATATAGTGCGTATTCAGATGGATCTCGGCGGATTCAGGCATGATGTGCAGAAGAGGATAAGCGGAGTTGAAATATGGTTTGAGAATAACAATTTCGGGGAAGAACCGATCTTTTCCGATATATAAAAGGAGGATTTTATGGGATATTCGTATAAATTTGCAGACAATACAGTGTATGGAGCAGAGGATATCAACTCTGTTATAAGTGAAATTGCAACGGCAGGTGTAGCAGACGTATTTTTTGACGGCACAAGCTACAATACATCGGACCTTAATAAAATTGCGGCTGCAATTGCCGGAAAAGGCGTGAAATATGCGGACTCTGATTCATGCAGGGCTGTAAAATATTCTTCGGGTCACATCAAGGTATTGAAAGGAACGGCATTTTTCAATGATGGCTCGCTCATAAAAATAGATGATGAGGGAGTAGTTCTGCCGTATGTGCAGGGGAAGAAAAATTATGTTTATCTTAAAGGAAATATCAGCGCAGAGAATAAAAATGAGGTGTGCTGTTCTGTTGTTCAGGGGAGCGGTGATATAGTAAAAATTGCGACTATTGACGAGGATGAGAATATTATTGATACAAGAGAATTCTGTAAGGGAAAAATCGGCGGATATCAGAGCGGATTTTCACAGACTCAAAAAATTTCTTTTTCCTATACTCTGATAAGTCCGGACAACAGATATCAGGAGTTCAAACATGATCTGAACGGCTACGGATACAGTCATATAATAGATATAAGTGAAAAAGAAGCTGCAATGGCAGGAGAAAAGGAAACGATGATAATGAGTGTTTACGATATTGTAAATGATTATTATATATCAGTAGGTTCCAGATCCGGCGATCTGGCTGTGATAAAACAGTCTCCAAGCGGAATCATGATTTTTGGCAACGGCGGTAAGTCACTGCCGGATGCTGATATATGGGCAAAATTTAATATTGAAGGCACTGTTCTGACAACTACGCTGTATGTAACAAATAATGCAGGTGTTTCCCGAACATACAGAGGTAATGTCACATTACTGGTAGTCTGATAAAAAATGAGGATTTTTGCAGCGGCAAAAGTCCTCATTTTTATTTGACCGGTGCATACGGATGTGGATTTGCTTTTTTTGTTCTAAAATTTTCATTCTTCTCATAGATTTATACAGACAAATAAAGACTGGGACAAAGAGTTTGAATTACAAAGGGGTTGAAATCTATGGTGATAGCAACGAATGAACAAAGCGGACACAGAAAAGTTATTCTTGATTATCTTCCGTCCGTTATACGCAGACTGCTGTATTCTGTTGATATAACAGATCTGGAGGAGGTAAGAATACGCCTTCGCCGTCCGGTGACTTTGCAGTTTGGCAGTGATATGTATTTTATTGCGCCGGACGGCAGACTTACATATGACCATTTTTCAGCGGTATGCGCGCAGAAACGTGATATTGATGAGGCAATGGAGCTTATATGTTCGTCATCGGTATATGCTCAGGAGGAGGAAATAAAACGCGGATATGTGACGATACGCGGAGGAAACCGTGTCGGCATATGCGGAACGGCAGTTTCACATAACGGGGAAATATCATTTATAAAGGATATAAACGGACTCAATTACAGATTTGCACGGGAAATAAAAGGGGTATCAGATAAACTGATGAAATATTTGTACAGGGACAAAGAAGTCAGAAGTACAGTTATAATATCACCGCCGCAGTGCGGAAAAACAACACTGCTCCGCGATATAGCAAGGAATATTTCGGATATGGGAATAAAGGTCTGTATTATAGATGAGCGGAGTGAGATAGCCGGAATAAGCGACGGGATATCAAGTTATGATCTGGGATATTTTACTGATATTTTTGACGGCTGTCCGAAGGCGGAGGGAATGACGATGATGCTCCGGAGTATGTCGCCGCAGGTGATTATTACCGATGAAATAGGCGCGCGGGAGGATATTGAGGCGCTTATGAAACTCATAAATTCGGGAGTAAAAATTATTACATCGGTACACGCGTCAAATAGGGGAGAACTTCTGATGAGAAACGATTTATCCGGACTTACGGGATTTTTCGACTGCTTTGTTACATTAAGCAGACGTGAGGGCGCCGGTACTGTCGAGGAGGTGTACGAAAGAATATGATAAAGTTTGTCGGAGCTGTGTTTATATTGCTGTCGGCTTCATATATCGGATTTTATAAAGCGAATACTCTCAGGAAACGCATGGTGTATCTGAACAATATAAGAACATCGCTGCATATGCTTGAAAGTGAAATATTTTTTTCGCAGAATATTCTTTTCCGCGTATTTAAGCGTATTTCAAATCTGAGCGATACTTGCGGACTTTTTTCAAATGCGGCGGAGGGAATAAATGAATTTGGAATAAAAAGGGCATGGGAAAGGGCTGTGGATGAAACATACGAAAAAATGTGTCTGAAAAATCAGGACAGGGAAGTTCTGTATATTTTCGGGGCAAATCTCGGAATGAGCGATAAGGAAAGTCAGATTAAAAATATAAAACACGTTGTTGATATGATAAATTCATTATATGACGGCGCGGCGGAGGATTATAAAAAAAATGCCGGATTATACCGCAGCGCGGGATTTCTGGCAGGACTGTTTTTTGCGATTCTTTTATATTGATAAACGGAGGATAATATGGAAGTAGATTTAATTTTTCAGATAGCTGGTATAGGGATAATTGTTGCTGTGTTAAATCAGCTGCTTGTGCGTTCGGGAAGGGAAGAACAGGCTCTTCTCACTACAATAGCCGGTCTGATTGTGGTGCTTTTTATAATAACGCAGCAGATAGGGGATTTATTCGATATGGTAAAGCAGATATTCAGACTGTAAAGGAATGATTGAAATGGATATATTTATGATTGCCGGAGCGGCGTGTATAGGCGCGGTGTTTGCCGTGCTGCTGAAAGGAACGAAACCGGAGTTGTCCATAGGCGTAAGTATAATCACCTGTCTGATACTGATATTTTCGTGCGCGGACGGAATACGGAGTGTTTTTGATGATTTCGGTGCTATCGCGGAAATGAGCGGGATAGATATGAAATATTTTGCGATAGTCGCAAAGGTTATCGGAATAGCGTATGTGACGCAGTTTGCCGCTGAAATATGCCGTGACAGCGGACAAGGATCTATTGCGCTTAAAACAGAACTTGCCGGAAAAATATGTGTTCTGGTTCTTACTATGCCGATAATAAAAGGATTTATGGAACTTGTTATAAATGTGCTTAACTGGAGCGAATAGGAAGTGAAAATATGATACTGTTGTTAATGATGCTTTTTTCAGACAGAGTATATGCCGAGGAGATCGTAATAAGCGGAGAGTATGCCTTTAATGAGAATGTGGAAAAATTAGGTTCCGGAGGATTTTCCTTTAATATACCGGAGGTTATCAATAATATTATACATGATTTTTTTTATGAGATATCTCAGAGCAGTGACTATCTGATTATGTTTATAATTATAGCGTCATTATCGTCGGTGCTGACGATAATGCAGGGAGCGGTCAAGAACAAGCAGACAGCGGATACGGCATTTTTTGCGTGTTTCACTCTTATGTCCGGCATAGTTGTGCGCACAATATCGCTTTCGCTTGACTATGCGCGTGAAGTTATCGCTCAGATGACGGATTTTATAACAAAACTTTCACCTGTTATGATGGGATTTATGGTTACAAGCGGAAAAATTTCATCAGCGGCGGTATTCCGTCCGGTGCTTTCGGCGGCGGTGTATATTATAAGCATACTGTGCGAAAAATGTATTGTTCCGCTGATATGTTTCGGAGCGGTGCTGTCAATTGTGAATAATCTTGGGTCTAAAACTCAGATATCCAATTTCACCGCGCTGATAAAATCTGTCACAAGATGGATTTTAACCGGCATACTGACCGTTTTCACAGGTCTTACATCAATATACGGCTTTACCGCTCCCGGTCTGGATGTTTTAAGCGCAAAGACGGTGAAATTTGCGGTGGGAAGTCTGGTGCCGGTAGTCGGAGGGCTGCTTTCCGATGCGGTTGACACGGTAGTCGGCGGTTCGGTAATAATGAAAAATGCGGTAGGGACAGCAGGGATAATTGCCTTGGCCGGAATGTGCATTATTCCGGTTATGAAAATAGCGGCTGTCGCGTTTATGATGAGATTATCCGCCGCCACGACGGAACCGCTTTGTGACAACCGCATAAGCGGACTGCTTTCCGATGCGGCCGGAGTTGTGAATATGATATTGGGAATGGTTATAACGGTGTCGGTGATGTTTGTAATAAATATCAGTATAATGATAGCCGTAACGAACAGTATGTGAGGTAATAATGAAAGAATATATAACGATAATAGCCGGAGCGGCTGTACTGGCGGTTTTTGCGGATATAGTATCTCCGGAAAACTGGAAGAAATACATTAAAATTGTCACCGGTCTGGTAATTGCCTGTGTGATAATACAGCCAATTGCCGAACTGAGAAATATAGATATTTTTGACGGATTTGATACTTCCGGTAATTCATTTGAATACGAGGAAAATAATGCGGCCGCTCAGGTTGCTGATGAACTTTGTATGAATATTCAGAAGGACATTAAAGAGCGGATATACGATAAAACCGGAGAATCTGTTGAATGTGACGTGAAACTTATATTGAATGATGACGGACTGATAGAGCGTGTGGATAAAATATATATATACGGCACTGTTTCTGCGGATATGCGGAAAGAGCTTGCATATATATACGGTCTTGATTTACTGGAGGTTGTTGTTTATGAGTAATAATAAAAAAGGAAAATTTTTCAAAAATATGAATAATGGCTTGATTTATTTAATACTAATAATTGGAGTAGTTCTGATGGTATTTATAGGAGCTATGAAAAGCGGCTTGAGGAAATTATATCAACTATAAGGGGTGTTGGAAGTGTAGATGTTATGATTACATATTATGAAACGCCGGAAAAAAGCATTGCCTACGATGTACGGGAAAGCGACAAAACATCGCACAGTGCAAATAATGACCGCACGGTGGACAGACAGGCGGTTATTTCAGACGGAAGTCCGATGGTTATAAAGGAAGTATATCCTGATGTAAAGGGTGTTATCGTATCGGCGGAAGGCGCATCCGATATCGCTGTAAAGAAAGATATCAAGGAGGCTGTTCAGGCTGTTCTGGATGTGCCGGCACACAGGGTTTGTGTATATGAAAAAAAATAAAATTAACGGAGGTAAATGACATGATGGTTTTAAAGCGTAAGGAAATAATAGCGGCGGCTTTAGTGGTACTGATAGGGGTGGCAGGATATCTGAACTGGTCGTATCAGGACAAAATTCATGTGACAGACAATGATTTATATGTTGAAACGGGAAAAAAATTGGGCGAGGCACAGTATGTAAACGCGCCGGCTGACGCATCTGAGGATAAGGAAAGCAAGCCGGAGAATACAGCGGAAGTATCATCTGCTTCGCAGCCTGAGAAAACAGAAGATTTATCGGCGGAAAGTTATTTCAACGATGCGAGAATGCAGAAAGAATCCGCGCGCAGTAAATCTATTGAGATTTTAAGGCAGACTGCAGAAAATGAATCCTTTGATAAGGAGATAAGGGAGAAGGCTCAGAATAAAATTATAGAAACGGCGGAATATGCGGAAAAGGAAGCTGCTGTTGAAAACATGGCAAAAGCAAAAGGATACCAGA
>CAZLOX010000083.1:0-9271 GCA_964561265.1 uncultured Lachnospiraceae bacterium
ATTCCCTTTATATATGCTTCTCCGCTTATTGCTCCGTAAAATGCGACATTTCCTATAATAACATTTTCCTCTGCCGTGAAGTTTGAATTTTCCGGCGGAACAACTATTATTTTTCCGCCCGATAATCCCTTGCCTATATAATCATTGCTGTCGCCTTCAAGCTGCATTGTGACGCCGTGCGCCAGAAATGCTCCGAAACTTTGTCCGGCAGAACCTATAAAATGGAGTTTTATCGTGTCGTCCGGCAGACCGCCGAGTCCGTATCTTTTGGATATATCGGAGGACAGCACCGCGCCTGTTACACGATTTATATTCGTTATCGCAAGTTTTGCTTCGATTTTTTTGCCTTCTTCAATTGCGGGTCTGCATATTCTCAGAATAGTATTGAAATCAAGCGTCTTTTCAATTTCATGATCCTGTGCTGTTGTATGATAACGCTCATAATCATTGCTGCATATTTTCGGCTGATAAAGCACTGATGACAAGTCCACGCCTTTTGTTCTTATGCTATCCGGTTTCTGACTTAATCTTTCGACATGACCTATCATTTCATCAACTGTTCTCACACCGATTTTTGCCATCCATTCACGCAGATCCTGAGCGATGAATTTCATGAAGTTTTCAACATATTCCGGTTTGCCGGCAAAATTCTTTCTCAGACGCGGATTTTGTGTAGCAACGCCGACAGGGCAGGTGTCAAGGTTGCATACTCTCATCATAACGCATCCTATCGCGATAAGCGGGCCTGTGGCAAATCCGAATTCCTCTGCGCCGAGAAGCGCGGCAACCGCCACATCGCGTCCTGTGAGAAGTTTTCCGTCTGTTTCTATAACTACTCTGTTTCTTAAATTGTTCATAAGCAGAGCCTGATGTGTTTCCGCAACTCCGAGTTCCCACGGAAGTCCGGCATGACGTATGCTTGTACGCGGAGCCGCTCCGGTACCTCCGTCAAATCCGCTTATCAGAATAACATCGGCGCGCCCTTTTGCAACGCCTACCGCAATTGTGCCTACTCCGGCTTCTGAAACCAGTTTCACACTTATGCGCGCATTGCGGTTCGCATTTTTCAGGTCATGAATAAGCTGCGCCAGATCTTCGATTGAGTATATGTCATGGTGCGGAGGAGGAGAAATAAGTCCTACGCCGGTGGTGGAATTTCTTGTCTTTGCGATCCACGGATAAACCTTGCTGCCCGGAAGATGTCCGCCTTCACCCGGCTTTGCGCCCTGCGCCATCTTTATCTGAATTTCCTGTGCATTTTGCAGATAATGTATATGAACGCCGAATCTGCCCGATGCGACCTGCTTTATCGCGCTTGAACGTGAATCTCCGTTTTCATCGGGGATATAGCGTTCTTCCATTTCTCCGCCTTCACCGCTGTTGCTTTTTCCGCCGAGTCTGTTCATCGCGATTGCAAGACATTCATGCGCTTCACGGCTGATTGAACCGTATGACATAGCGCCTGTTTTAAATCGTTTTACAATGGATTCAACCGGCTCAACAGAATCAATTGCGATAGGCTTATCTTCGGTTTTAATATCCAGCAGTCCTCTTATAGTGCACTGACGCTCTGAGTGACTGTTCATAGCCTCCGCATATTCCTTGTACAGATTGTAGTCGCCTGTACGGCAGGCTTTCTGGAGTTTGTAAATCGTTTCGGGATTGAACATATGATACTCGCCTTTGGCACGCCATTTGTAATCTCCGCCTGTGGGCAGGGACTGTTCCGAATTTACCGGCTCAAATGCTTTTGAGTGTTTAATAAGTACGTCACGTTCGATTTCGGCAAGTCCGATACCGCCTATTCTCGTTACAGCGCCGGTGAAATAACGGTCTATAACAGGCTTGCTTATACCGAGAGCTTCAAATATCTGCGCGCCGCGGTAGCTTGCTATCGCCGATATGCCCATTTTGGACATGATTTTTATAATGCCGTTTGTAATTGCGTCGGCGTATCTTTTTACAGCTTCTTTTTTTGAATAGTCTATATATCCGCGGTCAACCAAGTTTTCAATCGACTCATATGCCATATACGGATTTACGCAGTCGGCGCCGAATCCTATAAGTGTCGCAAAATGATGTACTTCGCGCGGTTCGCCTGTTTCGGCTATAATGCTTGCCGATACTCTTGTGCCTTTTCTGATGAGGTGATGATGCAGTCCGGCACAGGCAAGCAGCGCCGGTATAGCCGCTTTGCTTTCGTCAACGCCTTTGTCCGAAAGAATGATGATATTGCAGCCGCTTTCGATTGCAACATCTGCCGCGCGAAATAAATTTTCAAGAGCCGCTTCCATATCTCCGGTTTCGTTTACATTAAAGAGAATTGAAAGCGTGACCGACTTGAACCCTTCTTTGTTTATACCCTTGATACGCTTTAAATCGCTGTCTGAAAGTATAGGCGAACCGGTGTGTATTCTCCGGCAGTTTTCACTTGACAATTTCAGCATATTAGCCTCGCTGCCTAAAAGTGTGCCGGTTGATATAACTATTTTTTCGCGTATAGCGTCTATCGGCGGATTTGTAACCTGAGCGAAAAGCTGTTTGAAATAATTGTATAAAAGCTGAGGTTTATCCGACAGTACCGCCAAAGGCGCGTCTGTACCCATAGCGTTTATGGGATCTTCGCCCTTTTCGACTGTTGCCTTTAATACAGTGATAATATCCTCCCATGTACAGCCGAATATTTTCTGACGTGTAAGCAATGGCAGGTCATATTTTTCGGGTTCTCTGTTTGTAAAGAGAGATTCAAGGGCGATTACTCTGTTCTGGTCTATCAGCGGCTGAGCGGCGCATTTTTCTTTAAGTTCGCGCACTAAATCATGCCAGCCGAAATTATTTTCTCCCTCCGGCAGATCGGCAAGTTCCGTGAGATTGTTGTCGATCCATTCCTTATACGGAAGTGCGGACGCTTCGGTATTTTTTATTTCCGCGTCATCTATAATTCTGCCGGCGGCTGTGTCTATAAGGAGCATTTTGCCGGGACGCAGACGGTCTTTTCTGATGATTTTTTCATTCGGTATATCCATAACTCCGACTTCGGACGAAAGTATGACCATATCATCGGAGGTCACATAATACCGCGCAGGACGCAGACCGTTTCGGTCAAGGGTAGCGCCGACAAGCGTGCCGTCGGTGAACGCAACGGCGGCGGGGCCGTCCCATGGTTCTGTCAGACAGCTGTGATACTTGTAAAAAGCCTTTTTGTTTTCATCCATACTGTCATCATTTTCCCAAGGTTCGGGAATAGCCGTCATAACGGCATGGGGGAGAGAATAGCCCGAAAGAGTGAGAGCCTGAATGTAATTGTCAAGAATAGCCGAATCACTGCCGTCCTCGTTTATTATGCTGTCAAGTTTTTTAATATCATCGCCGAATAAATCGGTGTCGAACATTTTTTCTCTTGCCTTTACCCAGTTTATATTTCCCTGTATGGTGTTTATTTCGCCGTTATGGATAATATATCTGTTCGGATGCGCTCTTTCCCAGCTTGGGAAGGTGTTTGTTGAAAAACGTGAATGAACAAGAGCGATAGCTGTTGTCATATCCATATCTTTCAGATCAAGGTAAAATTCGCTTACCTGTTCAGGGGTGAGCATACCTTTATATACTATTGTTTTTGACGAAAGGCTTGAAAAGTAGAAATATTTATCAGCGTCATCGCCAAGGCGAATTTCCTGTTCGGCGCGTTTGCCGATTATATATAATTTTCTCTCAAATGCCAATGTGTCTTTCAGATCGTTGTTTTTTTCAATGAATACTTGCATAATGCGCGGCATTGCCTCACGCGCGCCTTTGCCTATGATTTTTGAATAGGTAGGAACTTCGCGGTAGCCTAAAACAGTCTGACCTTCTTCCTCAATAATTTTGGAGAGTTTCTGCATACTGACTCTGCGTTTTTCTATGTCGGGAGACAAGAACAGCATACCCACACCGTAGGAATTTTCCTCCGGCAGATCAATACCCTCGTTTCTGCACACCTTTTTCATAAATGCGTGCGGCATCTGAATAAGTATACCCGCGCCGTCGCCGGTATCGGGGTCACTTCCGACGCCTCCTCTGTGGGTCAGATTTTTTAAGATCTGTATCGCCTGAGAAATAATTTCATGCGATTTATTTCCTTTAATATTGCTTATAAATCCTATTCCGCAGGCATCGTGTTCAAATTTCGGATCATAAAGACCCTGTTTCTGCGGTAATCCTGAATATTCCATATTCTGCTCCTTTCTGATTGTATACTTCAAATATTTTATATTATATTTTTGTTTATACACAAAACAAAGGCGCACAAAAACCATACATAACATAAATGTACAGCTTTTGAAACGCCTTTGTTTCAACAATGTTTAAATTAAAAGAAAACTATTTAATATTATATCATAGTTTTTTTATACAATCAAGTATTTTTTGAAAATTTTTATACTGATTTTAAAGATTCGGGAAAATATATCAGCTTACTCAATTACGGCCGTGCGGGTTTCCTCATCCCAGTTTACGGTAAATCCCAATTCTTCTGATAAAAAACGCAGGGGAACCATAGTTTTGCCGTTCACAAGCCGCGCCGGAACATCTGTTGTGACAGTGCGTCCGTTTACCTCAGCATTCGTATTGTCAATAGCAAATGTAACAGCGGTGTTGCCAAGCGTTGCTGTTGCGGTTTTGGTTTCCGCATTCCAGTCTACTTCCGCGCCCATCTGCTCAAACAGGAAACGCATCGGCACAAGTGTACGGTCGTTTTCTATTATAGGAGGAGTTTCAAAACCAAGAATTTTATCATTAAACTGTACATAATAATCTTTATTTTTTAATTGTTCTTCTATATAAGAATATAATTGCTTTTTATCAAGTACAATTGCTATACTTGTGCTTTTTTGGGACTGATCAGATGAACTGTTTATATCCACCCATTGTTTAGTTTGAAGTACAATATCATTTTCTTTATAACAATATATATCTGTTGCTGATTTTGCATTTACCGCAGCTTCATCAGAAATCTCAATAGCTGCCCAGTATACACCATCCTTTGAACAATATAAAGTATTATTACTATAAGTAAACAAATACTGGTCACAACCGAATATTTCAGCCCCCTTAAAATTCTCATATATTATTTCGTTTGAAATATATCCATTTTTAATTGAATAAATATTGTATGCGGTTATATCATAATCACCATTTACAATGCTGTTATTGATATAGCAAGGAAATATTCCTTTTGCAGCATTAGCATAAGAAATTGGTATATTATTTGTATCTGAATATTTAACCCAATTCGTTAAATCATTACTATAATACAATGCAGAACTATACTGCCCGTTAATTGGTATCAGAATATAATAAATTCCATCAACATATGCAGCTTTATTTACTGTGCCTGGAGTGGTATATTCTCCGTATATTTCAGAAAAGTCTTCTGAAATTGAATATATTTTTCCTGATATAGGATATTCATATTGACCGCCGGCAATTGATGACAATAAACGATATCCCCATCTTGGATGATATACAAAGTATCCATTCCCTGTCCATGCTAATTCTCCGCTTGAAGAATTGCCAAGTTTAAGTATATCCTTAACACTGTCATTAAGATTGATAAATTCTCCGGTTTCTAAATTTATAAGATTATATTCATATTTGTCATTGTTTTTGACTAAATATTTATAAAACCGACTCATTCCGGTGGGGTTCATCAAATTATCATCAGTATTTTTCTTCTCACTATAACCGGCGATTTCCAGCATATCACCGCTGATAACCTTATACGGGACAGCATCTGCATACGCTGTTATTCCTGTTAATATAAACATTGCCGCTAATATCATTTTCACTATTCTCATAACTATATCCTCATTATAAGTCTTACTCAATTACGGCCGTGCGGGTTTCCTCGTTCCAAATTACGGTAAATCCAAGTTCTTCTGACAAAAAACGCAGGGGAACCATAGTTTTGCCGTTTATAAGCCGAGCGGGAACGTCCATTGTGACAGACTGACCGTTGATATTGGCGTTCGTATTGTCAATAGCAAATGTAACTGCGGTGTTGTCAAGCGTTGCTGTTGCGGTTTTGGTTTCCGCATTCCAGTCTACTTCCGCGCCCATCTGCTCAAACAGGAAACGCATCGGCATAAGTGTACGGTCGTTTTCTATTATAGGAGGAGTTTCAAAACCCAAGATACAATTATTAAAACAAATATATACATTGCCTGTTTGTAAATACTTGTCTATATCGCTCTTTTGTATAAATGTATTAAAATATGTGTCATATAATATGTTAATCCCATTTTTCAACGAATCTGAATTCAATTTATATTGAGTCGTATATATCCCATCTTTTGATATCCATATATTCCCGTATTGACTTGTGTTATTAACAATATAGAAGTATTCTCCTGTGATATTCAGAATCTGCTGTGCTTCGGTATCACTGTAAGGTCCGCTGCTTTCTATTTGGACATCTTCATATATAATCTGATGTCCGATTGCATCATTTTCAAAGGTATAAATATTATAGTCCTTTAAAGTAATAGCATATGTTCCATTTGTAACCGGTACATGCTGAAGATCAGAGCGTTCTGTCCAGTTTTCCAAATCAGATGAAGAGTAAACAATATCTTTAATAGCATCTGCAGGAGCTCCCCATTGATTTGCTCTTAAGAATGTTCTGTTTGTTATACGGACATAATATATGCCGTTGATATATGATATTTCTCTTACATAGTATTCAAACTTCAATTTCTTCATTAGTTGAAAATTTTCGTTTAGAAGATATAAATTTCCTTCTTTTTCTAAAACGCGTCCGCTTTTTCCTATATTGTCGTACACATTTGAACGCGCAAGATAAACGCCGTCTGCCCACATTATCTCATCCATATGCCCTGCTCTGCTGAACTTATCAAAACTGTCCTTATCATCAAAAATATTAACATTCCTGAAATTCACAAAATCCTTTGTGAAAAAGCGTTCTTTTTCTCCGGCTTCGTTTGTTTTGTTCACCAAAAATCCGTTTCCGACATACTGCACATCACTCAGGTCAGTTCTGATTTCTTCATTAACATAAAACTCGCCGTCATTTAACTGCATTATAATATCCGGATCATCAACTGTATAAGCAAACGCCGTATTGCTCAGTATTAAACATAACGTAAATACTGCTGTAAGAAATTTTTTCATTTTAGTATCTCCTCATCTTCATATTCTATCCCTTTTCCTGTAATTACAAAATGCTCTTTTTCAATCCCCGTTTCAAAAAATCTCCATTCTTCGGTTTCAGACGAATTGTTCGTAAATATTTCAATAACATATCCATCCGATAAATATATCTTTACATCTCCCATTTCATTGCTCTCAATATTTACTGCCGTAATATTGTTATGAGATAATTTTTCTGTGAGCAGTGATGCTTTTTCATCATATAAATTGGCGCCGGCGATATCCCAGTCAAAATCCTCTGTCCACTCTGTAGTGCTGTTGGGTTCGTACATATCGCCGGAAGCTAATACTTTCATGCCGCCGCGGGAAATTCTGAACGGGCATTGTATATGCAATGCGTATTGCGCGGTTTTTCTTTCTTCTCCTTTATAATCTTTTGAAATCACATCTTTGCCAAACCCTAACCAAGCCAGATTACACGCTCTTCCAATGTATCTGAATGGTTCATTTTTAATAATTGAAAGCTGTCTGATTATTATATTGTTCAAATTACTGTCTGACATATTTTCCTCCACGGTATGCAGTAGCCTCTGATAAGTTGATTTGCTGTTATTACTCATATAAACAAACAGTTATCTCATTCTTTATAGTATCAGAAAACAAGTCAAATTCGCTTATATGATGATGATTATGAAAATCACCTTTTTTTATTAAATCGTCTAAAGAATCCCGCAATTCTTTTGCTTCGTTGATTTTCAGCTTTATAATATAGTCATTGTTATGACTGTCCCGCGGTATTATTTCCATTGATAAATCCTCCTTTTTCCGGTATATTTTTATTTCTCATGGAGAACGGACGAAACGAACTGTTTTGCGCATCTGCCTGAAAAACCGCTGTAATTCATTTCCCATATAAGCGCCTGACGCTCTATTTCGGGAGTCATTTCTATCGAATGTTTTTTCAGCAGTTCCGATACGATAGTCAGATATTCGCGCTGATTTGGTGACGTGAACACAAGACTTATTCCGAAGCGTTCGGAAAGCGACATTGTTGACTGACGCTGATCGTTTTTGTGTATTTCTCCGCCTTCTCTGTCCGCCCATGTTTCCTTTATGAGATGACGTCTGTTCGATGTCGCGTATACAAGAACATTGTCCGGCGCCGCGCGGAGCTGTCCCTCCATGGATACTTTAAGCGCAAGATAATCCGGATCTCCGCTTTCAAACGCAAGGTCATCAAGAAAGATAATATATTTGTGCGGAGAAAGTGAAAGCTCGTCTATAAGAGCGCGCATATTGCATATCTGACTTTTTTCAAGCTCCACTATTCTCAGTCCGTCCCCCCTGAACATTGTAAGCAGGGCTTTTACCGATGATGATTTGCCGGTTCCGCGGTCGCCGAAAAGAAGAACATTATTCGCTTTTTTGCCTTGGGTAAATGCTTTTGTGTTGTTTATCAGTATTTTTTTCTGATGTTCAAGACCTACAAGAGAATCAAAATCGGCAAAATCCACGTCGCTTATTCCGCTTATTCCATTGCCGTCATATTTGAAAGCCGTATATTTTGCCTTTATGCCTGTGCCGAATTTTTTATAATGCTCAATCAGCTTGTCCAGAAATGCGGAAGGCTCTTTTATACCGGCAAGCGATGATATGGAATGAAGGTATTCATCGCAGAAACCTGTAGCGTTGCCGGAAGAAGTGTATTCAATTCCGGAAAATACCGGAATAATTTCTTCAAATATATATTCTATATCTTTGAGCGCAGCATTGTAAAGTCCGCTGCCTGTATTTTTTCCCTGAGCCGCGAGAGAAGATAAAATATTTTCGTCATTTGCGATAAGCGACACGATATACTCCCTGCCGGAGTTCTGTGTCACAGACTCTGTTTCGGCAAAATTTATCACACCGCGGAGATACGCGGCAGTATTCTTTTCGATAAAGCCCTTTATACCTCTGTCATTTTTCAGATTGTCAAATATTAAAAGTTCCATAATAAAATTCATCCTTTCTCAGATATATAAATAAGAAAATATTGATTTCACCGTTATAAATTTTCCTTTTCAATAATAATTATATCAGACAATCCTCTTAAAGGCAATATATCAATTTTTATATATTTTCT
>CAZLOX010000084.1:0-9247 GCA_964561265.1 uncultured Lachnospiraceae bacterium
TGTACAGGCAGTAACTCTCGGAAGCAGGCAAGACAGAGAGGAACTTAAAGACCTAGTATACAGCGAGGCAAAGAGAACAAAGTTCACAACAGGAGAAGCGGCGGACGCACTTCAGTATATGGGCATGGCCGGCTGGAATATAACCCAGATGAAGGAGGCGCTGCCGTCTATACTTAATCTGGCTGCGGCAGGAAACAGCGACTTGGCGACAACTTCTGATATTGTAACAGACGCTATGACAGCGTTTGGTTATTCAGAAACAGAGGGAGAAAAAGGAATAAACGCGAAAACAGTACAGTCATTTGCTGATATATTGGCAACGGCAAGTTCACACGCAAATACCAATGTTCCTCTTTTGGGTGATACGTTTAAATATGCGGCATCTGTTGCAGGAACACTTGGTTATTCATTGGGCGATGTTGCTCTTGCATCAGGAATCATGGCAAATTCATCAACAAAAGGAAGTATGGCTGGAACTGCATTAAGAGCAGGTCTTGTTAATATGTCTGCTCCGTCAGATCCAGTTGCGGCTGTAATGGATAAATATAATTTAAGCCTTAAAGATGCAAACGGAAATGCAAAAGACCTGAGAACGGTTTTGAAAGACGTAAGGAGTGCATTTAAGGGTGTAGATAATGTTGTTGATGAAGCAGGTGATCTCGCAAAACTTGTCGGCAAATACGGTTTAGCCGGATGGGCGGCTATTGTAAACGCTACAGAAGAAGATTTTAACGCTCTTGCCGAAGCTATAGACAACTGTGATGGCGCGGCTGAAAAGATGAGTGAGATACAGCTGGATAATTTACAGGGAGATGTTTATAAATTAACATCGGCCTGGGATGTTGCGCAGAAAGTGTTTACAGAGTCACTGGAGCCGTATGTCAGACCTGTTATTCAGAAACTGACACAAACAGTTAATACTTTCCACGAAAAAATAACTTCAGGATTTAGGAAACTGCGGAATTTCAGGGTTATGTTTACCAATGCTATGGATATGGACGATGATATGTATGAAAGGTTTGTAAATTCCGGACATCCTGTAACAGTTAAGGGAAAATTGAAATTTATATGGGATGAAACCATAGGCAATTCCTTTAACGCATGGTGGGATAAGAAGGTTAAACCTAAGCTGCCGGAAAAACTTGAAAACATCTTCCCTAAAGGAAGTCTGAACGAATATATGTATAACAGCTTTACAGACGGTGAGCTGACTTTTGGCGGAAAGGTGAAAATAGCATGGGATACGCTTATTGTTACTCCGTTTAAAAAATGGTGGAATGATACCGGCAGAGAGATTGTTACTACTATAGCTAATGAATTTGGCAAGGGCTCAGGAATGATTTTGTCAGGAGGACTAAA
Source organism: uncultured Lachnospiraceae bacterium (assembly GCA_964561265.1). Lineage (GTDB taxonomy): Bacteria > Bacillota > Clostridia > UBA1381 > UBA1381 > JAFLUR01. Next base: position 1,360 of record CAZLOX010000084.1, read on the forward strand.
AGCACTTCTTGGTCTTGCTGACGCGGCAGATGACGGAAAAAGCGTTGCCGGAAGTTTTGTTGAAGGATTTAAAGAGGGATTTGACAGTGAAGAAATAAAAACACTGATAAGTGATGCGTTTAATGATATATTAGATGAACTGCCTAATATCTGGGGTAAATTTTCTGAAGCACATCCTATTATAGCAGGAATTTTGGGCGCTTGGGGAATAAGTAATCTGGGAGGCAAACTTTTAGACGGTGCAGGCAGTATCAAGGAAGCGTGGGAAGAAATATTCGGAAAAGGTAGTCATAATCCAAGTAATACTCAGACAACATCAACACCGGGAACGTATTCATGTGAAGTGATGAATGTGACAGCAGGAACTGTTTATGTAAATGGTCCTGTTGTAAACAGCGGAGCTATGCCGATACCGATGGAAAAGACAAACACAGGTTCAGGCGCAGGAGGCGGCGGAGGTTCACAACGAGTTGAAGAGCATGCGGCTAATCAATCTCCCAAATTAGTGCCAATGCCAGGAGCGGCAGAGAAAAAAGTTAAACAACCGAAAGGTTCTTCATCGGCAGAAGAAGGCGAACTTGAAGTTGTAAAAGGCAGAAATAAGGGCGCAAAAGCAAGAAATTCAGCAAGTCAGGCATATGAAGATCCGTTGCCTCAGGTGACAGAGCATTGGGGTATGTCTGATTTAACACCGGAAAAGATTACTGCAATGGGTGCGGAAGGTAAACTCGGATATAATATTGAGGGCGACTTATATAAGTGGTCTGCATTGCTGACAACAGGGGCATTGCTTGGAACGGGTTCCCTTCCTGTTGCGGCGACAGCCGGAGTAACAGCCGGAGCGACAGCCGGAGTAGGCGCAGGAGCCGCCGCAACAGGCTCTGCCGTTGCGGCAAACGCCGGAACAGCGGCTCTGACTAAAGCAGGAGCTGTAGCCGCAGCAATAGCAACAGCGTTCGGAATCAATTTCTTAGGCGCATCGGCGGCAACGCTTGATGATACCGGAGCTGCAATCGGCGAAAATGTTATGATTGCGGCGGCTGAAAGTATTGGCAAAGGCTCAAAAAGTTTCGGAGAACAGCCGGCGGCAGAAATGCTTAACGCACTTGGCGAAAGCCTGAACAATGCAGACACATCAGAATTAAATATCGGCCAGAATATTATGGAGGCTGTCAGTGAAAATTTAAAAGGTATAGATGCTGACGCAATCAAGGATTTCAACATAGCAGAAAGTTTCATAAATATGATAAGTGAAAGCCTTGAAAATATGGATGCTGAAGCTGTTAAGGGATTGAATATCGGAGAGAATATCATCAACACAGTTATATCAAATTTTGAAAACTTTGATTCGGAGGTTTTGAAAAATCTGAACATCGGCGAAAGCCTGATGAGTATGATAAGCAGTTCTTTTGAAAATATTGATATAACTAATCTGGATATAGGTTCAAAAATTGCAACGGCAGTCAGTTCATCTCTGGAACTTATTGATTTTTCTCAGTTTGAAATAGGCTCAAAGATTGCGGCCGGAATAAGCGCATCACTTGAATCAGCTGATATAACACCTGCTGTGCAATCCCTTATGACACAGCTTGAATTATTGCATACGGCAGAATGCAGTCCGCAGATAAATGCGGTTGACAATGCGTCGGAAACTATTTCCTATATACAAAGCCTGGCGGATGTGTACGGCGCGACAAATGCAACGGCTATATTATCTGCAAATGATAATGCAAGTTCGGTTATAGCTTCTGTTTCAAATGCTCTGGATGCGTTAAACGGCAAAACCGCATCGGTAACAGTCAATATAACAACGAACGGTTCTATTCCGTCAGAGGCACATTTTGCAGCTGGCACGAGGAACGCGCCTGGAGGATGGAGTGTAATAAACGATCAGCGCGGCGGGAGCAGTGCAACTGAGCTTGTGGATCAGGGCGGTAAACTTATGGAATTTGCCGGCAGAGATGTTGCGGTTCCTTTGCTGAGAAGGGCAAAGGTCTATACAGCAAGACAGCGCGAAAGGATGCTTGAAGCACTTAATATGCCGCGGTATGCAGGCGGTAAGGATAATAAGGAAGGCATATTATCATTGTTAAACAGAAAACGGCGTTTTGAAGTGAAAGAGGATAACGGACAGCGTTTTGGAATGATGTCATATATCGACAACGATATTGAAAAAGATATCAATACCGAAAGTAAATCTAAAGTGTATTCCGGTGCAGGCAGTAATTTATTTGATCCGTATATCGGATTCGGTTCAAAAAAAGCCGCGCTTATGCCTGTTGATGTTGATAAAATTACAGATAAGACCGGTTTAAAGATTATTTCATCATTCAGTGCGCTTAAAAGAGCCGTGAAGTCTTATAACGACAACAAAGCTGCTGAAGAAAACAGTATTAAAAACACTTCTTCTATTTTATCGTCAAAGAAAGCTATGATTATGCCTGCCGGCGGAGATAGAACAAGCGAGAGAAACTCATCAAAAAGCAACGAAAACCTTCGGAGCAGCGGAAACGGCGGAATAAGTATAAATGTGACAATGTCGCCTACCATTGAAATAAACGCTGAAGCAGGAATTGAGGAAAAAATAGCTGAGATACTAAAATCAAAGTTCAAAGATATGGCAGATGATGTGGCAAGACAAATTGCTGATGATCTGGCTAAGATATTTCCTAATATACCAACGAAAGGAGTCGCATACTGATGAATGTGTTTATAACCCAGATAGACGAGCTTGGGAAAGGTCTGCATAAAACAGAGGACGGCAATTCTGATATGATGGCGTTTGCAATGCTGCCTGAGGAAATAACAATCGAAGCGGAAAGCAGTTTTCAGACATACAATATTATTGATATAGGTGAGATAAAAGTCCCAAGAGGTGAAAAACTGGTCGGATTCAGCTGGAGCGGTATGCTGCCGGGAGAGAGTCTGCGGTATAACAAAAATTTAATCAAAACTCATTATTGGATGCCCCCTGCAAATATGCAGGGGTGCTGGAGTATGTGGCGCAGAAACGGTACTAAACTTCGGCTTATGGTGACAGGAACTGTAATAAATCATGATGTGTATTTATCAAGCTATACTGTTACAAATAAGGGCGCCGGAGGAACTCTTTATTATGATATTGAATTTGTCGTTGCCAAAGATATGGCTGTGTATACTGTTGATGAGGAGAATCAGAGAGCGGATTTTACACGTCCTGCTCAGGATATTCCTGCAACATATACTGTTAAGGACGGTGAGAGCTTATGGTCTATTGCAGAGCAGTTTTACGGTGACGGCTGCAGGTGTATGGATCTATACTGGAAAAATGCTGAGCTTATTGATGAGAGCAACAAGGGTGAAATGAAAAGCTGGCGCGAGTGGAGCACAGGCAAATCAGATGATCCTTATGATATGTATCTGCTTCACACAGGAACGGTTTTGACTATGCTGTAAAAATATCAGGGAGGCGATTATTTGATTGATATTCTGAAATTAAAATACCGTCTTATTATAGTTCTTGAAACCGGAGAAAGATTGGATATAACAAATGTATGCGAAGAAATAATATGGTCTGAAAACGAAAATGAACTTTCTGTAAGTATTTCATTTTCAGCATACAATGCAGTTATGAAAAACGGACAGTATATCAGTGAGAGAATACGTCCGAATAATATCGTTATTGTATTATCAAATTACACCGGAGACTGGATCGAGACAGCAAGAGGAATACTCAATGTCTGGGAACCGCAGGAAAGCAATGAGGAAAATATATTTGACGGTGAGGCAAATGATATTTTATATGATATGCAGAAAAGTCAGGAACACAGATATATTGTAGAGGGCACCGGTACACGTGCAGCCATTGAAAGTATATTCAACGACTGGGGAGTAACAATCGGAAATTATGACGGGCCGAATGAGAAACATTCAAAAAAAGTGTACAAATGCGATTATGTCGGCGATATTGTTGTGGATTTGCTTGATGATGCAAAGAAGAAAGGCGCAAAAAAATGTTTTGCACGGGTTCGGGAAGGTATTGTAGATATCATTTCGCGCGGAACAAATAATGTCATATATTCGCTCAGAGCTGATACTAATGTGACGGCGGTAAGCGGAAAAATAAGCACGCAGAATATTGTTACAAGAGTGGTGGTGCTGTCCAAGGCGGATGATGAAAGACAGTCAATAGAGGCTGTTGTCGATGGCAGGACCGAATACGGCATAAGACAGAAAATTATAACGCGCGATTCGGAGGAAAGTCTGCAGGATGCAAGGCAGATTGCGCAGGATATCCTGTACGATGAAGGAAAGCCAAGTACTAAATATCAGATAACAAATGCACCCGATATCCCTCCGCTGAGAAAGGGAGATAAAATAAAGATTCACGCCGGCACGCTTGACGGCTTTTTTTTCGTTAAAAGTGTTTCGCATTATGCGGGTAAACGTACAATGACAATAGAAGTTGAGGAAGACGACGAAACCGGCGATGTTTCTCAGGAAAACAAACAGTTTGCGGTAGGCGACAAAGTTAGATTAAACGGTGCCGCCTACCGTGACAGTTATGGAACAGGGAGCAAAAAGGTATTTCTGGATTATGTGGACAAAATAACAATGGCTGTTTCTCCTGAAAGAGATTGTCCTTATCATGTCGGGGCAATAGGATGGGTGTATACCGACAGTATAGAAAAAATACAATAAAAATATTTTTTTATTTATTAAGTGATGTATAGGAGGAAACATGGAAAGCAAAGGCGGAACAAACAAACTGGCGCAGGTATTGCAGCAGAGAATGAGTAAGGTAGCGCAGTCCAATATAGATAATGTATGTGACTTCGGAACTATTCAGGGAGATATGAGTCTTGTGACGAATTTATTTCCCAAACCGATACCGCAGGGGAGTTATGTTGTATGCAGACAGCTTACTCTTGGAAGCAGGGATTATGAGTTCGCCGATACAACCGAGGACGGCGGAGAGGAAAAGCATAGTCACAAGGTAAAGATTCCCGATAAGATGAGCAGTCTGAAAGCAGGAGACCGCGTATTTGTATGCTGGGTGCAGAATGACGCTGTTGTGGTTGATGTATTGGGATAAGGCAGGTGAACATTATGGCAGATACTTTATTTCCAGTCTTTGATGTTCCTGCTGTGAACAGCAGGGAAGAAGAAAAACAAAAGTATTATTCAAGCCTTTATTTTGATTTTGAAACAGGGGATTTCCGCCTTGACGGAAGTAATAACATTGAGAAGGCATCCGGTCAGGAGGCATATAAGCAGTGGTGCATAAAAACCATTTTAACAGAGCGTTATACCTGTCTTGCATACAGTTCCAATATAGGCACTGAAATGATAAAGGCTGCTGTCCTGTCTGATTTTGATGCGCAGTGTTCCGATATTGAACGTCAGTACAGCGAGGCTCTTATGGCTAACCCTAAAACCGAATATGTGCGCGAATTTGAATTTTCACAGCCGAAACCCGATGAGATAGGTGTAGAGATGATAATAAAAGGCAAAGAATATGATGAGGAAAGCGTCAGTTTTCTTATAAAAATCTGAGGAGGCAGAATTATGGATATACCTGAATTTGAAGCGCCGAGCTGGCTTAACAGTCAGGATTCGGCTACAATACATGAGCGTATGATGAGCAATCTGCCGGATGGACTGGACAGAACTGAAGGGGGATTTCCATGGGATCTGACAAAACCCACGGCGATGGAAAAAGCTGAAGCGCTGCAATTTCATATGACAGAAGCATTAAAGACAATGTTTTCAATATGGGCGCGTTACGAATGGCTTGATTTGCACGCGAATGAGCAGGGTTTAGAGAGAAGAGGCGCTGTCTGTGCTGAGGGAGTCGTTATCGTGAATGGTATAAGCGGAACAGTTATTCCGGAGGGATTTGTTTTTGCAACAAAAAGCAGTGCCGGCCGTGAGTCAAAATTGTATGCGGCAACTGAAACAGTAACAATAGACAGCGGCGGCAGCGCTGAGATCCATGTAAAATCCAATAATGCCGGAGCAGATTATAATACAGCTGCCGGAACGATATGTCTTATGTATACGCCAATGGAGGGCATACAGAGTATAAGCAATCCGGATATTATAACCGGCGGAGCGGATAAGGAGAGTGACGACAGTTTAAGAGAAAGAATTGTCGATGCAGAGAGAAGCGGCTCATTTACAGGATGCGATAATGATTATATCCGCTGGGCACTGGAGGTATCGGGTGTCGGAAAAGCGTATGTTGAGCCTTTATGGAAAGGCGCTGGAACTGTGCGTGTGATGATAAGCGATACAGAGGGAAATCCGGCTAATGATGAGCTTATACAACGTGTTACAGAACACATTGTATCACCGGACGACAGAAGCCGCAGACTTGCACCAATAGGAGCAGATGTAACAGTCGATACTGTGAGAGTTTACGGTGTAGATATTTATTATAACTACATTATAAGAGATGATGTCAGCGAGAGCATTATACATGATGAATGCCTCAGAAATATACAAAATTATCTTATAGGTGAAGCGCGCGAGAAAATGAGAATAAGTTATAATAAAATAAGAGCAATTATAGACGGAACAGAAGGAGTTAAGGAACTTTTGCGTCTGGATATATATGCCGGAATTGATACATTGCCGCTTAAAGCGGCAGAAACAGCGGAAGTTCCTAACGGTTTTTACCCTGACATGGGAATATTTGAAAGGCGGGAGATGTAGAATTGCATTTAAAAAGTATTGATTTGGAAAATTTCCCGACAAGCGAAACTGCCTTACGGATGATGAGCCGAGTATCGCCGATATATGAAAGTTCATATGTTGCAAAATGGCTCTATCAGGTAATGGGTGCGGAACTTGATGAAATGAAGGATTATATCAAGTCACTTCCCCTTCAGCGCTTTCCGGAAACGGCAACATGGGGAATGGCATATCTGGAGAAAAAATATAATCTGGCAAGCGGCGAGTGTTTAACTTCTGATGAACGGCGGAGAAGGATTATTGAGGCAAGACCTCACCGCGGCACGGTAAATCCGTACTATATTGAAAAAGCGGCAAAGCTGGCGTGCGGTGTTGACGTAACGATAGAGGAGAAGCCGAGTGAATATTATTTCAGCATAAATCTGAATGATACAGGTGTTACAGCAGATCTGAACATGCTGATAAAAACTGTGGACAAGGTAAAGCCGTCGCATTTGTGCTATGGGATCGAGACTGTCGGAGATATGTCTGAAAGACTTTATGCAGGTTCAGTAATTGCAGAAACATACGGTATTACTGTTATAAAACCGTATCAGGAAAAGGAGGAAGATTTGTAATATGGCTGTATTTGGGTCAGTAAGATTAACCGAAAAAGGACGGCGTATGATAAATAAAGCACCGGCAGGCGGTACATTTAAAATAACAAGAGCAATTGTAGGAGATGGATATTTAAGCGATGGCGAAACAGCGAAAGATTTAGATATGCTTAAAAGTCCGCTTTCCGGTATTGACTGTGTTATTGCGGATAATCGTATCAACAACGATGGAACAACGGAGATAACTATTCAAGTAAAATCGGGCAGTAAGGAATTTACTCTTCGCGAAATAGGGATAATGGCGGCAGATAGCAGCGGAGAGGAGATTCTGTATGCTTATACCAATGCCGGAGACAAGCCGGATTATATTCCGACTGTAAGCACAAGTTCTCATACAGTGCGTTATTATAAGGTAATTACTGAAATAGGAAATGCTGAAAACGTTATTATTGAAAATTTGGTAGTTGCAGAAGTACGCAGAGAAGAATTTGACGCGCACGCGTCAAATAAAAATAATCCACACAGCGTAACAAAGGAACAGGTCGGACTTGGGAATGTGATGGATGTTACTCAGGCTTCAAAAGTTGATTTTGACGCGCATACAGCAAACAAAAGCA
>CAZLOX010000085.1:0-9210 GCA_964561265.1 uncultured Lachnospiraceae bacterium
TAGTCATCATCCCGCTTTATATATATAGGTATTGTAGCCTCTGCATCCAAATCTGAAGCTGACGCATTATTATTTAATGTATATTTATGTTCTGAGGTATCAAGCGCATTCGTTCCTGTAACTCCCCATTGACTGCCTTCAATAACCGCACCGTTGCCCTCCCCGAGCCTGAAATTTTCCGGTCGTATCACAATCGTCTGATATTCTTCCTCCGCCGATACGGTAAATATTCCGTTTAAGCAAATTCCAAATGTAATGATAGCTAAAGCGGCTGATATGATTTTGTATTTTAAAGTTTTCATATCTTACTCCTTACTGTCTATTATGTTTATTGTTTCCGAAATCATTCTGCTCACCTCTGCACGGGTCGCTTCGTTCTTTGGATTGAACGCATTCATCTCGTCACCGTTTACAATTCCGAGATTACGAAGCGCGTTTACCGCATCTTTTGCATAATCAGATATATTCTCCTGATCTATAAAACTTTCATAAGCTTCACTGTCAAGAATTACCCCATTCATACTTAACATTCTTGATATAAGTAACGCTAAATCCTGACGAATTATATTACGTCCTATGCCAAATTCCGTATTGCTGATTCCCGATATGAGTCCATTTTTTTCCGCGGCTACGATATATGAATAATACCATCCGTCAGCCTTTACATCTTCATATACAGATATTGAATTGACCGCCGCCATATTCATAGCTCTGACAATAATCTTTACAACCTCCTCGCGGAGTATCTTTCTGTCAGGTTCAAAGTGATTACCGTCAACCCCACTCACTATCTCCTTTTCGAGAAGTCTTTCTATATACTCTCTTGCCCAGTGATTTTCAATATCCGAGAATGTTCCTGTATTTTCTGTTTTCTCATTCTGCACAGACTGTGTTACTGCTGGTAATGATATACTCGGAACATTCTGAGCAGGTGTGACCGTTTTTGCACTGCTTACACTGCCGCTGCCACCACCGCCACCGCTGCTGCTGCCGCCGCCGCTGTTGTTTTTGTTATCAGACGGTAAATATTTATTCATGATCTTATCAAACGCTGTACTTAGTGCATTTTTATTTGAATACGGTCTGGAGTTAATAATATCCATCATTATGCTCTTTCGGACAGATTCAGAGAGTTTCGCATATTCACCATTAAGCGGCAGTTCTAAATATTCATTGCTGTCGGTTATTACGTCTTTGATTTTGTCACGCTCTGAAAGTTGTACTTCATTTATCCATGTCAGTGCCACCGATGTTTTGAAAGCTGCTCTTACTCCACCGTCATTCTCCGCAAGAGAAAAGTCTTTTCCCAAAACCGCAGAATGTACACTGTCTTTACTGCTGAGCTGTGAATAGTAACTGCCTTCCTTTACATCAATCCCAATATATCCGGCGCACTCATTCAATACAGCTTCTATATCCGACTTGCCTGATTCGTTAATTCTAAAAGTACCTATCGCATATGCAAACGCATTTCCCGCAGCGTCTATATCTGAAAACCGCTTTCCGGCAACCGCTTTTACAACTGTCTCCTGTCCGCCTTTTCCTATATTATCCCACATATTTTTCATATCAGAGTCAAGCCCAAGACTGTAAATATTATTTCTGATATAATCCGCCAGTCCGGTTTTATTTTCTGCAATAGCCGATATTATATCGGATGCGTCTGATTTATTCACATATACGACTTTTATATCATGCGGCTTATCAATATCGGCACCTGAAAGTCTTATAGTATATTCTCCTGATGCATTTTTTTCGGAATACATCGGAATCTGCAGACTTATATTTCCGGTATCATCTGTAAGAAACTCTGCAAAATACGTGCTTTCATTTGTTCCTGAATTTTTCACATGCACAGTTATAGGTCTTATCTCGCTGCCGCTATGGTGAACATTGATGTTATATGAATCTGTACTGTAATCCATAATGCCGTTTTCTATCACCAACTCCGCCGCATATACACTGTGCGATATACATAACGCAAGCAATATTGACAAGATTATAGCTTTTCCTTTCATACTTTTCTCTCCCTTCATCAGTTATTTTATTGGCTGAAGCGATTTGACAGGTGTTGTCAAAACTCCTCCCGATTTTTTATTTATATCCATACTGAATTCCAGTCGCTCAGCATTTTCCACAGGCACTGTAAATTCAAAAGGATAAACTGTATCATCCATGGTCTGCCAGCTACCGCCGTCAACTCTGTATCTGAGTTTTACTGACGAAGCAAAATCTGTAGATTTGGCTGTGTATATATATGCATACCATTTATTCTGTTCAAATTTAAACACCGTTCCTGCACCAAGATTACTGTCATCTGTCTCCTCTGCATATGTCATTTCAGGCTCATTAGTGTCGCTCGCCCTGTATACCTGTGCAAATTTCGGCTCTGAAACGCTGTTGCTTTCAAATGATACTCCCACAAGTCCCCTTGCCGGAACTGTAAGACGTATTTTTCCGTTTGTGATTTGAGCGCTCCTCTTATTCCCCTGAGCATCGTAAACAGTTGCCTCAACAGTTCCACCCGGCAGCAGTTCTTCGGAAATGCTTATATCAGAAATTATTTCCTGCGTATCCTCATTCATTACTGAAAAAGCGAAAACGCCGTCTTTTCTTGCTCCAAGCCAGTCAAGCTGAGTATTATTTGTTTCTATTGCGCCCTCTTTCAGATACGGCCACATATTGTCAATATCATAGAAATGTCCGGGAGCATGACCGTAATGACGGTTATAAAACCATACATATCCGTACGTTCTTGTATGCGGAAACTCTATCTTCTTGTCTGACCACGCCCATGTCTGCGTTATCAGATAATCCTGAAGATTTGACAGATAAATAGGTATATGATGGTAATATAACGATGAGAAATCAGGTCCTTCATACGGATATTTTTCATCATAGAAATGCGGCTGATATGAATTATAATAATATCCGGGATAATTCTCGCCGCGCCCTATCGTTGAATTTCTCGCGTATGACTCATAAATCGTATCTCCTGTATACTCGGTCAGCCTAAGGAAATCAGGTGCCCAATTTGTCATCATAATATTTGCATAGCCGACATTTATGAAAGTCGTACCTTGTTCAAGGCTCAGACCAACTCTTGACACCACCCATTCAGGCAATCTCTGGTCAGGTACTTCTTTAATGGTGCGCGTTCCGTCTGCTTCAATGGTAAATCCGATTCTGAACGGGTCATTTCCGTAGTGCCACATATTCAGCTTTGAATGAGCGTCAACCACTTCGCTGCCCTTTACTGTAACATTTCCGTCAGCCGGCATAGGCTGTGTCCATATTGTGGTCAGAGCCAGATTGGCGCTGTATTGTGCAGCATCAAGATATTTTTTCTCTCCGGTTATTTCATACATATCCAGCAGCGCAGAAAACTGAGGATAATATGACATTGCTATAAAGCTGAGAAAAATATTATTTGTAGACTTTCTTGCATACACCTTACTTTCTATATACTCATCTGCCTGCTGCTTTGCCTTTTCAAGCAGCGCCTCATCGCCTGTATATTTATAGGCCCATATTGTGTCAACAAACGACGGTATATTACTGTTTTCCGTAGGTCTTACTCCATCGCTGTATGAAATTTTATCAAATATCGGCGCAGTCCCGAAGGTCATTGCACCCGCTCCGCCAAACACCGGCACACCGAACATAGTTATAGGACCGTTAAGCGGTGTCGGACTGCCATTCTGCTCCTTAAGTACTGTTCCGTCACCTGTCTTTCCGTTATAGGTGAAATTCTGACTTCCTCGTGTAAGCAAATTTTCCAGCGAAGGAACAGTTCGTTCTTCAAGCATATTTTCATCCTCTGTAAGCAGATACATCTGCAGATATGAAAGGGGATCTCCGTTTGTTGAAACATTCTGTCCTTCTATGTTCCAGTTTGCCTTACCGTTTTTATCCCAGCCGCCATAAACATCATCTTCAAGCAGTCGTGTAATATTGAATGTCTGATTATTAAGCGACTGCTTATAATTTTTTCTATAGCCCGTCAAGCCGTATATATCCTTTACAACGTGCATATATCCGTCCTGCCAGTCACCCTTTATAACTGTGGGTCTGTAGCTCATTGAGAAACTCTCGCCGGTCTTTAACGTGCTGTGTTCTGTACCGAGCAGCGGTGAAAACATCCACGGCTGAACTCCGCCGTTGTTGTTAAGCAATGTAAAACCATACTTTGAATTTTCGGTCGTTGCCCAACGGTGTTCTATCTCCGACGGTTCCGCAGTCATACTGTATGTAAATTTTTCGCCATCGCGCGTAACTGATACCGAACTTGTTCCCGTAGAGGAAACCGCCTCAGTTACCACATACGGTTCTTTAGGTAAAATCATATTATACAGGAAGTACGGAGCAAGAACAAAATCAACATTGTCTTTCATAACTGCCGCACCGTTTGAAGAACCCAGACTGAACTGACCATCTACCTTCGGCGTCAGTTTTGTCGTAACCTTAGGCTCTGTCATACCTTGCTTTAATTCCCATATAACCTCAAGTGATGCGTAATCATTTTCGCCCTTAAGCGTTATGCTGTCGCCGCCGCCGCTCATCTCTGACGGTACTATCCATGATGCCGCTGCACTTTCAAATACATTACCGGTTGAAGATGATACTTCCTGACCGCCTACGCTGTATCTGCTGTTCCATACAGGATAATTCTCCATAAGTCCTGAAATTTCACTATCCTTTGCGTATAAAAGATAATAGCCGAACGTGTTTATTCTGTCTAAAATTTTTATCCATTCTCCGTTATCCGATATATACTGCTCAGACCTTATGTATGTCTTACCGTCATTTTCCATACTGAAAAAATCGGCTTTATATATACCATTATCTATTGTAATTGTTTTAATCGGCTCTTTTTGTTCTGCAGCCCATGACGGAAATTCCGTATCCTGCTCGACCGCCTTTATCGGTTCTGCAATTTCCGACAGTTCTGCAAGCGTTTCCGGCGGTGTAAAATTTTTATCTGCCGTAATATATATTCCATCTACTCTGGGCCAGAAAGCCGAGGCATCTATAAGCGCAAGCTGATGCTCTCCCGCAGCAAGCTTTTTGCTTCCTATAAGTTCCCACTTCCATCCATCCTTGCTGTGTTTTCCTATCTGTTTCGGCAGTTTAGAATTATCTATTGCTATTTCACTGAATCTTGCTCCCGGATTCTGTTTTGCCCCAAAATCTCTTGAGCGTACCCAAATATAATAATCATTATCCTCTGCTATTTCAAATTTTGCCTTTGCCGGCATCGTATCCTTTGCTTTTACGCTGTCATCCATATTACCTATAAGATTATAGCCGCCGAGAGCACCGTCATTTGTTCCGGCCGACCATGTTCCCAGCTCATAAAAGCTGTCAGGTCTTATAAATATATCATTTCTCTTTTCATCATCTGCTTCTGTTGTTATAAGAGTCGTATTTGAATTTTCCAACCAGCGTACTTTCGCATCCATACTGTTTGCTGCAAAGCGTACAGGAATATAAAGTATTCCGTCCTTCATCTCAGGAGCAGCACCCATCAACAGGCATACGCCGTTTATATAACCTTCCTCCCAGTTTATTCGGCACTTTATATCCTTTCCATCTTTTTTTACTTTAATCAGTCCGCTTATTTCATCAAGTTCCGGTTCTGCTCCGAAAATTTCATAAAACTCCTTTGCAGCTATCATCATACGACCGTTTTTTATATACAGCTTTGAACTTAGATTTAAAACTTCACCGTTAAATTTGACAGTCATACCGTCAGTTGTATTTTTCACAGATGGCGTGCGAAGTTTCTTTTCAAGTATCAGCATATCATTATCAGGTCTGAATTCTTCGTCATTAGTTACAATGAACAGGTCGCATCTCGCGTACTGAGCCTGAGCGGCAAGTTCAAGAAGATTTTCGCCTTTATTTACATCAAACAGCTGTGAGCATTCCCACTGCCAGCCGTCCGTCATATGTGTTCCAAACAGCGTGTCAACTACCCTGCCGTTTACCTTAACCTTAAATGTACGGCTTGCAGGCCGATCGGTGTAATCGCGAGTATGTCCCCATAACACATATCTCCCGCTATTTTCGGCATTAAATGAAACTTTCGGGCTTTCACCTGCAGATACATTACTCCAAGGCTGAGCCTCAAGACATCCATGTTTATATGCACCTTGTGTATTCTCCGAAAAATTCCAGCCTCCGTTTTCAAACATATCCGCGCTGAAACAATAGTACGAATACCTGTTCCCGCCGCCGCTGAATGCCGGCAACTCACCGGTTGTCTCAACATTTTCATAAACAGCATTACTATTAACTGTCCTTGTTATCCCACAGGTTTTTGAGAACATCTGCCACATATCCTGCGGTATATACTGTGTATCGTTTGTAATCAGAATGTAATCCATTCTTGCATAATTATTTTCGCCAATAACTTCAAGCCTTGATTTTCCTTTTTTCAGACTGACTGTTCCGGCCTTTTCCCACTTCCATCGTCCACTTCCGTGAACGCCGAGAGATTTATCTATTGTATTGCCATTTATTCCAATCTTAAATGTCCGATCACCAGCGTCATCATCAAAATCAAAGCTTCGTGCCCAGACTTCATAGTTTCCGTCCGATGGCACATCAAATTCAATCTCAGCAGGCATAAACTGTGAAAATTCTCCGTCTATTCCGGAGAACAAGTTAATTCCCTCAAACGCTCCGCTGAAATCATTCTGTTTCTCCCATGTACCACATTTATTAAAGTCATATGCACCTATGGCAATATAATTATTTTCATCAGTTTTTTCCTCCGCGCTAACATAACTGATATTACAAAACATAACTGACATTATTAGCACCAAAACCAATGATATAGCTTTTTTTAAACTAAGCATCATTATCTATGTTCTCCTTTCCCTTACGAACAGCCGCAAAGCTTATCCCTTTACAGCTCCTACGGTTACTCCCTTTACAAAATACTTCTGTAAAAATGGATATACACATAATATCGGTACCATAACAATCAAAAGCGTTGCATACTGAAGCATAATAGGCTGTGTTTTGTCAGCTGTTTCAAGTATATTTCCTCCTGCAGCAATTTCCTGCATACTTGCTCCCATTACAATCTCACGAAGCAACAGCATAAGAGGCCATTTAGAAGTATCCTTTATGTAAATAACCGCATTGAAAAAGTTATTCCAAGAGCCTACTGCTGTATAAAGAGCGATTGTTGCCAATATAGGTTTTGACAACGGAAGAACTATCCTGAACAGTATTGTCGGTTCCATTGCCCCATCAATCTTCGCCGCTTCAATAAGTGCAGTTGGAAGAGACTCAAAAAAATTCTTCATCAGTATCAAATTAAACGCTGAAAAGGAACCGGTAAATATCAGCGCCCATAAAGAGTTATACAAATTCAGGCTTTTAATAAGGTAGTAATTAGGAACTATTCCGCCGTTAAACATCATTGTAAAAACTATCAGCGTCATGAAAATCCCTTTTCCTTTAAGTCCTTTTCGTGACAGCGAGTAAGCCCCTGTCACATATATAAACAAACTTAAAAATATAGTGCATATCGTAACTATTATTGTATTCGTATAACTGCTGTAAAGCAGTTTGTTTCCCAGTATTTCCTTATATGCCGATAAGTTCAGATTCTTTGGTATCAGACGCATCGGATTATCAAGATACGCCTCATAGGAACTGAATGATACCGCTATAATATTTATAAACGGCAGAATCGTTACAAGTACACACAGAACAACAATAGAATATATCAATATTGATGAAATGTTTATTTTCTTCTTCATTTATAATTACACCGCCTTTCTTACCATATACTGCTTTCGCCCATTTTTCGTGTGATGGTATTTGATGTCATAATAAGTACAAAGCCTACAATCGACTTGAATATTCCCACTGCAGTTGAGTATCCGTACTGTCCCAGCTGAATACCCATACGATATGTATACAATTCAAACACATCAGCAACATCAAGCGTTAGTGTATTATGAAGCAGGAATACCGGTTCAAATCCGTTGTCAAGAATGTTACCCAGTCTCATTATGAACAAAACCACGATTGTTCCTTTCAGTGAAGGCAATGTTATATGCAGCATTTTCTGTAGTCTGTTTGCACCATCAATATCAGCAGCTTCATATAAATCCTGGTCTATACCTGTTATCGCAGCCAGATATATAATTGTGCCCCAACCAGTTTCCTTCCATATAGTTGATATAACCAAAATACTTCTAAAATATTTCGGGTTTGTCATAAAACCTATCGGTTCGCCGCCAAACGCTGTGATTATGTGATTTATAATTCCTCCGTTAGGTGACAGGAAGTTCATTACCATTCCACTTATTACCACCCATGATATAAAATGCGGAAGATAAATTGCTGTTTGCGAAAATCTTAAGAACACCTTATTTCTCACTTCATTAAGCAATATTGCAACAATTATCGGCATCGGAAAGCCAAATAATAAATTATATGCACTCAATATAAGTGAATTGGAGAGTATCTTCCAAAACTCTCCCTCCGAGGAAAACAGCACTTTAAAATTATAAAGTCCGATCCATTCGCTGCCCAGAATTCCGTCAACAAAATTAAAATTCTGAAACGCAATTACAATACCAAACATCGGTAAATACTTAAAAATCACTATATATGTCATTACCGGCAATAGCAATATGTACAGCCAGATATTATTTTTGACATATTCTATAGTCTGATTCTTTTTAGGTTTAATTTTAGATATAAGTGCAACTTGTTTTGCCTTCATACTATTCTCCTCCCTATACGCTTATTATAAATACTATATTTATTATATTTCATATCAGAGATAATGTAAATGTGTTAAATCTCTATAATAATAGTATATTTCACACATTATAATAAGCAAAAAAAATCTCTGCACATCGAAAAATACGAAATGCAGAGATCTTTTCTGTATTTTTATTCACAAAGGCACACTGAATCAGACCGTCATAAAATTTCTGTCGGGTTTGTCAAGTAAAGTGTGTAAGTTTTTTTCATCAATTTTAAAGAGTCAGTTAATCAGCGTTTCCATAATCTTAATCATATAAGTTATTTTTCATAAAATCAATTTTGAAAATTACTTTTTTATTCGTTGTTCACAAACTTAGAGCCTATCCGTAAATTAAATTAAGCACATCTTGCTTGCGGATTTTCTTGTGGCTGGTCGCAAGCTTTGCTTGCTGCTCGCCTATGCAACCTACA
>CAZLOX010000086.1:0-1933 GCA_964561265.1 uncultured Lachnospiraceae bacterium
TGATTTGTTATCTCAACGATTGGTATGTCATATATGTTCACCTTGTTTTTTGTTATAAGATGCAGAAGAAGATCCAGCGGTCCCTCAAAAGCATCAAGTTTATATTCTACCTTCACCATGGCAGAATAAATCCCATAATTTTAACAATAAAATTAAACACCAATATAATTCCGCCGCTTAAAATCCCTCTCAATGCTCCCGAAAAAGAAAGAACCATAATAATAATCATACAATATCTTTCATATTCCAGAACCCTGTAATATATCCTGTCCGGCAGAAACATTCCCACCACTTTTGAGCCGTCAAGCGGCGGAATGGGAATCAGATTGAACACCATCAGGGATATGTTAAGTATAATAAAACGCTGTAAGGAGTATGTCACAAATTCCGAAATAATCCCTGTCGGATTAAACAGGAATTTTCCCATCAGTACCAATATAAACGCGCCGATAAATGCCATCAGAAAATTTGCCAGCGGACCGGCTATCGAAACAAGCGCCGTTCCCGCCTTTTTGTTTTTATAATACATCGGATTTATTCCTACGGGTTTTGCCCATCCAAATCCCGTGAGAACCATCATAACCGCGCCGATCGGATCAAGATGCGCAAACGGATTTACAGTAAGCCTTCCCTCTCTTTCCGGAGTCGGATCTCCGAGTTTGTGCGATACCCACGCATGGGCAAGTTCATGCCCTGTAAGCGCGATCAAAGTGACCGGCAGCGCAATAATCATTTCTTTTAAATTTGATAAGCCAAGCATATGTTCCCTCCTCGTTTAAATAAAATTTTCCAATCATTATTATATATTATATCCTGTTCTGTGTCAAGCAGATTTAAAAGAGCATAACAGAAGCCTTACGGAAATTATTCCGCAGCATCTGCGCCGGCGCCGCTCTGTGCGCCCGATGATGTATCGGAGGATGTTCCCGATGATGCACCCGATGAACCTCCGGAGGATGTTCCTGATGCTCCGCCCGAAGATGCTCCGGATGAACCTCCTGACGACGTTCCGGATGAGCTTCCTGACGATTCATCCGATGCTCCGGACGAACCTCCGGCTGACGTTCCGGATGAATGTCCCGACGAAGAACCTGCCTGACTTCCGCCGCTGCTTTGCTGTGCGTTATCGTTAAGCCGTACAGGAATATTATTTGTATTATTATCATTCTGCGTACCAGAACCGGATAATGTATTTGACGAATTGCCGTCAATGCCTGTTATGCCGTTATTTCCTCCTGCACCCGTTCCGTTCCCCGATGTACTGTTTGTATTTGAATTATTTGTGTTATTTGAACTGCTTGTTTTATTAGGACTGCTGCTTTTGTTTGAGCTGCTTGTTTTATTTGAAGCGCCGCTGTCCGACTGTTTCTTCTGAGATGATGCACGCGATGTCGGTTTCGGAGTAGGAGTGAAAACAGGTGCCGCCTGACCGGAAAGCACTTCGTCATTCGGCGGAGCTATAACCATGGGTTCAAGAGTAGGTCTTACGGCAAGCTCTGATTCATAATCCACTATCTGCTGCTGAAGAGCCGCTATCGTATCATCTTTTTCCTTAAGCTGTAATTTCAGTTCCGTTATTTCCTGCACATTTCCCTTTACAGCGTTTGCGACATCATTCTTTCCTGCCGCGCTGAAAAATACCGTCAGCCACACAGTCACCCCTATAACTATAATAATTGAAATGGTTATAAGAAACCGTTTTTTACTGTCAAGTTTCCTTTGATGCTGAAAGTTACCATAATATAATTTTCTCGGCATAAAAATTCCTCCAAATAATTTGTATTTATAATATATCTGTTCTGCAAATTCATATATGTATATTTTTATTATATCACATCATTTCCAAAAAATAAATACAAATATGATTCTTTTACATATTTTTTTGTAAGAATCTCCAATGCAAGCTTATAATATTCTATCTGCTTAGAATATT
>CAZLOX010000086.1:1943-8978 GCA_964561265.1 uncultured Lachnospiraceae bacterium
GTCTTTTTCCTCAAAATAGCAGTCTATTATTCCCTGCAGAAGAACCGTTTCATTGATGCCGCCGGCGGCCTTTTCAACCAGAGCCGCGTCTATCGGAATTTCAAACTTCGCCTCGCGCCGCACATTGTCAGAATCAAGCATACGTCTGCCTATATCCGATTCAAAGAATGCGCATATTCTGTCCTTATCTATATATCCGGCCTCTTTTTCGCTGAAAATACCCTCATCCGTCATACGGCGCACTTCTGCGTCAATATAATCTCTGCCGATATCCTTTTTTAAAATTATATTCCGCATAACAAGATGTATGAGCGTACCCTTTTCCGCCGGTGTGATTTTCTCTCCGCGCAGAAATTCCGGTTTTGACGTTATAATTTCATTTTCAAAAAGAGTCGGAACATCGGAATATGAATCGGCGCGGCGTTTCAGCTCTGTAACCGACACCTTTGCAGGTAAATTCGTGAGTGCTTTATACTGATAATCAAAATCAAAGATACCCGATGTATCTATATCATTTTCCCCGCCCGTTTCCGCAGCGGCATTTTCCTCATATTCAAACGCTGCAACATCATCCGCATCTATTTTATTAAAATCCCAGTATTTTCCGCACTTCAGCGCAGTATGTATCAGCCAGTCCGAATAACTCCATTTTGATTCGTTTTTCGCAGATAACGGAGAGCGGTTTTTATAAGATTCCTCATCAAATTTATCCGCCTTGACTGCTGCCGTCACAATGAGTTTTTCTCTCGCTCGCGTCAGCGCAACATACAGGATACGCATTTCCTCCGATATCATTGCCGTCTTTTTCTTTCTCTGAACGGCGCTTTTTATTATTGTATTGTAACGGTATTGTTCCTCCGGAACATAATAATCTATCCCTACTCCCAGCTCCCTGTCAAAAATGATAGTCTGGGTCAGATCCTTAGTATTGAATTTTTTCATGCAGCGCGGAAGAATAACCACCGGAAATTCAAGCCCTTTGCTTTTATGTATGCTCATTACCCTTACCACATTATGATTTTCGCTTATTAAATTAGCCGCGCTCATCTCACTTTTTTTGTTTATCATCCGTTCAATAAGTTTTATAAAATTGAACAGTCCCTTAAATCCTGAATTTTCAAACACTCTTGCACGTTCAAAAAGCAGCGCGAGATTGGCGCATCTTTCCTCTCCTCCGGAAAACGCGGCGCATATATTATAAAATCCTGTTTCTTCATATATCGTCCATATAAGTTTATCACAAGGCATATATCTGGAATATTCCCTGAAACGTTCTATATCGCTAACAAGCTTTCTTACAGCCGTGTCCTCTTCATTCTCAAGCAAAGCAAGCATATTGTTGTATATGCTGTCTTTTTTGTTGATAAGCTGTATTTCGGCTATCCTGTTGTCCGATATGCTGTACAGCGGCGAACACATAACCGCTATAAGCGGTATATCGCACTGCGGATTATTTATAACTTTAAGCAGAGAAAGAACAGTCCGCACTTCGGTTTTGCTGAAATATCCCAGACTCTGCGCGTATGCGCTTATTCCGCATCTGTTCAGCTCGTCCGCATATACCGCCGCCGTGCCGCCGCTTGTTACCGATCGTATCAGCACCGCTATATCCCTGTTTTCAACAGGGCGGTATGTGTTTGTGTTTTTATCAAGAACCTGATATCCGCTGTTTTTTAGTTCATGTATTCTTTTCGCCGCAAATCTCGCCTCTATACGCACTTCGTTGAAATTTTCCTTCTCCTCATAATTCTTATCTTCATCCGTATTCTCGTCTGCACCTTCATCCTCATCTTCATCTTTTGTTTCATAACCGTCTTTTTTTACTGTTATTATATCAATCTCCGCTCTGAGTATTGACGGATCATTCTTACTGTCGTCATAATTCATATTGCCTGTGTACAATCTCTGTTCATCATCATAATCTATCTCACCGCATGATTCGGTCATGATATTTTCAAAAACTTCATTTATCGCGTTTATACAGCTTCCGCAGCTTCTGAAATTCTTTGAGAGCGTTATTTTGACATTCGGCTCCGGCGAACTGATATCTGTCGGGAATGAACATTTTCTCTTGAAAAACGACGGATCACTGCCCCTGAATCCATATATGCTCTGCTTCATATCTCCGACCATAAACATATTTTTTCCGTTTGAAAGACTTGAAAATATATCCTCCTGAAGCTGATTGCTGTCCTGATACTCGTCTATCAGTATTTCAGAATATTTCTCCCTTAAAGAAATACATATATCCGAATCGGTTCCGTCCTCATTCTTCATTACCGAAAAACACATTCTTTCTATATCGGAAAATTCAAATTTGTTCAGACTTTTCTTCTTCGCGTTATACGCGTCTGAAAATTCCTTCGTAATATCCAGCAGAGTATATACTGCCGGCTTGTAAAGCGACTGTATTCTTTCGGATATCTCCTCAAGAGTTCCGTACGACAAATACTTCGACAGCGACTCAAGTTCATCTTTACATTTCTTTCTCGCATCTGACATCCAGTCACTATCCATCTTTCTCCAGTTTGCCGTTTCAAACGCCAATGAATTATAATGTTTTACTGCCGTATCCCAGTCCCTGCTGTCAATCGCTTCTTTTACTGAACGGCTCACCTCAAATTCATTGCCTATTATTCCGCGCATTTTAACGGCCGATTTAAGATCGTCCGGATATTCTCCGAGAATATCAAGTATTTTTCTGTACCGGTCTGCCGTTTCCTCAATAGCTTCCGACATTTCCTCATAAATATATTCTATATATATGCTCTCCTCAAACGGACATGAATACATTCCTCTGAGACGCTCAATTTCCTTATCTATATCAGACGCCGCCGAAACAAAATCATATATCTTGCTCACCATATCGCTCACTTTTTTATCGTTATGATTGCTTGAATATCTTTCGGTCAGTTTTAAAAACGCGTCATTCATCCGTCTGTAATTATCCTCAAGCACTTCCTCCATTATTTCGTCGCGTATAATCTCCGCCTCGCCGCTGCTGATAATCGAGAATGACGGATCAAGGTCAAGCATATGAAAATTGCTTTTTACAACATTAAGGCAAAATGCGTCTATCGTTGTTATATCGGCATGATTTAAAAGTATAAGCTGTTTTTTCAGATAAGCATTTTCAGGATTTTCCGCCGATTTTGCGGCAAGCGCAGCACTTATTCTTTCACGCATTTCACTTGCCGCTGCTTTTGTAAAGGTAACGACAAGCAGAGAATCTATATCAACAGGATTTTCCCTGTCTGAAACCAGACCTATTATACGCTCGGTCAGGACTTTTGTTTTTCCTGAGCCTGCCGCTGCGTTTACAAGTATATTTTTACCGCGCACAGTCGCGGCTCTTGTTTGTTCCTCAGTCATCTGCGCCATCTTTTATCGCCTCCATAAAATAATTTATCTTCGTCTGAAAACCACTGTTTCCATTTCCGCTCATAAATTTCTCTTTACGCCTGTATTCACTGCTTTCCGCGTCAAACATACATATATCACTGAAATCGCACCAATCGCATACACATTTATCTTTTTTCGCGTCATAAGGATATATGCTTATATCTCCCGACATTATTTTCTCATGTATATCAGCCGCGTTTTTATTCACAAAAGCGCATATTTTATTAAAATTCTCCGGTGTGATAACCATTGATTTTGCACTCATCTGACTTTTTTTATTTTTTACTGTCAGCCCGACATTGAAAAACTCGCTTTTATTCGTCTGCAAAAGTTCTCTGTCCATATACTGCGATATAGTCAGCTTTTCTGTGTCATCAACTATGATGCCGTCAAGTTTTTTCATATTGTCAAGATGTCCCTCTATCTTTGAACTGTCTTTAAAAGTATCCACAAACTTGTAGTCATCATGTATCGAAAAATACAGCACGCCGGCAATTCTGATATTTTTTTCCGCATTTTCACCGGCAAACTTCGCGCTGTAAATTTTCGCCGCCGCCTGAGCGTATATAAACAGCTGAAATTCAGCATTATTGTAAAGTTCGGTGAGGTCAAATTTTTTGGAGCCGGTTTTATAATCTATTACTCTTATGTACACCTCATCTCCCATTGCAAATAAATCTATACGGTCGATAAATCCGCGTATCCTGATATTCTCTCCGCTTTCCGCTCTAATGACAAAATCGTCAAAATCAAGCTCTGTCTGATACAGCGAAAACTCTCCCGAACACAGGCTCTTTATGATATTTTCCGCCGCTTTTTTAAGACTTTTCTCTATCATGGAAACCATATGCTCCAAACGCGCTGTTATTCCGCTCTTTAAAAGTCTTTCCCTCGCCTCGCCGATAAGCGACGCTATTATCTCCGCGCATTTCTCATCGTCACACATATTCCACACTCTTTTTGTTTCCGCAAGTGTGTCGTCTTTTCTTTCACTTTCCACCGCGCGGCAGAATTTATCTATGTAATAGTGAATGAAATTTCCCACATCGTAATTTTCCACTTTCCATATCTTCTGCGGTTTTGCGCATATTCCGTACTTCATAAAATACTGAAACGGACATTTTGCAAAAGTTTCAAGCGAACTTATACTGTACAGCGGATTACTGCCGTAAAGTGCCGCAACGGTAGAATGTTCAAGCCTGCCGGCTTTTCTTTTGTAATCACGCAGACTTTCCGCATATTCTGTCCGCTCCTTAAACTCCGGATTTTCCCTGTACCAGTCCATAATCTTATCAAAGCGGCTGTCCTTTCCCTCTGTCCATCCGGCAAGCATATGCGAAAATACCGAATCTGCCGGCGCATTGAAATAACATTCGATATTGTCGCCGAGAAGGTTGTCGTCAATACTGATATCCGGAAAACGTCTTTTTATGTCGTTTATAAATTCTGCCGGACGCATTTCTCCGCCTTCCCAGTCGGAGGTAGGCCAGCTTATATACAGACGTTCTTTTGCGGAGGTAAGCGCTTTATATATTTTAAACTGCTCGTCAAACAGCGCTTCTCTTTTTCCGCCGTCTATCTCCAGTCCGCCGTCTGTCAGTTTTTTTCTTTCCGCATCAGAGAAAAGCGTTCTGTTCTCCTCTGATTTCGGAATATTTTTGTTTGACGCTCCTATAATTATCATTTCTTTTATGTTTATACTCCGGCTTCTGTCCACCGTTCCGATGGATATTCTGTCCGCGGATGACGGAATTATGCCTATTTCATATTTTGAAAATCCGGCGAGGATAATCTCTCCGAACCGCTCAAATCCGCAGTGATCGTCCCCCATAACCGCCACAGCCTGATCAAGCAGCGAAACAAATATATCCCAAAGCTTCAGAAACTGCTCAGACTCGTCATTTTTTCCTTCGGCGCGGAACTGCTCTGCTTTCATTTTTATTTTATACGGCATATTCAGATCTTCATCAAGCATACTGAAAAGTGCGGCGCATATTTCGCGTATTGTTTTTCTTCCGTCAAAACTGTTTTTAAACCTGATAAAAGGCGCGGTAAGTTTCCGGCGTATACCGTTTATAAACTCATATTCCGCTGAAAAATCCGGCGCTTCTTTATCATAAGCGGCATCAAATATTCCCTGATTCCTGTATTCCCAGTCCTTTTCGCACCATTTTTTCTCTCCGCGTATTCCGTGCGCAAGAACAAAATTTTCAAGCGCGTCGGCTTCCGCGTCTGTAAGCGCGGAAAATCCTGTTCTTATATATGAAAATACCGCGTCATAGCTCCATCCCTGCGTGAATATGCTGAATATCGACATAACCGCCATAATAATCGGATGATTTGTAATATTCTTTTTCATATCAATAAAATACGGGATATGATACTTTGAAAATACCGTTTCAATAATATCGGCATAATTCTCCAGATCACCGCACATCATTCCTATCTCACTGTAACGATATCCGTTTTTTACCGATTCAATTATTTCAAGCGCCGCCCTTTCGACCTCGCTGAATATATCTCTCGCCATAAATATATGTATATCGGAAATATCCCCCTCAGCCATCTTTACTGCCGGCTTGTCAAAACTGCTTTCAAGCATTCTGAGCGCGTCCGATTTAAAACGGTGCGTTTCCTCCGAAAGATACTCCTCATTTATGACAAATCCGTTTTCTTTAGCCATATTTTCAAGAGTGTATATTATTTTAAGGCAGGGCGAGAAAATATTTTCGGTATTATATGAAAATCTCGCTTCCCTGTCCGCGCATAAAAATATACTTACATCCGCCGCCTTTTCTGCAAGCGCGGATATAACGCTGTAATGATAAGGAATAAACGCGTAGTATTCATCTATAAATATATGCGTGTCCGCCAAATCATCACATGAATATATACATTCCGCAAGACGCGCCATATCATCATCGCTGTCAATAAAATTATTTTCAAGGCTTTCATTGTAGACTTTAAATATTTTCGTTATCGAGTCAAGCTTATATCTGACCATATCAATACCGCCTTTCTCCGATTCCGCAAGTTTATCCAGCATTTCATCAAGCGCGGACGGCGATATATTGAAACGTTTGAACTCTCCTATCATCTGTGATATACTATCCAGAAAACCGTTGTTTGCAAGTGATTTCCCAAAAAATCCTTTGTCCCCGATCGACTCCGCCGCCTTATATATAAGCATCTGTTTTCCCGCTCCGTCAATACGGGGCAAAGCTGACGGCGTCAGGTTAAGCAGTTCAAGAAGCCGTGAAAAAGTAAGAGCCTCTATGCCGTTGATTCCTGTGCCGCCTACAGCCTCCGATACCCTGCGTTCCGCTTCATAGGAAAACTGTTCGGGCACTATCATATAAGCCTTTCCGCCGCTGTCAGCAATACTTTTTATACGTTTTAAACATTCATAACTCTTTCCTGTTCCGGAACGTGAATAAATTATATTGACCGCCATTAAAAATCCCCCTTTATTATATTTTCAGCCGTTTCAAGCAGTACGGCCTTATCATTTTCAATATCATTTTCTGTCATAACGTCAAAAAGACGTTTCAGTATAATTCCGACATCCGGCCCTGTACAGTTGAACCGGCTCATAATATCATTGCCGTTTACCGCCATATCCTTTATTGAAAT
>CAZLOX010000087.1:0-8931 GCA_964561265.1 uncultured Lachnospiraceae bacterium
TGGGATATTATATGTCACTTCCCGGCAAGAAACTGTTTTTCATGGGCGGAGAAATAGCGCAGTTTATAGAATGGCGTTTTGCCGAAGGACTGGAATGGCATCTTCTTGAGATTGAGAACCACAAAAATTTCCAGAATTATGTGCGCGATCTTAATCATTTTTATGTAACACACAAGCCTTTCTGGGAAATAGAAAACAGCTGGGACGGCTTTGAATGGGCAAACGCCGGAGATACAAGCAATTCGGTTCTGTCTTATGTGCGCAAAGGTCTTGCAACGGAGGATATCGTTGTTGTAATAATAAACTTTATTCCGACAAAGCATCCGGAGTATGCGGTCGGTGTTCCGCTTGAGGGAGAATATGAGATTGAATTCAATTCTGACCTGAAAAAATACGGCGGTTCGTCCGGCGCGAAAAGCAAAGTGTATAAGACGAAAAAAAGCGGAATCGGAGAAATGCCGTATTATATTGTTATGGATATTCCGGAATACGCCGTGTTATATCTGAAATATAAAGGAAAACCGAAAAAGGCGGCGGAGAAGAAAACTGTTTCCGCTTCGGATAAAACCGCAGGACAGAACAAAACAAAAAGCAAAAAACGCAAATAAGCGCAATTAAAATAAAGATTTATAAAATTTGGGAGTTGATTATATTATGATTTCAAAAGAATGTGTGGCAATGATACTTGCAGGTGGACAGGGCAGCCGTCTCGGCGCGCTCACAAAGAGCGTGGCAAAACCGGCGGTGCCTTTCGGCGGAAAGTACAGAATAATAGATTTTCCGCTCAGCAACTGCGTACATTCGGGCATAGATACAGTAGGTGTGCTCACTCAGTATCAGCCGCTTGAGCTTAACACCTATATAGGTAACGGTACACCGTGGGATCTCGACCGTATGCACGGCGGTGTTTACACACTTCCGCCTTATCAGAAAGCGGAATCCGGCGAATGGTATAAGGGTACTGCAAACGCTATATATCAGAATATCCCGTTTCTTGAACAGTTCAATCCGCAGTATGTTCTCGTGCTTTCAGGCGACCATATATATAAAATGCACTACGGAAAAATGCTTGAAAAGCATAAAGCGTCAGGCGCGGAGGCAACTATCGCGGTTATGCCTGTGCCATGGGAGGAAGCAAGCAGATTCGGTATTATGAATATTGACGATGAAGGCGCTATTGTGGAGTTTGAGGAAAAACCGAAAAATCCTAAGAGCAATCTTGCGTCGATGGGTATATATATCTTTAACTGGACAACTCTCAGAAAATATCTCATTCTTGATGAAAATGATGAGAATTCGTCAAATGACTTCGGAAAGAACGTTATCCCGAATATGCTCGCGCAGGGCGAGAAGATGTATACCTACAGCTTTGAGGATTACTGGAAAGACGTCGGAACTATACAGAGTCTGTGGGAAGCGAATATGGATATTATAGCGGATACTCCGAAATTTGACCTGAGCGACAGAAAGTGGAGCATATATTCAAAGAATCCGACAGCTGTACCGCATTTTGTCGGCCGCGGCGCGGTTATTAAAAACTCTACAGTTACAGAGGGCTGCAATATATACGGCGAAGTAAATCATTCGATAATATTCGGCGGAGTAAGCGTCGGTGAAGGTTCGGTTGTAAAGGACAGCGTTATTATGCCGGGCGTTACGATAGGCGCGAATGTTGTTATAGAAAAGGCTGTTATAGGTCCGGATTCGGTTATTGAGGACAATGTTACAATAGGCGCGGATATTGAGGGAGAAAATCCTTACGCATCGCATTTGTGCACCGATGATATCGTACTTATCGGCAACGGTTCGGTTATCGGCGCGAATACGGTGATAGCTAAAAACTCAATGGTAGAATGTGATATACTGCCCGACAAAGATAAAGTTATAAGTATGGCTCAGTAAAAAATAGAATTTTATTAGGAGGATTTTCTTATGATGAGAGATACAATGGGAATTATTCTTACAAGTGATAACAATATACCGCCGATTACCGATATAAGAGCGGTTTCGGCGCTCCCTATGGCGGGACGTTTCCGTCTGATCGACTTCGTGCTTTCAAGCATGGCAAACGCGGGAATGACAAATATAGGCATTATTACGGAGTCGAACTACTCCTCGCTTATGGACCATGTGAAATCAGGTAAACCATGGGATCTTGACCGTAAAAACGGCGGTCTGAATCTTTTGCCGCCGAATATGAACAAGGTTTCTTACGGCGCGATCAAGGGCGATATAGATATGCTTTCGGGCGTTACTGATTTTATCGACAGAAGTCATCAGACATATGTACTGCTTTCACTCGGCAGCAGCCTGTACAATATAGATTTCAGAAAAGTTATGGAAGTGCACAAGAGCCGTCAGGCGGACGTGACTATCATATACAAGAACATGGCCGGCGCGGAGGAATCGGAACTGTCAAGATACACCCTTCTTGACCTTGACGTTGACAAGAGAGTTACCGATATAGAGGTTCGTCCGTATTATCCGAAAACAACAAACGCGTCAATGGATCTGTTTATTATGGAAAAGGCTCTTCTGCAGAGCATTATTGACGAATGTTCAGCAAGAGGCGACCACGATTTCATCAAGGACGCGCTTGTGAAGAAAATGCTTGGAATGAGAATATTCGGATATGAATACACAGGCTATACAGATAAGATTGACTCGCTCAAATCATACTACAGAAACAATATGCTTTTCCTGAATGAGGAGATACGCAGCGAACTGTTTAACCTTAAAAATCCGATATACACAAAGAGCAAGGATAATTCGCCTACAAGATACGGCGAGAACGCTTCTGTTGAAAACAGCTTTGTTTCGGACGGCTGCTTCATAGACGGTGTAGTTGAAAACTGCATCCTGTCAAGAGGAGTTAAAATTGCAAAGGGCGCGGTTGTCAAGAACTCGATCATCATGCAGGATTCAATTATAGACGAAGATGTCGGTCTTGACCATGTTGTGTTCGACAAGGAAGTTCACATCACAAAAGGACGCAAACTTTTAGGACAAGAAAATTATCCTCTCGCTATTGCAAAAGGCTCAACTATATGATATAATAAATTTATGGATAAAAAACCGGTCTGATTGTCTGCTGCCAGAAAGTGCGGATTTATAATCAGAGTCCTGAAAATAAATTGCCGGTTTATGTGAAAAAAATGAAAGGAAGTTAGTATTTATGAAAATACTTTTTGCAACATCCGAAGCCGCTCCTTTTGTCAAGACAGGCGGTCTGGGCGATGTGGCGGGAACATTGCCGATAACGCTTAAAGAAAAGGGCGTGGACGTTCGTGTTATTATGCCAAAATACAGATGTATTCCTCAGGAAATCAGGGATCAGATGAAATATATAAATCATATATACATCAATATGGCGTGGCGCAAACAGTACTGCGGAATTTCTGAGCTTCAGTATAAGGGCTGCACATTCTATTTTATAGATAATGAATTTTATTTCAACGGTGACAAACCCTACAATTATATACATGAGGATATGGAGAAATTCGCGTTCTTCTCAAAGGCTTTGCTGTCGGTTCTTCCGAGTATAGATTTCCGCCCGGATCTTATTCATTGTAATGACTGGCAGACAGGCGCTGTTCCTGTATATCTTGACGTATTTCAGGATAACCCGTTTTTCAGAAACATAAAAACGGTTACAACAATCCATAATTTGAAATTCCAGGGAAGATGGGGTCTGAAAGGCGTTAAGGATATAATGGGTATAAATGACTCGTATTTCACCAAGGATAAACTCGAATTCTATACCGACGCAAACCTTTTAAAGGGCGGTCTGGTGTATTCCGATAAAATATCCACGGTCAGCAATACTTACGCCAATGAGATAACAACGGTTGAGTACGGAGAGGGTCTGAGCGGACTTCTGTACGCGAGAAAACATGATATCGTGGGTATAGTGAACGGTATTTCCTATGAGGAATACGATCCGGCAAGCGATAACAAGATATTTGAAAATTATGACGCCGAATCGGTATTTGAGAAAAAGAAAATCAATAAGCTGAAACTGCAGGAGGAGTTAAATCTTCCGCAGGATGAAAATAAATTTATGATCGGTATTGTTTCAAGACTTACCGACCAGAAAGGCTTTGATATTCTGGGGCAGGCGCTTGAACAGCTCTGTAATGACGATGTTCAGATCGTTGTTCTCGGTACGGGAGATCAGCATTATGAAAATATGTTCCGTCATTTTGCGTGGAAGTATTCGGATAAACTGTCTGCGAATATATATTTCTCAGACGCACTTGCGCATAAAATATATGCGGCGTCCGACGCGTTCCTTATGCCGTCAAGATTTGAACCCTGCGGACTCAGTCAGATAATAAGCCTCAGATACGGAACAATTCCTATTGTCCGTGAAACGGGCGGTCTTAAGGATACTGTTATTCCGTACAATGAATACACAGGAGAGGGAACAGGATTCTCGTTCTCGCAGTATTCTGCAAACGATATGCTTTTTGTGACAAGATACGCAAAAGGAATATATTACGACAGACGCGAACAGTGGAACGGTATTATAAGCAACGCTATGCAGCAGGATTTCTCATGGAGTGTGTCGGCGGATAAGTACATAAAGATGTACTCCGACCTTACAGGCATACCGTTTGAAATAAATGAAAAAAAAAATCCTGATGAATCAGGAAAAACGGTGAAAAAAGGCGGTAAAAAAAGCGTAAAAAAGGCGGATGCAAAAGCTGACGGGGCTGAAAAGCCAAAAGAGAAAAAAACCAAGGCAAAGACAGCCGGCAAAAAGACGCAGAAAACAAAGACCGCCGCGTCGAAAAAATCCGATGTAAAAACAGAATCCGCAAAAACGGCGGATAAAGATGAGAAAACAACAAAAGCAGCCGATAAAAAAGCAGCAGCCGATTCGGAAACAAAATCTGAAAAGACGGCGGAAAAAAAGTCTGCTGAAGATAAGGCTGTAACAAAAGCAGATACTTCAAAAGCAGTGAAGGCGGAAGATACCGCCGAACCGGCTGCGGATAAAAAAGAAGTTAAAAAAGCTAAAAAAAACTCGTCTAAAAAATCCGGTAATACCGATGATACGGCGAAAGATGCCGGCGGTGAGGATAAAGATACGGAATTTTTGTTGGATTGATTAAATATTTTGCGAAAATATCCGGCAGGTTGTACAAAAATATAAAATTATAATAAAAACATCAGGTAATATGAAAAATTGCTTGATGTTTTTGTTTTTTTATGGTATAATAGTAAGTGTGACTTCTGTAACCGGCATTTTGGAATGTAAAATTACAGAAACTAACACTTTAATGTAGTCTTTTATAAAAATTTATAATAAAAGTGAGGTATAAAACAATGCAGGAATTAAATTTGACAGCAGAAGAAAATCAGCTGCGGGAGGACATTGTCGGTAAGATAGAACGTTACTTCGGCAGAACTCTCGATGATGCAACGCCTAAAATGATTTATAAGGCGTGTACTCTGAGAATACGCGATGAGATCATGAAAAAATGGGCGCAGTCACATCAGATCGTGAAAAACGAAGGCTCTAAGAAATTATACTACCTTTCGTTTGAGTTTTTGCTCGGAAGATCTTTCGCAACAAACGTACTGAATCTTTTACAGACAACTCAGTACAAGAATGTACTGTCATCGCTGGGCGTTGACATAAACGATATTATTGAACATGAAAATGACGCAGGTCTCGGAAACGGCGGTCTCGGACGTCTTGCGGCTTGTTTCCTTGACTCGCTCACAACTCTTGATCTGCCGGCATACGGCTCAACAATCCGTTATGAGTATGGTCTGTTCAGACAAAGAATTGTAGACGGCTATCAGTTTGAACTGCCCGATACATGGCTTGACAGCGGCAGCTATGTGTGGGAAATTTCAAAGGCTGAAGAAGCGGTTGAAGTTAAATTCGGGGGAAAAGTTCATCAGGAATGGATTGACGGAAAATGCAAGTTCCATTATGAAAACTCGCATACTATCATAGCTATCCCTTATGATGTTCCTATATGCGGCTATGATTCAAAAATTGTCAATAAGTTAAGACTCTGGAGTGCTAAATCGCCTGATACTATGAATATGGCAGAGTTCAACAAGGGTAACTATATCCGCGCAGTTGAGGAAAAACATCTGGCAGAGGTTATTTCAAGCATTCTGTATCCGGAAGACAATCACGATACCGGAAAAGAACTCCGTCTGAAACAGCAGTACTTCCTCGTATCGGCTACAATGCAGTGGATTATGGCTGAATTTAAGGCAAGATACGGCAAGAACTGGAGTTTGCTGCCGGAAAAAGTTGTTATACACATAAACGATACACATCCGACTATGGCTATTCCGGAAATGATGCGTATACTTATGGACGAAGAAGAACTCGGCTGGGATGAAGCATGGGATATCGTAACAAAGGTTTTCGCGTATACAAACCATACGGTAATGAGCGAGGCTCTGGAAAAATGGTCTATTCCTATGTTTGAAAGAGTGCTTCCGCGTGTATATATGATTATAGACGAAATTAACAGACGTCTTATGGAAAATCTTGAAATGGTATATCCGGGAGATACAGGCAAACATCTGTATATGGCGATTCTCGCGCATGGTCAGGTGCATATGGCTAATCTGTGTCTTGCAACCTGCTTTGCGGTAAACGGTGTATCCAAGCTTCACACTCAGATTCTGGTTGATGACATATTTGCGGATTATTACAGACTTGACAAAAAGCGTTTCCACGCTATCACAAACGGTATCACATTCAGACGCTGGATAGGCACGGCAAATCCGGAGCTTACAGACCTTATCACAAGCAAGATAGGCAAAGGTTGGCTCAAGGACGCGTCAAAACTTGAAAACCTCAAGAAATTTGCAAAAGATCCTGAATTCCAGGCTGAATTTACAAAGATCAAGAGAGCGAATAAGGTTGTTGTTGCGGATTATATCAAAAAGCACAACGGCATAGAGATAGATCCGGATTCTATCTTTGATTTGCAGTGCAAGCGTCTGCACGAGTATAAGCGTCAGCTTATGAATATTCTGCATATTATGAGCCTGTACAACAAACTTCTGCAGTATCCGAATATGGAATTTAACAAGACAACATTTATTTTCGGCGCTAAAGCGGCTCCGGGTTATGCAAGAGCAAAGCTTATTATCAAGCTTATAAACACAGTCGCTGATATTATAAACAACGATAAGCGCATAAATGACAAGATCAAAGTTGTATTCATAGAAAATTACGGCGTATCAATTGCTGAAAAACTTGTTGCGGCAGCAGATATTTCAGAGCAGATTTCCACAGCGGGAAAAGAAGCGTCGGGAACAGGAAATATGAAATTTATGCTTAACGGCGCGGTTACAGTCGGTACGCTCGACGGCGCGAACGTTGAAATGCTTGAACAGGTTGGTCCTGATTATATCTATATATTCGGTCTTAAAGCGGATGAGGTTTCTGAAAAACTCCGTGAAAACGGTACCGGCGACGTGCTTGACATTATCAATTCGGATTATTCGCTTAAGCAGGTGCTTAATCAGCTGATAGACGGCTCGCTTTCACCGGAAAATCCGTCACTCTTCAATGATCTGTACGATACGCTTGTAAAGGGCGATTACGGATATCCGGATGTTTATATGGTTTTACGTGATTTTGAGGCTTACTCAAAAATTCATGAAACAATTAACAAGGATTATTCAGATAAGAGTCTGTGGGCTGAAAAGACAATTATGAACACAGCCTCTGCCGGATTCTTCTCAAGTGACAGAACAATACTTGATTATAACAATAATATCTGGCACTTGCAGAGCATATGATTAAAAGTGCAAAATGACCGGCATTGATATTGATGCTGAGCGCAGTTATCGGTCAGTGCTGAATTATCTGGAAAACGTTCGGAAAAGTAATTTTCCGGGCGTTTTCTAAGGGAACAATCAGTGTTTCCTTAAAAGGCAGCCCTGTATATGGGCGGTATTATCATTATTGAAAGGATAGGTTATATGAAGTTAGAACATAATTCGAGAGCAAGTTATTACCGCTCGCCTTTCGGCGCGGTTACAACAGGCTCGGAGATTACCCTTCGGCTTGCAGTATCCGAAAGCGGAATACCTCATTACGTTCGTCTTTATTATATTATAGACGGCAGGGAAGAATATCTTGATATGCACTATATAAATACTATATGCTCTAACAGTATATACGAAACACAGCTTAGCGTTCCGGAAACAGAATGTCTTATATGGTATTATTTCAAGGTTGAAACAGACAGTAATACTATGTATTACGGAAATAATATGGGGAGTTTCGGCGGGATAGGTCAGGCGCTTCATTCCCCTCCGATACATTCTTTTCAGATAACTGTCTATGACAAGAACTATAAAACGCCGGAATGGTTTAAAAATTCGGTGGCATATCAGATATTTGTGGACAGATTTTATAATCCGTCTGAAAACGGAGAATTTCTCAGCGAACGCAGTGATATAATAAAAAGAAAATGGGGAGAAACGCCTTATTATAAAGCGGAACAGTTTGGAGGAAAGTATCTTGCAAACGATTTCTTCGGAGGCAATCTGGAGGGAGTAATAGAGAAACTGCCTTATCTCGAATCGCTCGGAATAGGTGCGATATACCTGAATCCTATATTTAAGGCGTATTCAAACCATAAATATGATGTCGGCGATTATATGGAAATAGATCCTATGTTCGGCGATGATGAAACATTCAAAAAATTATGCTTTGAGGCGAAAAAACGCGGTATAGGCATAATACTTGACGGCGTGTTCAACCATACGGGAAGCAACAGCAGATATTTTAACCGTGAGGGAGAATATGACGATATCGGCGCGTATCAGTCAAAGGACTCAAAATATTATGACTGGTACAGATTTATGGATTATCCTAATGTGTATGAATCATGGTGGGGAATTGAAACGCTGCCGCAGGTTGAGGAGAAATCAGAA
>CAZLOX010000088.1:0-8908 GCA_964561265.1 uncultured Lachnospiraceae bacterium
GATAGCAACCTCAATCTGTGACCCGTCAGGTTCGCGCGTCGTAAGTCTTTGCAGCCATAATCCCGGCTTTATCAGCAGTGATACGCATTTTGCCTTACTTCTTCCGGCAAGTTTAATTATCTCATAAGATATTCCCGCAACGACCGGCAAAAGCGCAAGACGCATTGCAAGGCGAAGCAGAATACCCGTTTTCGGCAGAACTGCATATAAGATAATACTCACAATCATAACGAAAAGAAGAAAATTCGTTCCGCAGCGCGGATGAAAACGCGTATATTTCTTTACATTATCCACAGTGAGTTCCTCGCCGCTTTCATAGCAGGCAATAGTTTTATGTTCCGCGCCGTGATATTCAAAAACACGGCGTATATCCTTCATCTGAGATACAAGTGCAAGATATCCTATAAATATAACAAGACGAAGTATTCCCTCAGTTATGCTTGTGAACAGTTTCGTATGAGTTATTTCAGACACTTTAGCAGGGAAAAAGTCAAGTCCTCCTATAAACTCAGCTCCTCTTGTCACCAGTGTCGGCAGAAGTATAAAGAGCCCTACGCTCATTACAAGCGAAATAAATATTGAAAAATATATTACTATATCTTTTATTTTATCGCCGAACTTGTCATCAAGCCATTTTTCAAACTTGCTTTCCTCTTCTTCTTCCTCGCCCTCTATGTCGATAAATTCCGCTGAAAACATCAGCGCTTTCATGCCTACTATAAGACTTGAAAAGAAATTGACACATCCGCGTATTATCGGCGCATTTAATATACCTTTGGCTTTTTTCGTTCCGTTTTCCTCGATTTTCACCTCAATTTCATTGTCCGGCTTTCTTACCGCCATTGCCGTTTTAAAAGGCCCTCTCATCATAACGCCCTCTATTATCGCCTGACCCCCTATTGAGGTTATATGTTCTTTTTTTTGCTCTTTTTTACTCATCAATCATTTTCCTTTCAAAAATTAAATTTAAAATTCTATACAGAAGTCTATCGGACAAACCGACGCAAAGCAGTCTTTTGCATTCACACCGGCTTTTTGCTTCTGCGCGCTCTGCGCTTTATAATCCCCTGCTCTTTCTGCGAAATTATCAAGCGCTTTGCGGTATTCCGCATTGTCCGGTTTCATGCTGACAGACTTTTCTATTTCGTTTTTCGCTTTTGAATAAAGTCCTCTTTTTAAATATATAAGTCCTGTAAGATAATGCCATTCGGCATTTTTTTCAAGTTTTATAAGAATTATTTCCGCCTGAGAGAGTTTATTCTGATTTATAAGCTCACGCACAGTCTTTAGCGAAATGCTTTCGCTTTTTCCGCTTCTGTACTGACTTTTCTTTTTGACAGACATATTTTCCGCGCGCGGATTTAATTTTCTCATTTTTAAAATCTCATCATAGGCATAATTTATTTTTTTCATTTTTTCCTCAGCGATATCAGCAAGATCAGAATCCGCGTATCTGTCGGGATGATATTTTTTTACAAGTTCTCTGTAAGCCTCCTTGACGGTCTGATCATCGTCCGACTCCGATACGCCGAGAATTTTATAATAATTTTCACTCATCTTTTCACCATAGCTTACCCTGAAATCATTTTCAATTTATCCAGTGTTTCCTTAAGTCCGGAATATATTATATTTTCAAGAATTCCCCTGTTTCTTTTTATATCCAGAAGTTCAAACGCTGCTGATAATTTATAAAGGGTATATATGAGCATATTCTCTTCCTTTGAAAATACAAATTGTCTGTAAGTATTTATATCACCGCATTTTTCAGGAGGATATTTATAAAAAAACGGATTATACCGACCCGATTTGTAATCGTCTGCGGTATCGTCTATCGCGTCAATAATATATATCCATCTGCCCAGATTATATCCGACCGAATATAAAATCCGCCTGTCGTTAATATTTTTTATAAAATCCGGACATAATACAAGCGCAAATATTTCCGCGAAACAATCTGCGCATACATCAATATCACCGCACCGCTTTTGCTCAAATTCATTCAGTTTACCAAGCAGCAAGCATATTTTATCTGTGTATTCCGGATATACGGCACGGGATTTTTTATAGCTTCTTCTGAATAAAACTTCCGCGGCATAGGCTTTCAGGTTCTTGTCATCGGATATGTTGTCCCGTATTTTAAGATATGCAAAAATAACGTTCATATGAGCGCAGTAAGCGCATATTGTATGATTAAAAGCCATATTCACTCCGGCAGCCGGATGAAAAATACACCTGCCTGTGAAATTTTCGAATTCCTCATCATACACCGCCGAAAGCAGCATAAAAATAAACACCGCCTCATAACTCAGCGTTATACATGAACGCACAGAGGAAAATTTCCTCAGAGCATAACACAGTCCGCAGTAATAGCTTTTGTATATCTCATAATCCTCACAGCTCAGATTTTCCTTTGACAACCGCACATATCCAAACATAATTCAGCCTTTTTATATTTATCTCATATTTTATTGCAATATATATTATAACATCAAATCCGTATAATTTCAATAAAAATTTACGGATAAAAAAATTTATTGGAAATATGAGTATATTATATAATATACTCATAAAAAACGCAGCCTTTTTTGTGCATACTGTACATATCGTTTTTTTTCGTTAAATATTTTCATTATTTTGCTTGCAAAATCCACAAAAAAAGTATATTATATATGTTAGTAATACTTTTAGGAGGCAAATTTATGATCAGCAAAGCATTTCAAAATATACTTACTCAAATGGCGGAAGTATTTCCGAAAAAATTCGGTATAGCAGACTCACAAGGGCTTATTCTTGCATCGCACGGCACAGAACCCAATCCCGAGCTTATAGATGATCTTATCTATTCGGTTTCAGGCACAGATACTTTGTCATTTAAACACGGTTATACCATAAAAGCTATTGCCGCAAGAGTTCATCCGGACTTTTTTGTATACGTTGAAGGCACTGATGAAGTTGCGCAGTACTGCTGCTCTTCCATTGCGGTAACTATCAGCAATGTCAGATATTACTATGACGAAAAATATGACAAGACAAGCTTTATACAGAACATTATCTTTGATAATCTTCTCCCCTTTGATATTCACCAGAAAGCAAAAGAACTCCATGTTGATATAAATACCAGACGAGCGGTATTTTATATAAAAGTTCTTGAAAAAGGTGATAAAGGAATATTTGAGGTGGTAAGCAATATGTTTCCGGATAAGGAAACAGACTTCATTATCAATATAGATGAAGATAATATTGTACTTATCAAACAGCTCCGCGACTCCGCCGCATCAGCGGATCTCGATGAAATGGCGCACAATATCGCAAATATGCTCAGCGCTGAAACCATGGCTCAGGTCCTTATCGGCATAGGCACTATCGCGGAGGATATCAACAGCCTTAATCATTCATACAAGGAATCTCAGATCGCCATAGAGGTCGGAAAAGTTTTCGATGAGGAAAAATATATCCTCAATTATGAAAATCTCGGTATAGGCCGCCTTATTTATCAGCTTCCTATAAAATTATGCGAACTCTTCCTCAGGGAGGTTTTTAAAAAAGGCGATATTACCTCTCTTGACGAGGAAACAATTCTTACCATAAACAAATTCTTCGAAAACGACCTTAATGTAAGTGAAACATCACGTCAGCTCTTTGTTCACAGAAATACGCTTGTTTACCGTCTGGAAAAAATATGCAAGCTGACCGGTCTTGATCTGCGTAAATTCGATCAGGCTATCGTGTTTAAAGTTGCTATGATGGTTCACAAATATTTAATATCCAATCCTATGAAAATTTAACGCAAATAAGGTGATATTTTATGCAAAAATCAAATGCGGCGGGCAAATTTCTCACAATATTCCTCACCGCTCTGATAACTGCCGCTCTTATCCTTACCGGCGAATACTTTCTGCTTGGAAAAGATACCATCAAACTGGCCGCTGTATCCATGCTCCTGCAGCGGAATTTCCACGGCGATATCATTCCCGACAACGAATACAAGGCACTCCTCGCCTCGCTTGATGATCCGTACAGCCGGTACTTTACCGAAGAGGAATACCGTATGTATTATCTCGATAACAATAAATATGTCGGTATCGGCATTACCGTTGCCTTCAGCGAAAATGAGCCGGTTATCACTGTGGATTCCGTCAATGACGATTCCCCAGCAAAAGATGCCGGAATCCTGCCGGGAGATATAATTTACGGCGCGGACGGTCTTGTCTTTGATGAATCTAACTACAGAAATGCAGCCAGTTATATCCGCGGTGAAGAAAATACCGCCGTTACGCTGGATATTATCCGCGGCGGTGAACATATCTCCATTGATGTTATGCGCAAAAGCATTACAGCGCCCTGCGCATCCGGCTATATGCTTGATGAAAATACGGGAGTGATAAACCTTACCTCTTTTTCACAAAATTCAGCCGCTGACTTTAAAAAAGTCTTTGATGAACTTTCTTCCCTCGGTATGACCGGAATGATTATCAATCTTGACAACAACGGCGGCGGTATGCTTGACGAGGCTCTCAAAATTGCCGATATCTTCCTTCCCAAGGATTCGCTTGTCACATATATGACCGACAAGGACGGCAACCGACGCAATTACCGTACAGCGGATGATGATGAATGCAATATTCCGACTGTTATATTGGTAAATAAAAATTCCGCAAGCGCGTCAGAAATGGTTTCGGGAGCGCTGCAATACTACAAAAAAGCGGTTCTTGTCGGCGAAACTACCTACGGCAAAGGAGTAGCTCAGGCTATTATCCCCCTGTACGATAAATCCGCCGTTTCGGTGACCAACGCTAAATATTTTCTGCCGAATGATGTCTGCATTCACGGCACAGGACTTACTCCTGATTATGAAGTGCCGACAGATGACGGCGGCACTGCTCAGCTTGAAAAGGCTGTCGAAATATTGAACACGCTCTCTATTAACACTAATCAATAAATTTCTCATTCCATTTTTTAGTACAAATTTCACAAAATATATTATGTATTTTTGTGAAATTTGTACTATCTTTTATTTTAACCTTGAATTTCTTTTATATATGTGATATAATTTTATCTATCATAAATACTTGAAACCGGATTATATGCCAGCAGCCGATTTTTATGTATTTTTGGTGAATATTGTATTAATAAGGAGAGAAAAACATGAATAGTGCTTTCAGAAAGACAATTTCTGCAATTGCAGCTGTTGCCCTTTCTGCGTCATGCTTCGCCAATTTGGCATACGCAGAAAATTTGGCTGTAATTACAGAAGCCACGTTTGACAACAACGGCAAATTGTCCGGATTCACTGTTGACGGCACTGTCAACAACGGACAGGGTATCGCTGCGGTTTATTCAAGCACCGGTGCAGTTAAAAGTGTAGGTTTCACAAACAATGACTTCACACTCGCTAATCCGCTTGATTATTCCGCAGAAGACGGCGATACATACAAATTATTCGTCTGGGAATTAGACGAGAACGGCAAACTTACGCCGACTCCGCTCGCAGACGCTTTGGCGTCCACACCGGCTGTATCAACAGACACACCGGCTACTGACAACCCGGCAACTCAAAACCCGGCTACCGACAATCCGGCTACTGACAACCCGACTCCGACAGCTACAACTGCGGCTACTCCGGCTCCGACGGCTACAGCTACGCCTACTCCGGCTCCGACTTTCGCTGTAACAGTAGCAGCTGCAACAAATGGTACTGTTTCAGTTGACAAACCGACAGCAAAAGCAGGCGAAACTGTAACAGTTACAGCAGAAGCAAATGACGGCTTTATGCTCGACACAATCACAGTTAAGGATGCGGATGACGCTGATGTGACTGTAACTGACGGCAAGTTCACAATGCCGGCTAAAGCTGTAACCGTATCGGCTACATTCGTTGCTGATACCGCTCTTTACAGAGAAAAAGTAACATCTACAGCAACAATCACAAATAAAGTGCCTAATGATACGGCGGCAGATATTCCGCTCTACAACGTTGCTGATTTCGGAACAGGAACAGATAAGACTGACGCTGTTGCATTCCTTGATGGATGGGGTTACAAACACTATGGTTATACAGCAGGTTTGAATGATAGCAGACAATCAACCGCAAGCACTGATGCTTCATTGAACGCAGTATTTGCAAATGGTGTTGGTAATAAGAATGATGACGAAGGTGTATGCGGTGCAGTTTCCTTTATTCCGGCAAATGTTGACAATCTGACACTTCCG
The DNA here is from genome assembly GCA_964561265.1 of uncultured Lachnospiraceae bacterium. Lineage (GTDB taxonomy): Bacteria > Bacillota > Clostridia > UBA1381 > UBA1381 > JAFLUR01. The sequence goes on from CAZLOX010000088.1 coordinate 6,211, forward strand.
ACAGAGGGCAAGATCGTTTATACATTTGATGCTATTTCTCAGGTTACAGGAGGAAGTAACAACGCAGACCTAAGATTTGGTCTGACATCTTCGGCTGACGGCTCAGAAGTTGCAAGCGTTGCAGAAACAACAGTTGCTGCAAATTCTGATAAGACTGTTGTTACTACTAAAATGGTAATGACTTACAGTATAGCGTCTAAAGTTTATACAATATCAAAGGACGGCACAGTCGTTGCAACAGGTATTGCTGAAACTCCTGTAACAGGTATATATGCAAAAGGCGCTAATGCCGGCAGATATGCAAAAGCAGGTATCGCTAACCTTGTTGTAACAGTTGAAGAAAGCGATCCGGCAATCACTATTACCGCTGACAGCGCTGCTACAGGCGAATCTGCAACACTTGATAAGTATGAGGCAAAAGAAGGCGATACTGTAACAATTACAGTTAATAAAAATGCAGGAAGAAAAGTAACTGTTTCAGCCGTTACTGGCGATACTCCTGTTGAAATTACCGCCGTTGACGACACTAAATATACATTTACAATGCCGGCAACAGCAGTAACTGTTTCAGCTGTATTTGCAAGAGCAGACGTTACATCAATCACAATTACCGGTGAGGATTACATTGCTATTGACGAAAACGATGCTGTAACCGAACAATATACCGCGGCTGCAAAAGCAGGCGATACAACAGTTGAAGCTGATATCACATGGTCTGTTGAAGCTAAAGACGGCACAACCCTTGCTGATGGTACCGAAATAAGCGCAGACGGTCTGCTCACAGTAGCAACAGCTCAGACAGCAGGTCACATTATTGTAAAAGCATCAACTCCTGCAAGCGATGCAGAGGAAGCCGCTACAATAACTGAAGAATTTGAAGTAGAGCTTACTAAAGAAATATTGTATACAATAACAAGTGCAACAGCTGAAGGCGGAAGTGTTTCGACAAGAAGACAAAAAGCTGCAGAAGGCGCTGAAATTACTGTAACCGTTACTCCGGCTACAGGCTATCAGCTCAAATCTCTTAATTTCAAGGGAACAGCTGACGGTTCATCTGTTGCAGAAACAGCAATCACAGCAAACGATGATGGCGCTTATACATTTACAATGCCTGCAGAAGCTGTAACTCTTACTCCTGTATTTGAAAAAATCAACTATACTATTAATAATGCTACAGCAGAAGATGCCAACGGTACAATAAGTTTCAAAGTTGGTGACGCTGCGGCAACAACAGCACAGATAGGCGATACAGTAACAGTCGTTGTTACACCAAGCGAAGCAAAATATGCTCTTAAAGCACTTACAGTCAAGGCTGCAAGCGCAGAAGAAGCAACAGATATTACAGCAGCAAAATCGTTCACAATGCCGGCAGAAGAAGTAACTGTAACAGCTACTTTTGAGGATGTTTCAGCAAATATTGATTCAATAAAGGCTGCTCCTGTAATTGCTACAGATATCGTTGTGAATATTCCTGCAAGCGGCGAAAAGACAGTAGCTATGAAAGCTGACGCTTACGGTGCGGCATCTGAGGATGCGGAAGCTGAAATACTGCAGGAAAATACTGCGTGCATATGGACAATTGACGCAGGTGAAACAGGCGTTACAATTGATGCGGCAACAGGCGTTGTAACAGTTCCGACAAGTGCAAAAGCCGGCACAGTAACAGTAACTGCAGCATTAACGCTGAATCCTGAAAAGAAAGCTACTGCAACGCTTAGAATTGACCCTGTTATTTCAACAAAAACCGGCAACACAACAACTATATATGTTGCAAACGATTATCAGTCAACAGCCGGCAGTTCTATAACAGCTACAACGTCTGATGGGGCAGCTCCTACAGAAGGTGAAACTACTTTCAAAGAGTTAGTTCTTAACACTAATGGAAACTGGAAAGGTGAAGCTACATTAGAATTTGATACATCAAGCATTGCAGCTATAAAGGATAAGATTTATTCTGTAACATTAAAAGTTCCGGGAGGATACGGTTATCAAGGCGGAACTCGTAACGCAAAAATCAAGGCAAATGGTATAGAGTCAAAAGAAAATGTAAACCAAGCTGAAAATGTAGATAACAGAAATACAGTATCAGAGTTTGATGTAACAAGCGACTTCTCCGCAAAGAACGTTAATAATGCTTATACTGTTCTTATGCAGAACACACAAGGTTGGTCAATGTCAATCTCTTCAAGAGAAAGTGATTCACGCGGAGCATATCTTGAAATTGTTGAAGGTAACACCCTCGCTGTTACATATACAGCAGACGGAACAGCTGTCTCTGGTCTTGAAGTAACAGTTACAGGTCCAAATGACTTCTCACAGACAGTAACGACAGATGAAAACGGTGTTGCAAGTGTATTGGTTCCTGGAATAACAGAAGAAACAACATATACATTTGAAACAGCTTTAGGTCAGTATCAAGCTACTTCAAAGGCAGTAACTGCAACAGGTGATTCAACAGATAATACACAGGAATTATCTTCTAACACAGCTAAGCCGGCAACATTAAAGATTTCATACAGAACTGCTGCCGATGACGCTACAACAGAAATAAAGAGTGTAAACTTCCCGTTGACAGATGATGAGAAGTTTGCAGATCAGGAAATTGCAATTCCTGAAACATATAAGGCTACTCAGTTGATTACCAATGAAACAACTGGTCTGATAAAGGCTTATACTTACGCTTCCGGCTATGAAGCAA
>CAZLOX010000089.1:0-8665 GCA_964561265.1 uncultured Lachnospiraceae bacterium
AAACAAAGTAACTATAAAAAGCGCAGACCGGAAAATCATTGAATTTTTCAAAGATTCGGATAAAGCGTATATAAACGGGAAAACGGTAAAAATGGATGTGCCTATGAACATCATAGACGGACGGAGTTTTGTTCCGGTAAGATTTTTAGCCGAAACTCTCGGCGCGGATGTAAAATGGGACAATATATATTATATCGTGCGCATATCCAAAGATAATCTTGCTCCGGCGGATAACCTGAAAAAAAATCCTTATTATGAGGATAATATATTCTGGCTTGCGCGCATTATTGAGGCGGAAAGCGGCGGAGAACCGCTCAGGGGCAAAACAGCTGTCGGAAATGTCGTTCTTAACCGCGTTGAAAGTTCCGATTATCCAAATTCTATATATGAAGTGATTTTTGACAAAAATTTCGGAGTGCAGTTTCAGCCGGTAATGAACGGAACTATCTACAACACCCCCTCCGCTGACAGCATTGTCGCCGCAAAGCGCGCTCTCAAAGGTGAAAATATAGTCGGAAAATGCATGTATTTCTTAAATCCGCGCATAAGCACAAGCTACTGGATAATAAACAACAGGCAGTATTATACAACAATAGAAAATCATGATTTTTATTTATAAATAATCAAATAAATTCTCTAAAGGCAGCGATTTTAAAATTGCTGCCTTTTTTTGCAAAAAATTTCAAAAAACACTTGACAAATTTCAGAAAATCGTGTATGATAATAATAGTCTATGATATAAATTGCTTTGTCAGGGAGCGTTTATGGAGACTCTTTCAGCAGTTATTGCTTATCTGCTCCTGAACAGGATTCTATCCTGAAAAAGCATAACGCAAAAATGTTCATCCTTTTGAGGACACATTTTTGCATAAAAAGAACAAATGCCCGATAAGACCGGACATCTGTTCTTCTGTAACTTTTAAATAAGTTCCGGAGGAATTATACACATTTTTAACCCACAGGAATTGTACGCATTTCAGTTCACAGGGATTGTACGCATTTTAATCTACAGGTATTGTACGCACTTTAATCTACAGGTATTGTACGCATTTTAATTCCTCCGGAATTTATACATTTGAAATCTATAGGTATCGTGCGCATTTATAGATAACTTTATATGAAGAAAGCATTATTGTGCATGAATATGTTTTCTTCATAAAAGTTATTTATAACCCCAAAATTTTTTATTTCTTCAGCTTATCTTTACTGCACTACGTCGCTGTATTTAACAACTCCGTCTACAAGGTCGCCAACGCTGTCATATGCGTAATGATTAGTTCTCAGGCGATACTGATATCCTTTTTCAACATAATAGTCGCCGCCAATAAGCACATCATTATCATCAATATCTACCCATGATTTTATTGTAGTCCAGCCGTTTTTATACTGTTGTAAGTCTGCCTTAACGCTTGCCTTATATCCGTTAGGTACAGATGTACTTGCTTCCCAATGCAGACAGTCGCTGCTTTTCTTTTTTAAATAAGTATATGTAATTGAAATAACATCATATACCGGAGCTATGTCGGAATCAGCATTATTAGTTTCATCAACTATACTATAATCATCAGACTCATCATTTGAAGCATATACCGATACACCCGTAACAGATATACTTGCCGCTGCCAATATTAACGCCACAGCTTTTTTTAAAACATTTTTATTCATAAAAAATCCTCCTTAAAACAGACTCTATTATATATAACTGTTTTAAGAAGGATATCAGGCAACTTTTTTTCAAAATTTTTATTTTATTTTTAAATTTTGTGCAATTTCAACAATTTCTTCTTTAGGAATATTTCCATGTATTGTGCATATTACATCATCATAATAAATTGTCATTATGTTTTCATTTACATTATCTGTATATAAAGCTCGTTTACCGTTTATATTTAATTGTTCACACTCTGCATTTTCTGTATTGATGCTTATTTTACCTTCACCAAAATGTGTTATTATTGTAAATCTGCTTGTTTCATTTCTAAAAGCTAAAATTATAGATTCACCTTTCCCGCTCCCGCTTTGTCTTTCCAAAATATATCCCTCCGGCAAATATCCCAAAGAAATCACATCTGATTCATATTTTCCGCTTTCCGACACTTCCTTCGCCGTTATTTCTGTATTTGTCTGACTTGTATTGAATACAAAATTAAACAGACGTGTTTTCAGTGCATTTGCACTCATAACGGTTACACCCGACACAAGTATTAAAACAACCAGAGCAGCAGCCATGTGACGCGCAGACCTGTAAAGCTGTTTTCTCCGTATTTTTCTCCTCTCGCTGTCAAACATTTTCTTCATCGCGGCATTATGTCTGTCTGAAAAAACAACATCCATTTCCTCGGGCAAATCGGGATTCGGTTCCGATTCAACAGCCGTTAATGCCTCGTCAAGCAGCGCGTCAAACATTTTATCAAATGTATTTTTATCATTCATTACTGTCATCCCCTCTCACTAAAACCATCTTTAAAAGCTGTTTTGCTTTCTTTATTCTGTAGTTTACAGTTCTTTCAGGCACATTCAGAAGCCTTGAAACTTCGGATATTGTATGTTTGTTTATATTATGTAATGTCAGCGGATCTCTGTATTTATCGTCTAATTTTCTTATTCCTTCCTCAAGATGTTTAACGCTGTGTTTTGTAATAACAAAATCCTCTATATCGAATTTATCTGTTATTTCCTTTCCTGTCAGATCCTCTATATAGCTTACCGCCTCAGAGGTTCTCTTTTGTTTTTTCAAATAATCAATGGCTGTATTTCTGGCAATTTTTGAAACATAATTACGCAGTTCTATTCCTTCAAGTTCTTTTGCTTTACAAGGATTTTCTATCATTTTTCTGATTGTTTCCTGTATAATATCTTCTGCCGAATCATAATCTTTCACTATTGCATATGCAATAGTGAATATAAGTTTTTTGTAGTCATTATATATCCGCTCTATTTTCAAATTTACATCCTTCCGGAACATTACAAATCAACTCCATGTATAAAAGTAATCTACATATTTTTATTATACACACAAATATATCAGATTTCAATAATATTTTTGCATATTCAGGTAAGATTAAATAAAAATACAACAAATAAATACACATATTAGTGAAATAAGTTATTATATGATAATAACTGTAAATGCAGGCAGATTTCAGAGAACGAAAAAACCGGATGTTTTATAAAACATCCGGTCTGGTGCGGATAACAGGACTTGAACCTGCACCTCGTGAAAGACATGAACCTGAATCATGCGCGTCTGCCAATTCCGCCATATCCGCGTACTGCACAATCTTTTTCTATTATATCACAACAATTTCAAAAAATCAAGTACTTTTTTTAAATTTTTTAAAGTATTTCAGAAAAACAGTAAATAATGAATAATAAGCCTCATTTCATGCACAGGCACTATTCATTATTTACATAACCGTATATCCGGTTGGTGCAGATGACAGGACTTGAACCTGCACGCCGCCGGCACCAGATCCTAAGTCTGGCGCGTCTGCCAATTCCGCCACATCTGCATTCTGACTACTATGCTATTATAACAGATAATTCTTTGTTTGTCAAGATAAATGAAAAAAATTTTCACAAAGACAGTATTTACTTTTTTCTGATAATATGATAGAATATTATTTGTAATAAATTTTTATTTTTCAGCTAACCTAATTCATTTTTCAGGTACTATATTAGTAAATATTCATAATCTCAGAAATCAAACAGCCGGTACAATAAAAAAAGGAGCGACAGTATGAAAAAGAAAAAGGATGAAAACCAGAATCCGTATCACAGGGATTACGGACTGCTCAGCAATATGCGGTATGTAATTGGCAATATGTTCAGATATGTACCAAAAATGAAACTGTATATTCCCGTTGGCATGATATGCGCGCCGCTTATGCAGTATCTGTGGTCATTTATCTCCAAATTTGTTATTGATATGATAACCGGCGAAAAAAGCTGGGAAATTCTGCTGCGGCTTATTGCGGCCGTAACGGCTGTGCAGATAGCGGCAACAATGCTGAATACATGGCGGAACAGCAAATGGTCGTGGTTTATATATGCAAGAATGAAAATGCTGGTCGAATTTAACCGGAAAATTATGACTATTGATTTCAAAAACACCGAGGATCCGGACGTTATGGACTGCCGCGAAAAGGCCGGAAGAGCCACAGACGGCAATAATGCCGGTATTGAGGGCATGATGCGGCAGACTGTAAATCTGCTTGAAAGTTTAGTGATAACCGCCGTGGGGCTTGTAATTCTTGGCACTATGAATGTTTTTGTCGTGCTGATATTGGCAGGATTGTCAGCGGCTGCATTTGCCGTAAAGAACCATGCAAATAAAAAGTCTAAAAAAGAAGTCTGGGATCCGCTTGCCAACTGGTGGCGCAGAAATCGTTATATGAGCGACATCACCTGCGATTTTGCCGCGGCTAAGGATATAAGAATGTTCAATCTGCGTGAATGGCTTACGGAAAAGTTCAGAACGGAAAAAAAGACAAAATATGAGGCTCAGAAAACCAATGAGAAGATATGGCTGAGCTGTTCAATATTCACCAATTTATGCTTTGCCGCATCACAGCTGATAGTGTACGGCTGGCTTTTGTACAAGATTTCAAGAGGCGAAATGACGATAGGCAATTTCAGCCTTTATGCAGCGTCTTCGACTACGTTTTATTCATATGTAATACGGATAATGGACAGCATCGCCGACCTTTTGCAGCGCAGCCGCGAGGTTGACGACTGGCGGAGTTTCCTTGATATGGACGGCGGAAATCCCGATGAGGGAAAGGACGTTCCGCAGTATGACAGCTATGAATTTGAGTTCAGGAATGTTTCCTTTAAATATCCGAAGGCGGAAAATTACGCTCTGAAAAATCTGTCCCTGACACTGAGATCAGGCAGCAGACTTGCCGTTGTGGGACTTAACGGCGCCGGAAAAAGCACATTTATAAAGCTTCTCCTGCGTTTGTATGAGCCCACAGAGGGCGAAATCCTGCTGAACGGTGTAAATGTGCAGGAATACAGCAAGACAAGCTATTACCGCATTTTTTCGCCTGTTTTTCAGGAAGTGAATTTGTTCGCGTTTCCTCTTGCGGAAAATGTTTCAATGAAATCCCCCGACAGCACAGACAAGGTTCTTTCTGAAAAATGCCTTGAAAAATCAGGTTTCGGGGAGAAATTAAAGGAACTGCCGAAAGGTGTTGACACGGAAATTTTAAAGGTGATTTATGACGACGGCACAGATCTGTCCGGCGGTGAAAAGCAGAAACTTGCCCTTGCAAGAGCACTGTACAAAGACGCGCCGGTGGTTATCCTTGACGAGCCGACTGCCGCTCTGGACGCACTTGCGGAAAGTAAGCTGTACAGTGATTTTGACAAACTTATCGGCGGCAAAACGGCTGTATATATAAGCCACAGGCTAAGTTCAACACAGTTCTGCAGCGAGGTGGCAATGTTCATGAACGGCGAAATGGCTGAACTTGGCACACACAGGGAACTGCTTGAAAAAGGCGGGGCGTACGCTGAAATGTTCAGGATTCAGGCGCAGTATTATGTTGACAGTCCGGAGGAGATAGAAAATGTGTAAAAATAACGCAAATAAAAATTGTAAAACCGAAAAAGCTCATATTACACGCGAAACTCTGCTGTTTTTTATAAAGCTTGTATGGCAGAAAAAGCCCTCCCTTTTCTTTATGTACATACTTGATATTATCGTCAACTTCAGCTACGGAATAATAGACGTTATTATGCCGAAATTCATTATAGACGAGGCAGCAGCGGTTATCAGCGGAGGCGGCAGGGAGCATATTGTAAAAGCCGTTCTGTACATACTGATTCTGGTTGGTATTCATTTGCTGTTCAACGCTGCGGGAAATACTATAAGACATATCAAAAATGTTGTGAAAGAATGGTTTGACGAGTATATCGACGTTCAGATAAGCGACCATGCAATGACAATGGATTTTGAAAATACCGAAAATCCCGAGGCTCTGAATACCATGCAGAAAGCCAGAGAGGGCATGAGCTGGTACAGCGGCGGCGTGTGCGGTATATTGGATTCATTCAGCTTCGTGCTGAATCAGACAGCGCTTTTTTTCGGTGTGTCTGTGGTGATACTTCTGACCTGTCCGCTGCTGCTTCCCGTGCAGGTAATTTCACTGATAATCATTTCCATTTTCAACGCAAAAAATAATAAGATTCAGAAAGCCTCTTTTTTAAAACTTGCAAAGAATAACCGTGTTTTCGGATATGTTCTGTATGCTCTTGCCAATTTCAGATTCGGCAAAGATATAAGGCTGTATGAAAGCGCGGATATGATGTGCAAAAAAGCGGAGCATTTCAGCGATGCGCAGAGCGCGGAATGGATAGACTGGTCTGAAAAAACCTGCAAAAATTCATGGATCATGGATTTTGTAAATTCGTTCCGCGACGGACTCAGCTATTTTTATATAGGCTATCTCGCGCTGACAAAGGCTATAACAATAGGCGATTTTTCAATGTGTATCAGCGGTTCCGGCACATTTTACTGGAGTCTGAACAGAATTATAACAGGTATTCAGGAAATATCAAAAAAATGTGATTACGCGCACAGATATATTGAATTTATGAAGTACCCCGCCGCAATGACAAAGGGCGATAAGCCTGTTAAGGACGGCGAACATATTATTGAATTTGTGAATGTCGGATTTAAATATCCGCGCTCGGAAAATTATGTGCTGAAAAATATCAATATTAAAATTGCTTCGGGAGAGCATCTTTCCATAGTCGGACTTAACGGAGCAGGCAAAACCACATTCATAAAGCTTTTATGCAGGCTTTACGATGTTACCGAGGGAGAGATACTCATTGACGGCGTGAATATAAAAGAGTATGCTGAAGAGGAATACCGCGGGCTTTTTGCGGTAGTTTTTCAGGATTTCCAGCTTTTCGCTTTCAGCATGAGGGAAAATATTGCCCTTAGCGGCGAGGCTGATGATGAGCGTATAAACGAGGTGCTGAAACAGTCTGGACTTTATGATGACGCGCAGAAGCTGGAGCATGGTCTTGACACGACTCTGTTCAAAAGTTTTGATGAAAAGGGTACGGAGCTTTCCGGCGGTCAGAAGCAGAAAACCGCAATAAGCCGCGCGCTGTATAAAAATGCTCCCATCGTTATTCTGGACGAACCCACAGCGGCCCTTGACCCTGTTGCGGAGTACGATATTTACAGACAGTTCAACACTCTTGTTCTTGGCAAAACCGCGATATATATTTCGCACAGACTGTCAAGCTGTAAATTCTGCGATAAGATAGCGGTGTTTGCGGAGGATACTATAAAAGAGTATGGCACGCATGATGAGCTTGTGGATATGCAGAGCGGAATTTATTCGGAAATGTTTGCCGCGCAGGCGCAGTATTATGTTTCGTAGGTCTTAGAGAATCAAAAGAAAAAAATAGCTTTGCGGAGATCCATTACTTATGAACTTTTTCCTCCGCCGGCGGTTAAAACTATTTTTTATTTCTTTTGTGTTTCTTATATTTTTTTGTTGCAAATATTTCATAAATATGATATAATAGCTTATACCATATTATATAACATTAGAATATTTTATATAGGAGGATTATTTTATTATGATGGTACCAGCAACAGAAATGTTAAAAAAAGCAGTAGAGGGCAAATATGCCGTTGGTCAGTTTAATATAAACAACCTTGAATGGACAAAAGCTATACTTTCCACGGCTCAGGAGAATAATTCACCTGTTATTCTCGGTGTATCCGAGGGAGCAGGCAAATATATGACTGGTTTTAAAACCGTTTCGGCTATGGTTTCGGCTATGATAGATGAAATGGGTATAACAGTTCCTGTAGCTCTTCATCTTGATCATGGTTCATATGAGGGCTGCTACAAATGTATAGAAGCAGGATTTTCTTCAATAATGTTCGACGGCTCACATTATCCTATTGAGGAAAACATAGCAAAAACAACAGAGCTTGTAAAGGTATGCCGTGAAAAAGGTATATCAATAGAAGCGGAAGTAGGCTCTATCGGCGGTGAAGAAGACGGTGTTGTCGGTGCGGGAGAGATTGCGGATCCTAAGGAATGTAAATTAATTGCGGATCTTGACGTTGACTTCCTCGCGGCAGGCATCGGAAATATTCACGGAAAATATCCGGAAAACTGGAAAGGACTTGATTTCGGAGCTTTGGCTGAAATCAAGAAACTGACAGGCGATCTTCCGCTCGTACTTCACGGCGGTACAGGTATACCGGAAGATATGATTCAGAAAGCTATTTCTTTGGGCGTAGCTAAAATCAATGTAAACACAGAATGTCAGCTTTATTTCCAGGAAGCAACAAGAAAGTACATTGAAGCAGGAAAAGACCTTGAAGGAAAAGGTTTTGACCCAAGAAAACTTCTGGCTCCGGGCGCGGCGGCTATCAAAGAGATCGTTAAAATAAAAATGGCGCTTTTCGGCTCGATAGGCAAGGCGTAATTAAGAAAACACTTAATAAATCAAGATAAAAAATAGGGGCTGTAGCAAAACGATTTTTAGGTAATGTCAGTTACTATAAATGATATCATTTGTAATAACAACTAAATTCAGCATACAAAAAGTCAGCTGCAAAAACAAAGTGCGTGAATATCATATGGAGTTCCCGCCGCAAATCATTGCATACGTGACTAAGCTT
>CAZLOX010000090.1:0-8554 GCA_964561265.1 uncultured Lachnospiraceae bacterium
TTTCCGCCGTATGCGGAGTTGATCGACCAGATCGTCTTGTCCTGCGGGAACTGAACGATATATCTTTCCTCAGGATCAACATCCTTCTTAGCGTGCAGGCATTTAACAAAATCCGGATTATCGCCGAGCTGGTCAATTACAGCCTTGCCGACTCTTGTCATAATAGCCATGTTAAGTACAACATATATACTGTCTGTAAGCTCAATGCCTGTCTTTGAGAACGGCGAACCTACAGGGCCCATTGAATAAGGGATAACATACATTGTTCTGCCCTTCATTGAGCCGTTGTAAAGAGCCTTCAGCTTTGCATACATCTGAGCCGGTTCCATCCAGTTGTTGATAGGGCCTGCTTCTTCCTCTGTCGGAGTACAGATGAATGTTCTGTCCTCTACGCGGGCAACGTCGTTTTCAGCTGTTCTGTGATAATAGCAGCCTGGGAGTTTTTCCTGATTAAGCTTGATCATTTCTCCGGTTGCAACAGCCTCTTCTCTCAGCGCTTCAAGCTGCGCCTCGCTTCCGTCAATCCATACGATTTCGTCCGGTGTGCACATAGCAGCCATTTCGTCCAGCCATGCAAGCACTGTCTTGTTTGTTGTTAATGACATATTTTTAACCTCCTAAATAAAATTCTCAAAAAATTACCTATTATACAATGTTAATTTTTTGAATAAATTTACAGAATAATATTTACCCGCCGATTTTTACTATAATGAGATTTTCACAAAAAAATATTCAAGCATACATCAATACAATATGCGTAAGTCGTTTAATCCGCTTTTTAAGCGAAAAAATCCTTATAAATAAAATTCCGGAAATCCGGATAAATATTTTCCTCTTACTATTATAACACATACTTTTGAAATTTAAAAGACTTTTTTTAACTATTTTTTCATTGACATATTTTTTTTGCAGAGATATAATAAAAGAAGAAATATAAAATTCACCCGGGAGGCATAGTATGAAAGAAAAAATTTATACAATACCGGTCAATGAGGCGTTTGATACCGACTGTGAATGTCCGTTCTGTCTGCTTGAACGCAATCTTGAAACCGAAGCGGTCGAATACGCGCTCGGCGCGGCAATGATGGAGCCGGACAACAGAATTGAGTCAAATGACAAAGGATTCTGCGCGCGTCATTTCAGAATGCTTTACGACTATCCGAACAGCCTCGGACTCGCGCTCGTTCTTGAAACTCATCTGGAGGAAATACGAAAAAAACTTTCAAAAACTTATAAAAAAGTTCCGGCTGTTTCGGGCGGACTCTTCAAAAAAAATCCCTCGAAAACCGCCGCCGCGGATTTGTGCGAAACGCTTTCATCCATAAGAAAAAACTGCGTTATATGTGAAAAAAAGGACCACACATTAAAGAGATACGCGTCGGTCGCGCTGCAGCTGTGGGCGGACGAGCCGGTATTCCGCAAAAAATTTGAGGATTCAAAGGGAGTTTGTCTGAAGCATTTTGAACTTCTGTGCGAACTGGCACCGAAAACCCTTTCCTCTCAGCAGACCGGCGAATTTATCTCATTTTTATGCGCAAAGGAAAAACAGGAACTTGAGCGCATTCAGGAGGATATACACAAATTCACCCTAAAATTTGACTACCGCAATGCCGATATGCCGTGGGGCACAGCCAAAGACGCGCCGGTCAGATGCGTTGAAAAAATCAACGGATATATCACGGCGGAGAATGAAGAAGAAGCATAATTTATCAAAAACCCCTTTTTTGTACTGATTTTATCTTGACGATAACGCGTATTTGATGTAAAATAAATATTGTTCAGATTTTTTATCTGCGCGTGGAATTTGGGAGTCTGCCGGAATATATTGTCAGACTCCGGAACAGGAGATTTTGTTTATGTGGATTGCCGACAACTGGAAGGATTACCGCCTGATTGATTCGTCCGAGGGCGAAAAACTTGAATACTGGGGAAAATATCTTCTCCGCCGTCCCGAACCGCAGGCGGTATGGCAGAAAAAAAGCGACGCCAAGCTATGGAACCGCGCTGACGCGGTATATCACCGCAGCAGTTCGGGCGGCGGACACTGGCGTTTTATCAGCAAAAAACTGCCCGAACGCTGGGAAGTACATTATAATGATATGACATTTAACATAAAACCTATGGGATTCAAGCACACAGGACTTTTCCCCGAACAGGCAGTTAATTGGGACTGGTTTTCCGCAATCATAAAGAACGCGGCACAGACAGGAACAAAAGTGCGTGTCCTTAATCTTTTCGCCTACACGGGCGGAGCGACTGTTGCCGCGCTGAAGGCAGGGGCGGAAGTTGTTCATGTTGACGCGTCAAAGGGAATGGTCACATGGGCAAAGGAAAATGTGGTATCAAGCGGTCTCGCGGACGCTCCTGTGAGATACATAGTAGATGACGTGAAAAAATTTGTGAAGCGTGAAATACGGCGCGGACGGCAGTATGACGCTGTTATTATGGATCCGCCGTCATACGGGAGAGGCCCTTCCGGAGAAGTGTGGAAAATAGAAAACGAACTGTATCCGCTGATAACTGACTGTATGAGTATTCTGTCGGATAATCCGCTTTTTTTCCTTATTAACTCATACACCACCGGTCTGTCGCCTGCTGTCCTTACAAATATACTTACTTATACCATGAGCGGAAAATACGGCGGGGAAATAACGGCGGACGAAATAGGACTGCCTATGGAGTCGAACGGTCTTATTATGCCGTGCGGTATAAGCGGACGATGGAGGAGTACAAATTGATACGCACCGAAAATCTGTCTTTCTCATACAACGACTCTGACGGAAAGGAAAAAAAAGTGCTGAACGAACTTTCCTTTCATATAAAAAAAGGCGAATTCTGCGCTGTTCTTGGGCATAACGGTTCAGGGAAATCAACTCTTGCAAGACTTTTCAACGCAATCCTTCTCCCCTCCGGCGGACGGATCTATGTAAATTCCATGGATACCCTTGACAGCAGTCTGCTTTTTAATATACGCTCAACAGCCGGAATGGTGTTTCAGAATCCCGACAATCAGATGGTAACTACCATTGTTGAGGATGAAGTTGCGTTCGCTCCGGAAAATCTGGGAGTCGAACCGGAAGAAATCCGCCGCCGTGTTGATGAGGCACTCGCGCTTGTCGGTATGACTGAATTTGCAAAAAAAATGCCGTCAAAGCTGTCCGGAGGACAGAAACAGCGAATCGCAATCGCATCGGTTCTGGCAATGGAGCCGGAATGTATCATTCTTGATGAGCCGACCGCGATGCTTGATCCTGCCGGCAGACGCGAAGTTATGGAAACAATCAGTCTGCTTAACAAAAAAAGGCATATGACAGTCATTCTTATAACTCATTATATGAATGAAGCCGCTCTTGCCGACAGGGTGATAGTGATGCGAAGCGGAGAAATTGCTCTTGACGGAACGCCGAAAGAGGTATTTTCTCAGGCGGAACTGCTGAAAAACATAGGACTTGACGTGCCTCAGCCGACAGAACTTGCTCACAGACTTTCAAAAAAAGGTCTGGATATACCGGCTGATATTCTCACAGCGGAGGAATGTGCAAATGCCGTAGCACGGCTTTTTGCCGATGTAAAAAAATGAATAATACAATTATCAGAACAGAAAATCTTGAATATATATATCAGAAAGGAATGCCGTTTGAGAGCGTCGCTCTGAAAAATGTAAACCTTTCAATAAAAAAGGGTTCTTTTAACGCGCTTATAGGGCATACCGGCTCGGGGAAATCCACTCTTATACAGCTGTTCAACGCGCTTTTATCGCCCACCGGCGGTAAAATTTTCATAGACGGAGAGGATATCAGATCAATAAATCCAAAAGAACTGCGCCGGCGGATAGGACTGGTTTTTCAGTATCCCGAACATCAGCTTTTTGAGGAAACGGTTTACAAGGATATAGCATACGGCCCGAAAAATATGGGGCTTACCGAAAGCGAAGTAAAGGAACGTGTGCTTGAAGCGGCAGAATTGACGGGAATATCCGAAGATTTATTTGACGTTTCCCCGTTTGAACTTTCGGGCGGACAGAAAAGGCGCGCCGCCATTGCCGGAGTTGTCGCAATGCATCCGTCCGTGCTTATTCTGGATGAACCTGCCGCCGGTCTTGATCCGGCAGGACGGCGTGAAATATTATCCAATATATTACATCTGCACGCCTCATCTTCCGGAATGACGGTCATTCTTGTTTCGCACAGTATGGAGGACGCGGCGGAAATTGCCGATAATATAATCGTGATGAACAAGGGCGGACTGTTCGCGTCCGGAACGGCGCACGAAATATTCTCCCGCGCGGACGAGCTTTCCTCAATAGGACTGGACGTTCCGGAAATAACGCGGATAACCGGCCGGCTCCGTTCTCTCGGCATTGATATCCCGAAAGGAATATACACCGTTGATGATGCTGAACGCGCCGTTTTAAAAGCTCTCGGAAAGGAATGATGCCATGTTTAAAGATATCACACTCGGACAGTATGTGCCTGTGGATTCATTTATACATAAACTTGACGCAAGAGTGAAAATAATACTTATTGTTATTTATACCTGTGCGCTTTTCATTATAAAACATCCGCCCGCTTACTGCGCATATACCGTCTTTACGCTTATAATGATATTTTCATCGCGCGTGCCCTTTAAATTCGTACTTAAAGGGCTGAAACCAATGATGTTCATACTCATATTCACGGCGGTACTTAATGTGTTTATGACAGACGGCACGCCTGCTGTTACATTTTTCACATATAAAACTTTCTCGCTGCGCGTGACATATGAGGGAATATATCTTGCCGCTGTAATGGCGGCGCGGCTTATTCTCCTGCTTATGGGAACATCTCTGCTGACTCTTACCACTACGCCGGTTATGCTGACCGACGCGGCGGAATATATGCTCCGGCCGCTGAAAAAAATAGGAGTGCCGTCGCATGAAATAGCCATGATGATGACGATAGCAATGCGGTTTATTCCGACTCTCGCGGAGGAAGCGGACAAGATAGTGAAGGCCCAGACGGCGCGCGGCGCGGATTTTGAAAGCGGAAATATAATAAAAAGGGCAAAATCACTGCTGCCGGTTATGATACCTCTTTTTATAAGCGCATTCCGCCGCGCGGACGAACTCGCCAACGCTATGGAGTCAAGATGTTACAATAACGGCATAAACCGCACAAGAATGAAAGTTATGAAAACCACCGGAAAAGACGCTCTGGCAGTATGCGTCGCCGTTTTGTTTTTAGTATGCGTTTTCGCATTGGAATTCTGGAAACGCTGAGGAAAGGCTGATTTAAGGTAATAAAAAAAATAGTTTCGCGGAAAATATACGCTATTCATAAGTATCGGAAAGATATCCGATGCTTACGAAGTAAGCGGTTTTGCGCAGCAAAACTACTGAATGAATTTCCTACGGAAATTCACCACTTCTGAGCTATTTTCTGCAAGTATCGGAAAGATATCCGACGCTTGCATAGCAAGCGGTTTTGCGAAGCAAAACTACTGACGCCGAGGGCTAAAACTATTTTTTTATCTTGATTTATTCAGCGTTTCCATAATATGAAAGGATGTGAATTTTGTTGAATATTTTTATAGTAGGACTCGGACTTATAGGCGGTTCTCTCGCAAAAAGTCTGAAAGGATTTAAAGACGCCAAAATATTCGGGATAAACCGTACCCGCAAATATCTTGATATGGCGGAAAAAGAAGGCGTTATCGAAAAGGGATACACCCTCGATGAATCCGCGGCAATAAAGGACGCGGATATAATAATACTTTGTCTGTACCCATTTTTAAACATCGAATTTATCAGGGAAAACAGGCAGTATCTGAAAAGCGGCGCGATTATTACCGATGTGTCCGGAGTAAAATCATTCCTTGAAGATGAAATGAAAAAAATTCTTCCCGATGATGTCGATTTTATAGGCGGACATCCCATGGCGGGCAAAGAGGTCACAAGCTATGAACACTCCACGGCGGATTTATTTAAAAACTCCTCTTATCTGATAGTTCCGTCGGAAAACAGCCGTCCGGAAAATATTTCTCTTTGCGAAGAAATGGCGCGTTTTGCCGGTTCCGCGCGCGTGATACGCACAACCGCTGAAAATCACGATAAGACTATTGCATATACAAGCCAGCTTATGCACGTTTTGTCTGTCGCAATATGCAATATGCCGGCAATTGAAACAGCCGCCGGTTTTTCGGGCGGAAGTCTTAATGATATGACAAGAATAGCGAATATAAACGAAACGCTGTGGAGCGAGCTTTTTCTTGAAAACGCTCCGGCTCTTATCGACTCGATATCAGATATGCAGACAGCTCTTGACAATATCAAAACAGCAATAGAAAAAAATGACAAAGACGCTCTCTGCGATATTATGATCTCCGCGCGCGAGAACAAATTCCGCTGCCTTGACAGTGCAAAAAAACAAGTATAACAAAAAATATACCAAAAATTTAATGCAATTTTAATAAATAGACTATTGCTTTTTTTATTAAAATATTATATATTATTATATATGTATTTTTTTATAATTTAATACTACTAAGGCAATAAATAATTTTTGGAGGCACGAATGATGGATAAAGACTCTAATCTCAATAATGACTATATCGTAATACAGGCTCTTGAAAACGGTGTTAATATAATAGGCCTTACAAGAGGACGCGACACAAAATTTCATCATACGGAAAAGCTCGATAACGGTGAAGTATACATTGCTCAGTTTACCGAAACCACATCAGCCGTAAAAATCAAAGGCTCCGCCAATATATATACCAAACACGGGGTCATCACCTCCGGAAACTGACAGAAAATAATTTTCGGAAAGGAATTTTTATTTATGTGGATGGTCGTTTACCTTACTATGGAAAAGGAAAAAGCCGAAAAAATCGGAAAACTTATAGAGGACGCCGGAATTATTATGAAAATACGCTGTGTAAAAAATAACTCCGAAGACGGCGAAACGCAGGGTTATGAAATTCTCGTTACCGATTCCGATATATCGCGCGCTCACAATATAATTATTGATGCGCAGAGCTGAAAAATCAATAGTTTTGTTAATTCTGAATTTAATAATATAAAAATTTATGAGGTGAAAAATATGAACAGTCAAGTAAAAAAAATAGGAGTACTGACAAGCGGCGGCGACTCGCCGGGTATGAATCCGGCTATACGCGCTGTTGTAAGAACAGCCGCTTATCACGGCATTAAAGTTATGGGTATCAAAAAAGGCTATAACGGTCTTATAAGCGGAAATATGGAAGAAATGGATGCCAGAAGCGTGTCCGATACACTCCAGAAAGGCGGAACAATACTCCAGACCGACCGCTGTCTTGAATTCAAGGAAATGGCAGGCGTGAAAAAAGGATATGAAATCGCCAAAGTTTTCGGTATTGACGGTCTTATTGTCATCGGCGGCGACGGTTCTTTCAGGGGCGCAAAGGATCTGTGTTCCATCGGACTCCCGACAATCGCTCTTCCAGGCACAATAGACAACGATATCGACTGCAGTGAATACACAATAGGTTTTGATACCACGCTCAATACCGTTAAGGACGCTATTGACAAGATAAGAGATACCGCTACAAGCCATGAAAGATGTTCTCTTATAGAAGTTATGGGACGTAATGCCGGCTATATTGCGGTATATGCCGGAATTGCCTGCGGCGCGGAAGTTATTCTTGTGCCTGAAGTTCCGTACAACTTTGACGAAGATGTTCTCCGTCCTATTCTTGAAAGTAAGGCGCGCGGCAAAAAGCACAGCATTATCATAGTGGCCGAAGGTATCGGCGGTGTTACCGAAATGGCTGCTGAAATTGAGCAGAAAACAGGAATTGAATCGCGTGCGACAATTCTCGGTTATGTTCAGAGAGGCGGAAGCCCGTCAGTCCGCGACAGAGTTATTGCAAGTCAGATGGGCGCTATGGCAGTTGAACTGCTTGCTGCCGGCAAATCAAACCGTATCATATGTATGCGTGATAATAAAGTCACAGATGTTGATATAGAAGAAGGTCTTAATATGAAAAAGCACCTTCCGACAGAACTTGTTGAACTCGCAAAGAAACTTTCAACATGATAGATATATAAAAATAATATATAAAAAACTGCTGCAATATAAATTTTCATTTGCAGCAGTTCTTTTATATTTTAATTTAAAAAACAGCTGTTAATATTTCCTTAAATCAGCGTTTCCCTGAATGTATTGACTGAATGTCCCGCCAGCGTTGGCTTTACCGTTCTGCCGTTAAAACTGATTGTCAGAGTGACAGGCTCGTCTGAACTGTTTTTTACTTCAAGAACGGTTGTTCCGTCCGGATTTTTAAATGCTATCGCGTCAGCATATACGCCTGATGTTTTTATTCTCACAGCCCCCGGTTCTATGTAACAGCTGAAATGCTTTGTCAGATAATAACTCGGATTATACGATATTTCACCGGTATGCGAATTTACGGTTACAGGCGCGTTCTGATGCCAGTTTCCGGCTGTATTCGTGCCTTGTTCATCAAGAACCATATTCCAGAGAAAATACTGGCTTACCCCGGCGGCAAGAAATTCCCTGAAACAGTCAAACTGTTC
>CAZLOX010000091.1:0-8427 GCA_964561265.1 uncultured Lachnospiraceae bacterium
GTATGTCCGCGCTCTCGGCGAGGCGGAAGCGTTCACATATTACAGTCAGTCGCAGGAGGTAAAGCTCTATGATGAAATGCGCGTGCCGACAGGAAAGAAGAAATCATTTTATACCCTGAATCTTTTCTCAAAAAATATAAGTCTGTTTCTGCCGCGCGCTCCCGCGTTTATGGAATACGACACGGAACATAACGTATATGCTCTGCCGTCAGGCGGTAAAGTCAGTCTGCCTTTGTCGCTCTCAAGGACGAGAATAAGCGAGATAAACACAGTCCGCGTTGATATTTCCGAACAGACGGCGGCAGACCGCGCGCGCGAAGCGATGGAGGAAAGCATAAGCAGACAGATACTGCCGCAGTCGGAACTTATAAACAAAAACACATATACCGAAAAAATTGACGATGAAACTCTGAGAGTGTATCTCCAGATGGAATTTAAAGAAAATGTAGGACTGTTTCAGCCTATACAGACAAATGAAAGCGCCGGCACGGAAGAAGGCGCGGAAAAAACGGAGGAATAATTACTTTGCAAAGACAGATAACCATATCGGAAACAGCGGATTTATCTTTGCTGTTCGGCGATTTTGATTCTAACATCAAGCTGCTTGAAAAGGCTTTTGCGGTAAGCATAACAGGACGCGGCGACACTCTGCTCCTTACCGGAGAGGAGGAGAATATTGACAAGGCTCAGGAGGTTATCGGTATACTCCTTGAGATGATTGAAAAAGGCATAGCGGCAGATGAACAGAAAGTGCTTTACGCGATTACAATGGTGCAGGAAAACGGCGGATTTGACATAAAAATGCTCGGCGACGACTGCGCCGCGCTCAACTCGCACGGAAACCCCATAAACGCGAAAACTATAGGACAGAAAAAATATATAGACGCAATCAGGGACAACACGATAGTATTCGGCATAGGGCCGGCCGGAACGGGCAAGACGTATCTCGCGGTAGCTATGGCAGTGAGCGCGCTCAGAAGCCGCGAGGTAAACCGCATCATACTGACCCGTCCGGCTGTCGAAGCCGGCGAAAAACTCGGATTTCTGCCGGGCGATCTCCAGAATAAAGTCGACCCGTATCTGCGTCCGCTTTATGACGGTATGTATGAAATGCTGGGCGCGGAAAGTTTCAGCAAATATCAGGAAAAAGGCATAATCGAAGTCGCGCCGCTCGCATATATGCGCGGAAGAACCCTCGACAATTCCTTTATCATTCTTGACGAAGCACAGAATACCACACCCGAACAGATGAAAATGTTTCTTACAAGAATAGGATTCGGCTCAAAAGCTATCGTCACCGGCGACGTGACTCAGGTAGACCTGCCCGACGGGAAAAAATCGGGTCTTAAAGAGGTGCGTAAAATCCTCGGCGGAATAGAGGATATATCTTTCTGCCAGTTTACAGAAAAAGACGTTGTGCGTCATCCCCTCGTGCAGAAAATTATAAAAGCATACGAACATTATGAATCCCGCCCGCAGAAGAATACACCCGAAAGGAAAAAACACGTATGACAGACGTATATATTGAAAACAAACAGGAAAAATTTGAGATAACCGAAGAAATAACAGAATGTATAAAAAAAGTTGCCGCCGCCGTAATGGATTACGAAAAGTGCGCCTTTGACGCGGAGGTTGACGTCACAATCACCGATAACGAAAATATACGTTCTCTCAACAAAACATACAGGGACAAGGACGCTCCCACCGATGTGCTCAGCTTTCCTATACTTGAATTTGACGAAGAAGGAAATATTATCGAATCGGAGTTTGACGTGGATTTTGAAAATGAGAACATCATTCTGGGAGATATCGTCATATCCGCCGAAAGAGCGGCTCAGCAGGCGGAAGAGTACGGACATTCCCTCATACGCGAAATCGGTTTTCTTACAGCACATTCCATGCTCCATCTTTTAGGCTATGACCACGAACTCAGCGAAGAACAGGATAAAATTATGCGGCAGAAGGAACGGGATATTTTAACTTCACTTGGCATAACAAGAGATTAACAATTATTTTAAGAACGGAAATTTTTTAGGAGGATAACAATGACAATAGATACTAACACATTCAAGTCGGGATACGCCGCTATAATAGGTATGCCCAACGTGGGAAAATCCACGCTCTGCAACACCATAGTAGGACAGAAGATCGCAATCATCTCCGACAAACCGCAGACCACACGCAATAAAATTCTCGCAATATACACCACCGACGAATCACAGATAGTTTTCACAGACACGCCCGGTATACATAAGCCGAAAAACCGGCTGGGCGAATATATGGTATCAATAGCGAACGAATCGGTAAATGAAATGGACGTTATTCTGTTTATGGTCGACGCGACACAGAGCATACAGGATATAGAACGCGAAATAGCACAGAATCTCGGCAGGATGAAACTTCCCTGCATACTTGTGATAAATAAGGTGGATAAAATAAAAAAGGAAAACCTTCTTCCGCTTATCGCCGATTACAGCAATCTTCACAAATTTGACGCGATAGTGCCTATATGCGCGCAGACCGGCGACGGCGTGAAGATCCTGCTCAATGAAATCAACGGACTTCTGGCTCCCGGCCCGAAATTCTTCTATGACGATGTTGTGACCGATCAGCCCGAAAGGCAGATCGCCGCTGAAATTATAAGGGAAAAAATGCTCTGGCTGCTTGAGGCGGAAGTTCCTCACGGAATTGCGATAGAGATAGAAAAAATGGAAGAAAAAGAAACCATAACAAATATTTCCGCAAGCATTTACTGCGAAAAAACAAGCCACAAAGGCATTATCATAGGCAAAAACGGCGATATGCTCAAAAAAATAGGCTCTCTTGCCCGCGAGGATATACAGAAAATGCTCGACACAAGAGTATACCTTGAATTATGGGTAAAAGTCAAGCCGGACTGGAGAAACAACAACCGCATGATACGCAACTTCGGATATGACGTAAAAGGTTAAAAGTGTAAGTATACTAACCCTGTTTATCTGACAAGCTATAAATACACTCACCGAAAAACAGCTTTAAAAAATCTGAAACTTCAGTTTCTTCGGAAAGGAATGGTTTAATATGGATATGTGGAAAATTTTCTGTGAAACAGGGAATATTGACGCGTATTTATTATACAGCGAGTCAGAATACGGCTCTCCGGAAAACAGGGATGATTCTGATATATATGATGACGAATAATATAACAACAGAAGGACTTATTATAAAACAGGCAAATTATAAGGAAGCGGACAGAATGCTCACGCTTTTTACGCCCGAATACGGGATAATACAGGCGGCGGCAAGAGGGGTGCGGCGGATAAAAAACAGCCGCGCCGCCTCCGCCCAGCTTTTTTGTTACAGCGAATTTGAGCTTTACACCGGCGGAGATATCGCCAATGTGAACGGCGTTGTAATGAAAGACGCGTTTTTTCCGATAAGCGAGGATATAGAAAAACTGTCGCTGTTTACATATCTTGCGGATATCACAGCGGCCGCCCTCGGAGAGCATAATCCCGACCGCGGCACTCTCAGCCTGCTGCTTAACTCATTGTATGCGGCGGCTTATAAAAATATAAGCGTGAAAAAAATAAAGCCGATATTTGAACTCCGGCTTATGAAAAACAGCGGATTTATGCCGGATATTCTCCGGTGTTCGAGATGCGGGGCGGGAGGCTCTCATAAATATTTCAGCCATGAGGACGCTCTGGTATGCCCTCAGTGCAGACGAAGAAGCGATACCGAAATATCTCCGGACGCGTACGCGTGTATCTACTATATATTATACTCCATGCCGAAAAAGATATTTTCATTCAAAGCGCCGGAGGAAGCGTTTGCACAGCTGTCGCAATTATCGGAAAAATATGTCTGTCACCATCTGGAACGGAATTTTGCCACACTGGATTATTATAAAAAAATATGCGGAACGAACAAAGGAGGAATATAAAATGCAGGGCAGGAGAGATAAACCGAACTATTATCTTGACATAGCTCAGACAGTCGCCGAAAGAGGCACTTGTGTGCGCCGTCTGTTCGGCGCTATAATAGTAAAAAATGACGAAATAATTTCAACGGGATTCAACGGCGCGCCGAGAGGACGTGAAAACTGCTGTGACCTGAATTTCTGTATGCGCGACAAACTGAACATTCCGCGCGGCGAAAGATACGAACTCTGCCGGAGCGTCCACGCGGAAGCCAACGCTATCATATCGGCGCGCAGAAGCGATATGATAGGCGCGGACTTGTATTTAGTGTGCATCGACCCGCAGAGCGGCGCGCCTGTTTCGGGGACAAGCTGCTGTTCAATGTGCAAAAGGCTTGTTATAAATGCCGGCATACAAAGCATTATTGTACGCGATACATACACGGATTACAGAGTGATCCAGACTTCCGAATGGATTGAAAATGACGATTCCATGTCGGATTCAATGGGATATTAAATCAATATGAAAGAGAGGCTGTTTATTATAGACAACTTCTCTTTTGTTTTGTTCACATTGATAATATCTATTGACCGCCGCCAAATAATGTGATATAATGAGTGAAATAAAAGTACAATAATTTACATACAGAAAATATGAAATCTTTCAGAAAGGCGAATATTATTTTATGGAACAACCTGTCAATATACTTATGTGTTTAATGAAGCTGGATATAGGCGGAGCCGAAACCCATGTCGTTGAACTTTCAAAAGAACTCCGGCGGCGCGGGTATAATGTTATAGCGGCGTCAAACGGCGGAGTTTATGTGAAGGAACTTGAAAACGCCGGCATAAAGCACTATAATGTGCCTTTGCAGAATAAAAATCCGCTCAATGTCATAAAGGCATTCAGACAGCTCCGTGACATTATAGAAAAGGAAAATATAACGATAGTTCATTCCCATGCGCGCATACCCTCGTTCATAATCGGCAGGCTGCACAGAAAAATGAACTTTCATTTTGTGACCACTACCCACTGGGTATTCACCACAAAGTACGGTCTTAAATATATAACCGACTGGGGCGAAAAAACAGTTGCCGTAAGCGAGGATATAAAGCGTTACCTTATGGATAATTACGGCACTCCGGAAGAGAATATCTTTACCACGATAAACGGTATAGACACCGAAAAATTTTCCGCGGATACCGACTGCGCCGGAATAAAAAAGGAATTCGACATAAAAGACGGCGAAAGAGTGATTGTAAGCGTGAGCCGTCTGGACGAAAGCCGGAGTCTTGCGTCAAAACAGCTTATTTCGGTATGTGAAAGGCTGAATGAAAAGATAGACAATCTGCGCGTTATAATTGTCGGTGACGGCGATGACTTTGCCAATGTGTCGGCAATGGCGGAGGAAGTCAATAAAAAGACCGGCAGAAATACCGTAACCCTGACAGGATCGCGCGTGGATATAAACAATATCATTGCGGCCGGAGAGCTTTTTGTCGGAGTGAGCCGCGCCGCCCTTGAGGCTATGGCGTGCCGGAAACCTGTTATTATTACCGGAAACGAGGGATATATCGGATTATTCTCTCCCGATAAACTCGATACCGCAAAGGAAACAAATTTCTGCTGCCGTTTCTGTCCGGCGCCTGAGGCTGAAACGCTGTATGACGATATAATCAGATATTTTGCTATGCCGGATAAAGAGAAAAACAGTCTTGCGGAATTTTCAAGAAAAGTCATTCTTTCAGATTATTCCGCGGCGAAAATGGCAGATGATACCATTATGGCATATAACGCTTTACTTGGTCAGACATCGGCAGCCTGGAAAGGAAAATGAAATGAGTAAAATCTTAATTTCAGGATACTACGGTTTCGGCAACAACGGCGACGACGCTCTGCTTATGTCCATCGTAAAAGGCTTGAAAGAAAAAATCCCCGACTGCGATATAACAGTATTGTCGGCAAATCCGGCAGAAACAGCGTCGGTCTACCATGTAAATGCGGTGAACAGATGGAATCTGTTCGAGATAATAAAAAATATTTTAAAATCCGACCTTCTCATATCGGGCGGAGGAACGCTCATACAGGACGGAACAAGCACAAAATCGCTGATTTATTATCTTGCCGTTATTATGCTTGCAAGCCTGTCCGGACTGAAAATAATGCTGTATTCAAACGGCATAGGCCCGCTTACAAAAAAATCCAATATCCGTCTTACAAAAAATATTCTCAACAGAGCGGATATGATAACCCTCAGAGATGAGGCATCGCAGAAAATGCTTGCGGATATCGGAGTGACAAAACCGGATATCGTCCTGACCGCCGACCCCGCGTTTCTGCTTGAAAAAACCGAAAACGCGTCCGCGCTTGAACTGATTGACAATATAAGCGAAAACGGGCGGGATTTCTTCATCGTTTCGGTGCGGAAATGGAGCCGTCTGCCGGAGAGTTTCACGTCTGACCTTGCGGAAGTTATAGATTACACCGCGCAGAAATACGATATGATACCGGTATTTCTGCCTATGCAGATGTCGGCGGACTGCGATATTTCAAGGGAAATAATGGACAAGATGACATCTGAATGCAAATTGATAGACAGGCGTATGGCAACCGGAGAACTGCTCGCAGTTATAAGCAGGGCGCGCATATGTATAGGTATGCGTCTGCACACCCTTATTTACGCCGCATCGCAGGGCGTGCCGATAATCGGGCTTGTGTATGACCCGAAAATAAACGGATTTATGGATTATATAAATCAGAAAATGTATATCAGCGCGGAGGACGCGGACAGCGCGGCTCTCCGGCATATGACAGATGAATGTATGGAAAATTACGCGCGGATAAAAGGAATGATTGATGACAGAGTGTTGTATTTAAGAAAAAAAGCCTCGGAAAATTCCGATTACGCCGCCGGACTTTTAAAAGGAGGCGCAAAGAATGGCAAATAAACTTCTGCGCACCGCAAGCTTTATGGCGGCGGCAACAATGCTCGCCAAAATATGCGGAATGGTGCGCGATATGCTCATAGGAGCATTTTTCTCAACAGGCATAGACGCGGTCGCGTATATGACAGCGTCCAAACTGCCCACCATGCTTTTTGACATAGTGATAGGCGGAGTGATATCGGCGGCTTTTATACCGGTGTTCAACAGTATCCTCGAAAAAAAATCAAAAGAGGAAGCGATGGAGTTCGCAAGCCGTTTTATTACGGTAATACTTATTATAACATCGCTTATAGCGGTATTCGGAATAGTATTTTCAGACCAGCTGATAAACTTCATGGCGCCCGAATTTAACGCGGAAACTCACGCCCGTGCGGCAAAGCTTTCCTGCATAATGTTCCCTATGATAATATTCACGGGGCTGGCGTTCAGCTTTGTCGGAATACTGCAGTCCTTCGGCGAATTTAACATACCGGCGATAATAAGCCTTGTGTCAAATGCCGCGATAATTCTGTATTTTGTGCTTTTCGGCAAAAAATTCGGAGTTGTCGGACTTTCGGTGACAATGCTCCTGGCATGGAGCCTGCAGGTGATAATACAGATCCCGTCACTGAAAAAATTCAGATTCAGATACCGTCCCTCGCTTAAACTGTGGGATGAAAACATAAAAGCGGCTCTTCTTCTGGCAGGGCCTATGCTTGTAAGCACATGGGTTCAGCCGCTTTATTCAATCGTCAATTCACGTCTTGCATCGGGAATTGACAACGGAAGCGCTGTCGCCGTGCTGGAATACGCAAACCGTTTGTATGTGATTGTCGTGGGAGTGTTCTCGTTTGTGGTGACAAACCTGATATTCCCCCGTATGTCAAGAGCAAACGCGGCGGACGACCTCAGCGGCGCAAAGGAAATGACGGCAACGTCGCTGCGCGCGATAACCATTGTTATTCTGCCTATAATGGCGGGATTTATAATACTTGCGCGTCCTATAATTTCAATATTGTACAGCTCATTCAGCGAATATGAAATTCAGGTAACATCCAACGCGCTTTTATGCTATTCATGCGGTATGATATTTCTCGCGTTCAACGAAATTCTGAGCAAATCATTCTTCTCTATGCAGAATGCGAAAATTCCTATGATAACCGCTATTGCGAGTATGTGCGCGAATATTCTTTTCGCGTATATACTTTCGTCAAAGCTCGGTTCAAAAGGACTGGCTCTTGCGACAGCCGGAGGTTCTATGGTCAATGCGACGCTTAATTTTATATGTATAAACAAGGTATACAAAGGCCTGTTTAAAAAGAGCGATATCATTGCGGTTTCCAAAACCATATTATGCGCCGTTATAATGGCGGCGGCTGTGTATGTGTGCCGCGGTATTGTTTCCGGAGTGACGGCTGAGTCCGGCATTCTTGCGAAAAATATTATCATATCGGTATCATGCGCTTTCACAGGAGTTGTTGTATACGCCGCCGCGTGCCTTGTCATAGGCGTTGACGATATTAAAAATATTCTGATTCCTTTGTTTAAAAGAAATCAGAAAAAATAATATTATATTTGAAAGGAGTTTATATGAACAGTAT
>CAZLOX010000092.1:0-8394 GCA_964561265.1 uncultured Lachnospiraceae bacterium
GTAGGTGTCGGAGCAGCCGCCACCGCTCTTTTTACCCGGGTCATTATTAACCAAGACTTATTATAACACAGCTTGTTTTATTTTGTCAATCCCCTGAATTTCTTCATTTGTCATATCCTTTTCAGCATTACAGCCCATTTAATGTATTTCAGCTCTTTCCGCGCCGTTTGCCCTTAAATGCGTCATAACGGTGTCGATATCGTTTTCATTTGCCTCCATATAAAATAAAGTCTTGTTGTTTTTCACTTCTTTTTCCAGACTTTTTCCGACGTCAGAAGGCAAACCCAGATCGGTCATTGTCTTGCGCACATTCTCATAATCCGGAGGAAAAAACGCCGATATCACCGATGTGTCCATTCCGTCATTTCCGCCGAACCCCATAAAAATTCCCGGCGTGCCTGTGACTATGTTTCCCGCCGTAACTCCGCTTGTCACGTCGTCATTTGTCGCCGCGCCGTATGCTGCGCCTATATACATATTATTTCCCGCTTCATTGCTCTTTGATATTATCGACATATCATCCTCTGAAAAACCCGCGTTTTTAAGATCCCTCACCGCCGTATCGGCATGAGATGTAGATGAGAACAGCGCTGTTATAAGCCGTTTCATAAAAATCACTCCCTGTTAATGTAGTTCGATTATATTATTTTATATTTATTTATAAATATTCGTACAGAGAGGAATTTTTATTGCATTATATAAATTTGAGTATTTAACGGCAATTTCAAACCAAGCAAAAAAGGACGCTGACGCGTCCCTTTTTAATTTATAATCAAGCGTAGAACAGCAGATCCGTATATGTCGGCATAGGCCAGTACTGAGCGTCTACCTTGGTTTCAAGCGTATCCGCAACTTCTCTCAGCGCGTCCATAGCCGGAATAACATTATCTCTGTAATAAGCCGCTTCCTCAACAGGATCCTCGTTTCCGACGCCTTCCATAACCTTTTTGAGCGCGTCTATCTTTTCAATAAGAGCTTCATTGAGATTTGCAATGTCAACCGCAAGCGCCTTCTGATTTTTTGGAGTAATACCGATGCTTTCCTGTACTGCAACCGCCGATGCAATCGACTCTGCGTATGATATGCACGCCGGAAGAATATCACGGCTTGCCATCTCAATCATTGTAAGCGCTTCTATATGGAGAGCCTTTGCATAATCCTCAAGCATGATGTCACAGCGCGAACTTGTTTCAATCGGTTTGAATATGCCGTGTCTTTCAAACAGCTTAACGCTTTCCTCACACTTGAAGAGCGGCAGCGCGTCCGCGGCTGTTTTCAGATTCGGCAGACCTCTTCTTTCAGCCTCTGCAACCCATTCGTCCGAATAGTTGTTTCCGTTGAATATAATAGCCTCGTCCTCGTTTATCGTGTCCTTTATGATTGCCCAGATTTCACTCTCAGCGTCTTCAGCTTTGTCAAGTCTGTCTGCATATTCCGCAAGTACATCCGCAACAATCGCGTTGATAACTATATTTATACCGGCAATCGACTGCGCCGAACCCGGCATTCTGAACTCAAACTTGTTTCCGGTAAACGCAAACGGCGATGTTCTGTTTCTGTCTGTAACGTCCTTTTTGAGGATAGGGAACGCGTCAACGCCGGTTTCAATGCTTGTATCCTTCTTCTCTATCTTTGTCTTGCCCGCTTTGATTGCGTTGATAACCTCTTCAAGCTGTTCACCGAGGAACATGGATACTATTGCCGGCGGAGCCTCGTTTGCGCCCAGACGGTGATCGTTTCCGGCTGTTGCGGCTGACAAACGCAGAATATATCCGTATTTATGCACCGCGCGGATCGTAGCGCAGAGGAAAATAAGGAATCTTTTATTTGAAATAGGATCCTTGCCCGGTTTCAGAAGATTTTCGCCTGTGTTTGTACCTATCGACCAGTTGTTGTGTTTGCCTGAGCCGTTTATGCCGTCAAACGGCTTTTCATGCAGAAGACACACAAGATCATGATGCGCCGCAACCTTTTTCATTATTTCCATTGTGAGCTGATTATGGTCTGACGCGATATTGGTTATCGAGAATATAGGCGCAAGTTCATGCTGCGCCGGCGCAACCTCGTTGTGCTTTGTCTTTGCAAGCACGCCAAGTTTCCAGAGTTCTTCGTCAAGCTCTTTCATATACGCCGATACTCTTTCCTTGATTACTCCGAAATAATGATCGTCAAGTTCCTGACCCTTAGCCGGCTTTGTTCCGAAAAGTGTTCTTCCTGTCAGGATAAGATCCTGTCTCTGATGATAAAGTTCTCTGTCGGTAAGGAAATATTCCTGCTCCGGTCCTACATAGGAAATAACTCTTGTCGCGTCCGTGTCAAAGTATTTAAGCACTCTCATCGCCTGCTTGCTTACGGCCTCCATAGAACGGATAAGCGGTGTTTTCTTATCGAGAACCTCTCCCGAATATGAATAAAAGGTTGTCGGAATGCAAAGCGAATTATCCTTGATAAACGCGTATGATGTCGGATCCCACGCGGTATATCCTCTTGCCTCAAAAGTCGCGCGGAGTCCTCCCGAAGGGAAACTTGACGCGTCCGGCTCGCCCTTTATCAGTTCTTTTCCTGAAAATTCCATAATGATTTTGCCGTCATCCGCCGGTGCGATAAAGGAATCGTGTTTTTCCGCTGTAACGCCGGTCATAGGCTGGAACCAATGTGTGTAGTGAGTCGCGCCTTTTTCTATCGCCCAGTCCTTCATAGCATTCGCCACAACATCGGCAATATTGATATCAAGCTCCGCCTCATTTTCTATCGTTTCTTTGATTGCTTTGTAGACATCTCTCGGAAGACGTTCTTTCATAACCGTAAGGTTAAACACATTGCTTCCGAAAACCTCTGAAATTGACATGATAAAATCCTCCTTAAAAATCTTAAATGAATAACAATTTCTTTTTTACTGTATTATTAACCGCTTGAACGCGGATATAAAGCTTTTACGGGTCGAGATGAGTTATATCTCTCGGGAAAAGACTTGCCTGACGGATATTTGCAAGATTGAGCAGTTTCATAACAAGCCTTTCAAGTCCTATTCCCAGTCCGCCGTGCGGCGGCATTCCGTATTTGTGAATCTGCAGATATACCGATAATTCCTCCGGCTCAACGCCGAACTGTTTCATTTTTGCAATCTGCTCCTCATAATCATGTATACGCTGTCCGCCTGTCGTTATTTCAAGTCCGCGGAAAAGAAGGTCAAAACTTTCGGCAAGTTTCGGGTCTTCCGGCGAGTTCATAGCGTATACCGGACGTTTTGCCATCGGAAATTTCTCCACAAATATAAAGTCACTGTCATATTTTTCTTTTGCGTATTCGCATAATCTCACTTCATCCTGCGGCTCCAAATCCACCTTGCCGCGCGTGTGTGATAATATATCCATAGCCTCAAAAAATGTAACGGCCGGTATTGTTTTCACCTCCGGAACAGGATTTCCGAACAGCGCAAGCTCATAGCTGTAATTCTCTTTCAGATATTCGCATATATACCGTATAAGCGCCGTTTCCATTTCCATAACATCGGTCATTGAGCTGATGTATGCCATTTCAAAATCAAGTCCGATATACTCGTTGAGATGTCTTGTGGAATTATGTTTCTCCGCGCGGTACACCGGCGCTATTTCAAACACCCTGTCAAAAAATGCGACGCAGGTCTGTTTGTAAAACTGCGGACTCTGCGCCAGAAGCGCGTCCTGTCCGAAATATTTCAGCTTGAACATATTCGCGCCGCCCTCAGCACCTGCCGCCACTATTTTCGGCGTATGTATCTCTGTAAAATTATTTTTCATCAGAAACTGCCTGAATCCCTCACACACTCCCTCGCTTATTTTAAATACTGCCCTCTCTTTAGGATTACGCAGAGCCGTTGAGCGGTATTCCAGTTTTGTTTCTATTGTACAGCCGAGTTCGCGCGCCGATACGTGAAGCGGGTATTCATGCGCCGGACGTGAAAGAAGGCTGAAACTGCAAAGAGTTATCTCATATCCGAGATTTGCCCTCTCCTCCTCTTTCACCTTGCCCGTCAGCTTTATATAGCATCCCTCCGAAATATCGGAAAGATTTCCTTCGCATTTATCCGGTATATAAACCGACTGCACCACATATCTGCCTGTGCGGAGATTTACAAAAGCGAACGCGCCCATATCCTTTATTTTATGAACGCAGGCGCAGAATGTAATAGTTCCTCCGCAGGCGTTTTTCAGTTTTTCTGTTGTAAGCACGTCTGCAATCGACTGACCATCCGTTATCCGCATTTATTCTGCCTCCTCTATCTTCCGCATAAGCGTTTCTTTCGCAAGTTTCGGATTTGCGCCTTTGCCGGAATTTTTTATGACCTGCCCCATAAGGAAACCGAATATTTTCTGATTGCCTTCCCTGTAGCTTTTTACAGAATCAGCGTTTTCCTCAATTACCTTATCAACGATCTCCTCCAGAAGCGAGGTGTCGTTATTCATTATAAATCCATGTTCCTCCGCGATATCATGCGGACTTCCGCCGTTTTCAAACAATATGTTCAGAATATCTTTAGCGGCGTTTCTGCTTATTTCACCCTTGTCTGCCAGTTCAACGACTTCCGCCAGTTCCTTCGGTGTGAATTTAAGCTGTCCGATACTCTCCCCCGACTCGTTAAGTTCTCTCAGAAGCTCGACAAGTACAAGATTTGCCGTGTTTTTGTAAGACGGATATATCTTCACCGCGTCATCGTAAAAATCCGACAGCGCCTTATCCGCTGTCAGAAGCTTTGCGTCCGCCTCCGGCAGTCCGTATTCATCTGTGTAACGCGCAAATCTTTTCTGCGGCATCTCCGGCATTGATTCCCTGATAGCGTTTATTTCCTCGTCGCTCAGAAATACCGGCGGTATATCAGGTTCGGGGAAATAGCGGTAATCATGCGCTTCTTCCTTTGAACGCAGAGCGTTGGTCGTTCCGCGGTTATCGTTGAAACGGCGCGTTTCCTGCACTACCCGTCCGCCTTTATCCAGAATTTCACTCTGACGTTCTATCTCATATTCTATTGCGCGGACAATGGATTTAAGCGAGTTCAGATTCTTTATCTCCGCGCGCGTGCCGAACACATCCGAATCATACGGCATAAGTGATATATTGACGTCAACTCTCAGCGAACCCTGCTCCATTCTTGAATCGCACACTCCGGCATATTTAAGCCTCAGCGCAATCTGCTCCACAAAATCCCTTGCCTCTTCCGCCGTTCTTATATCCGGCTCGGTAACTATCTCTATAAGCGGAACTCCGCAGCGGTTGTAATCCGCCATGGATATTCCCTCATAATCGTCATGGACAAGTTTTCCGGCATCTTCCTCTATATGGATACGGTTTATTCTGATATCCTTTTCGCCGACTCTTATTTTGCCGTCCGTGCATATCGGATAATTGAACTGAGTTATCTGATACGCTTTCGGCAAATCGGGATAGAAGTAATTTTTCCGGTCGAAAGCCGAATAATTGTTTACCTTGCAGTCAAGCGCAAAACCGGCTCTTGCGGCAAGGAGAGCCGCGCCCTGATTAAATACCGGCAGCGTCCCCGGCAGTCCGGAACAGCGCGGACATACCCTGCTGTTTTCATTTCCGCCGAATTCCGCCGAACAAGTGCAGAAAACCTTGGATTTTGTAAGCATTTCGGCGTGTATTTCAAGACCTATCACACTCTGATATTTCATATCCGCGCCTCCCTTCTGTCAAAATTTTTCTCATATGCGCTGCAAAGCGATATCATTCTGCCCTCATCAAAGGCTTTTCCTATAATGCTCATACCTATCGGCATACCGCCGTCGGTATATCCGCATGGTGTGGATATCGCCGGCAGTCCGGCTATATTCACTGTTACGGTACATATATCGGCAAGATACATCTTAACCGGATCATTCTCAACAGAACCTATTTTATAAGCCGCCGCCGGCGCGGTCGGAGTAATTATGAAGTCGCATTTTTCAAATATATCATTATATTCCGCACGGATTTTAGTGCGTATTTTGGATGCCTTATTATAATATGCGTCATAGTATCCGCTTGAAAGCGCGTAATTCCCAAGAAGTATGCGGCGTTTTACCTCGTCGCCGAACGCTTCGCCTCTTGTGTTTGATATAACTTCATTGAAGCTTGCGCCTTTTTCGGAGCGGTAGCCGAATTTTATACCGTCATAGCGTGACAAATTGCTTGCCGCCTCTGCTGATGATATGAGATAATATGCCGAAACCGCATATTTAAGCCCCGGAAGGGATACATCAATCAGTTCCGCACCCATATTCTTATAAAGGTCAGCCGCCTTCAGAACGGCTGTTTTCACATCATCGTCTATACCGTCGGCAAAAAACTCCTTCGGTATTCCTATTTTCAGTCCTTTTACATTCACTTCCGCATTATAATCAATACTGTTCTTTCTGCTTGTGGAGTCGTTTTCATCATATCCGGCAATCTGAGAAAGAATAACAGCGCAGTCATCAGCGGAATTTGCAATAACACCTATCTGATCAAGGCTTGACGCAAACGCAATAAGACCGTAACGTGAAACGGCGCCGTATGTAGGTTTAAGTCCGGTCACACCGCAGAATGATGCCGGCTGACGAACCGAGCCTCCGGTATCCGAGCCGATGGCGCCGGCGCACATACCGCCTGCAACGCCTGCTGCCGCTCCGCCGGATGAACCGCCCGGTACACGGCTTGTGTCAAACGGATTTTTCACTCCTCCG
Organism: uncultured Lachnospiraceae bacterium; assembly: GCA_964561265.1. Classification (GTDB taxonomy): domain Bacteria; phylum Bacillota; class Clostridia; order UBA1381; family UBA1381; genus JAFLUR01. The sequence goes on from CAZLOX010000092.1 coordinate 6,699, forward strand.
AAATATGAAGTCTGAGATGAACCGCCCATTGCAAATTCATCCATATTTGTTTTGCCCAGAATGACCGCGCCGGCTTTTTTGAGCCTGTCAACGGCTGTCGCGTCATAACACGGTACAAAATCGGCAAGCATTTTCGATGCGCAGGTTGTTTTTATACCATCGGTGCAGATATTGTCTTTCACGCTCAGCGGTATTCCGGTAAGAGGGCCGCTTTTATTTTCATCAATCAGTTTCTGCGCCTGCTCAGCCATATTCAGGGCTTCATTCTCGCATACCGAAATATAACTGTTTATATTTTTATCCTTTTCGGCTATTCTTTTCAGATATTCCGCCGCGAGTTCTTTCGCGCCGATTTTCTTTTCATCAAGCATTATACGCAATTCTTTAATTGAACTCATCAGGACACCACCTTCGGAACTACAAAACTGTTGTTCTGTACTTTTTTCGCATTTTGAAGAATTTTTTCAGTTGCAAAGGATTCCTTTGCGCTGTCGCCTCTCAGATCGGCATATACAGTCGCCTCCAGCGCGAATGGCTGTTCATTTTCATCAAAATCCTTTACTCTGTCCATAAGATTGATAATATCGGTCATCTGCGCAGTCATTTTATTCAGTTCATCCTCGTCAAAACTGATTTTACTCAGCTGTGCAAGATATTTTGTCAGATTTATATCGAACATTATTTCCCTTCCTTTCACAAATAATGCGGAAAAATACCAATAAAGCGCGCCTGTTTTCTCCACTGTGAATTTAATTACAAAAAAAACGACACTGATAGACCAAAAACAATAACATATAGTCTACACAGCGTCGTTGCTGTAAGCAAATCTCTTTTGAAAAGATTATACCACATTATTTTCATATTTGCAATAGTTTTTTTAAATTTTTTTAATTATTATTATTTAATGCAGCAGCTTGAAAATTTCCTCCTCGGATTTTCCCAGCTCTCTCCATTTGACCACAAGTTCCTTAATTCCTTCCGCTCTTCCCTCTGCTCTTCCCTTTTCATAGCGTTCCTCCATTATGGTGTTATGATCCATAATTGCTTTCTGACGGGAGGTATACTCTATTTTTTTCGCTCTGTCACGGCTTATCCTTTCAAGCTCGTCATATGCTTCAGCTTTATACCCGTCTATTTTTGCTGTCATCTGCATCTCCTTAATTCAGCAGCCTGAAAATTTCCTCCTCGGATTTTCCCTGCTCTCTCCATTTGACCACAAGTTCCTTAATTCCTTCCGCTTTTCCCTTTTCATAGCGTTCCTCCATTATGGTGTTATAATCCATAATCGCTTTCTGACGGGATGTATACTCTATTTTTTTCGCCCTGTCACGGCTTATCTTTTCAAGTTCTTTATACGCCTCGCTTATATACTCGTCTGTTTTCGCTATCATCTGCATCTCCTCCTTATTGTCGGATTTAATAAATTTCGCCCAGCTGTACATCGCTTCGCCGCTGCTCTGAGCCGGCAGTTTGGGCAGTTCTATTATATGCCATTCCAGCATATCGGTAAATATCTCATGTGTTTTATCTTCTCTTATATGATAGCTTTTATAATACCTGTCATCATCGGTGTACTTAAAATCAAGAATATTGATCCCTATGCACTTTTTCATATTGCTGTACGTCTTATTTACATTACTCTGTTCGGTAAGCATCTTGGTAATATAAAAAGTTGACCTTTCAGCCCATGTTCCAT
>CAZLOX010000093.1:0-483 GCA_964561265.1 uncultured Lachnospiraceae bacterium
TACACCGTTCCAGACGCTGTATATCGTAATCCTCACGTGTTATATGATGCCCGCCGCCGAAATTCAGCCATTTTATTCTGTCAAAGTATTTTCCGAATTTTTCCTCAACAGCATTAAGAGTACTTTCAAGATCATCTGAATTTTGTTCGCACAGTGTATGAAAATGCAGTCCGTCTATTCCGTTGGGCAGAGTATCAGGGAAATTAGACAGGGTTACTCCGAGTCTTGAAAATTCGCCGCACGGATCATATATTCCGTGAGATTGTGTGGAATATTCAGGATTTATGCGTATTCCGGCGCTTTTTCCATTTAAATTTCCGCTGAATTTATCCCATTGCCGGAACGAATTGAATATAATATGATCGCATATCTGCGTAATTTCCTCAAATTCATCCTCATTATACGCCGGCGAAAATATGTGGTTTTCCTTTCCCATATATTCATATCCGAGTTTTGCCTCAAAAAATCCGCTTGCCGTTGTGC
>CAZLOX010000093.1:493-1045 GCA_964561265.1 uncultured Lachnospiraceae bacterium
GTCGAGGTATTTTCCGATAAGCGGATACATCGAAAACATTGAAAATGCTTTCTGAGCAAGCAGAATTTTTGCTCCGGTGCGTTTTTTGATACCTTTCAGAATTTCAAGATTTTTTCTGATTATTTCCTCATCCATAACAAAACAAGGCGTCGGTGCTTTTTTTAAAATTTCTGTTTTATTCATATCAGTCCACCAGAACAGGGTCAAAATCTTCTTTCCATGGAAGTCCCCATTTGTTAAGCGCGTCCATAAACGGATCAGGATCAAATTCCTCTACATTATAAACACCGGGTTTCTGCCATTTTCCGGTCATAACAAGCATTGCGCCTATCATAGCCGGAACGCCGGTTGTATAGGAAACAGCCTGCGAGCCGACTTCTTTGTAACATTCCTGATGATCGCACATATTGTAAACATAGTATTTAACGTCTTTGCCGTCTTTTTTGCCCTGCATAATACAGCCGATATTTGTTTTGCCGACAGTGCGCGGTCCGAGCGATGCCGGATCCGGAAGTACGGCTTTTAAAAATTGCAGCGGAGCTATCATTTTTC
>CAZLOX010000093.1:1055-8363 GCA_964561265.1 uncultured Lachnospiraceae bacterium
AATCGGAACAATCGAAGTCATTCCTACATTTTCAAGACATTTCAAATGAGTCAGATAGCTTTGCCCGAATGTCATAAAAAAGCGTATACGCTTGATGCCCTTTATGTTTATGCCAAGCGATTCGAGTTCTTCGTGGTGAAGAAGATACATATCTTTTTCGCCGACTCCGTCAAAATTGTACACTCTTTTTATTTCCATCGGTTCGGTTTCGACCCATTTTCCGTTTTCCCAGTAACTGCCTTTTGCGCTTACTTCGCGGATGTTTATTTCAGGATTGAAATTTGTAGCGAACGGATAGCCGTGATCGCCTCCGTTGCAGTCGAGAATATCAATATAGTTTATTTCATCAAAATAGTGTTTCATTGCATACGCGCAGAATACTCCCGTTACGCCCGGATCAAATCCGCTTCCGAGCAGTGCTGTTATTCCGGCTTTTTCAAATTTTTCACGGTATGCCCACTGCCATTTGTATTCAAACTTTGCAACCTCCGGCGGTTCATAATTTGCTGTGTCTATATAGTGAGTTTTTGTTTCAAGGCAGGCATCCATTATAGCCAGATCCTGATACGGCAAAGCAAGATTTAAAACAACATCCGGCTTAAATTCCTTTATAAGTGCGACTGTGTCTTCTGTTTTATCAGCGTCAAGCTGAGCCGTTTTTATAATAGTTTTTGTTTTGCCCTCAAGCTGTTCTTTCAATAAATCACATTTGCTTTTTGTACGGCTTGCAATCATTATTTCCTCAAATACATCGCTGTTCTGACAACACTTATGTATTGCCACCTGAGCAACGCCTCCGCAGCCTATTATTAAAGCTTTTCCCATTTGTAAATCCTCCTATTCAACTTCTTTTAACATTTTCTCCACATAATTCGGCAAAGAAAAAGCCCCTGTATGCAGATTTTTATTATAGTATCTTGTATCTATATTAAACGATTCCCAGTCCCTGAGATCATTTATCGGATGATATTTTTTTGATGAAAATCCGAAAAGCCAGTGCCCCGACGGATAAGTCGGTATATGCGCCTGATATACGCGGCTTATTTCAAAAATAGCGGCAATGCGTTTGTGCGCCTGCTGCATTGCGAGGGCGTCCTGTTCATAAAACGGACTTTCCTGCTGGTTGACAAGTATGCCGTCAGATTTGAGCGCCTTGTGACAGTTGCCGTAAAATTCTTTTGTAAAAAGTCCCTCTCCGGGTCCGAACGGGTCGGTTGAATCAACGATAATCACATCATATTCATTTTCGCATTTCCGGATATATTTAAGTCCGTCCTGATAATATATACTGACTCTTTCGTCATCAAAACCGCAGGCTGTCTGAGGCAGATATTTCCGGCATACGTCAATGACAGCCTTGTCTATTTCAGCGACATCTATGCGTTTTACGGAATTATATTTTATCAGTTCTTTAACTGCTCCGCCGTCACCGCCGCCTATTATGAGAATATTTTCGGGATTCGGATGTACTGCCATTGGAATATGAGTGATCATTTCATGATATATAAACTCATCTTTTTCAGTAAGCATAACATATCCGTCAAGAGCCAGCAATTTTCCGAATTCCGCCGAATCGAACACGTCGATCCGCTGAAATTCGCTTTGTCCGCTGTAAAGCTGTTTATCAACCTTTATTGAAAATTTAACATTTTCGGTGTGATTTTCGGTAAACCACAAATCCATAAAAAACGCTCCTTATTTTAAAATTATATCCCGCGCGTCAAAAAGCGAGTCGGCGATGTAGTCAGCTCCGCTTTTTTTCAGTTCGTCATACGAGCCATAGCCGAATGTTACTCCTATTGATGCAAGACCGCATTTTTTTGCGCCTTCTATATCATGCCGCCGGTCGCCTATCATTATTACTTCAGATAAATCTTCGATTCCGCATCGGGAAATCGCTTCGGAAATCACCTCTGCCTTATCGCATCTTCTGCCGTCAAGTTCGCTGCCGACACAATGTTCAAAATATTCATAAATACCGTAACGGCGCGCTATTCTGTTCACAAACACCTCAGGTTTTGACGATGCAATGCAAAGACGTATTCCATTCTGCTTCAAATCCTGTAAAACCTGTACTGTGTCTTCATAGAGTTTATTTTCAAAAATTCCCGTTTCAGAATAGCGTTCTCTGTATCTGGCAACGGCTTTGATGGAATCTTCATCGGATAATCCGGCAAGTTCCGAAAATCCGATATTAAGCGGCGGGCCTATATACGCGGTCAGTTTATCCGGATCATTCTCATATATTCCGAAATATCTCAAAGCATACTGAACGCATTTGGTTATGCCTTCTTTCGGATCTGTGAGAGTTCCGTCCAGATCAAAAAATGCTGTTTTATACATTATAATAATCCTTCCTTGATTGTATATAATTATTTTACAATATTCTGTGCGAAAAATCAATAACTAATTTATAAAAATTTCAATGTTACATTTTGCGGTCGTCGGCAGAAGTGGTAGATCCTATCACACTCGGAGCAAAACTTGTTGATGTGAACAGCAATGACTGCTGCAATTGCTGTGATCCGTTTGATATCGCATCTGTTCCGGAATCTGTTGCGCGCGTGTTTGACGACTGCCTTGTGCTTGACGGAGAGCAGAAACGCGTATTCGTATCGCTCGGAATATTCTCTATTATAAAGCTTGAACGTAAAGTACAGCTTTTGATTCCGGCATATGATTTCTGTGTACCGCAGAAGGAATGTGTAGGTTCAACAGATGATACACCGTGCGATTTGTTTGAGAGAATAAACTTCCCGGTAGATGAATTTTTCCCGCCGGAACGCAGTGAATTTCTTGATAATGACTCCTGCGATTTTAAAAAGTTCCAGCAAAACAACAACTGCGGCTGCTAAACAATCTGACCGGCTGAATAACGACTATATTTTCTGTACAAAATATACAACAGCCCGCTTCCTTGGATGGGAGCGGGCTGTTTATGCTGTCCGGTTATTTTAATGTCACTACAACAGCCTTGATAGTTCCGGTTTTGGATATATGCTGATCGGAATATATTTTCACTTTTGATATGTCAGATGATGAAAGTTTCTGCATATCGGAAAGCGAAAGCGTGGTATATTTTGTAGTTGCTTTGTTGTTGTCTATGGCATAGAATACAACGTCACCGCTCATCTGATATACGGTGTTGTTTATCATAATTCTTCCGCCCTCTACCGCGTCTATTTTATACGCATCACCTATTTCATATAAGTTGAATATATCGTCAATCTGATTTCCTCCCGAAAGTTTGTATGCGGCAGGTATTCCGGTATAAACTGTGCGTTTGCCCTGCGAGGTTACTGTTTCTGTTGCGCCGTCCTTTAACAGCTTGTATGTACCGCCGTTTTCGGACGTCTGAGAACCTGTTACCATCGCTATATTGTATGAAAGATTTGTGATGTCGGTCACATATAAAATCTGTACATCTCCGAATGCGTTTGCCGGAATATAAGTTATCGTCTGAGATGATGATATCGAGCCTATGTCAAGCGTATCCCAGTTAATAAGCTCAATTTCAACATTATCCGCATCCTCATTGCTTACACGCTGCAGTATGCTTACATCTTTAAGAACATTTTTTCCGCCGAGAGTACGGGCAGATTTGTCTATTTCTCCTGATATTTTCGTTGTGGGAGCTTTTGTCAAAGATACAGTATCTCCGCTGAATGAAATTTTCATAAGCGCGCCTTTATAGTCTTTGTAATCCTTATCCGCGGTATATTCGAGAATATTTCCGTCCGGCATAAACATTTTCGCTATAATTTCACTTCTGCCGCCGTTAGCTGTTCCGGTTTTTACATTTGTGTATGTATCCATCAGAACTCCGTAGTCATACAATACCGTATCGGAAAGTTCCGTTGCGAATACGGCTTTGTCATCTTTGCCTAAAAGAAGTGTAACGCGCTCTCCTATTTCAAAACTGCCGGCAGAAGCGTCAAGCGCCGAAACCGCTGTAGTATCCACAGCATATTCGTTTCCTCCGACAATAACCGATGACACATATGCCTTGCTTGGCTTTGCTTCATAATATATACCGGTGATTTTATCGGTGTATACGTCAACGGTGTTTGTTTTTTTGTTGTAATATATTACATCGTCTTTGCGTATTTTGGATAAATCCGAGGCAAGTCCGCTTCTGTATACTATAAGACTGCCGCGGTTAATGGAGATACCCTCAATGCTTGTTTCATTGCCGGTATAGTTTTTGCTCGCAAGAACGGGAACAATATCATCTGCCGTATCTATAACAGCAAAATCCCAGTTTCCGTTCTCGCCGTAAAATGTAATATCAGTGCCTGCTGTTATTTCGTTTTTAGTATTCGCAAATGTACCTTTGTTATAGTCAAGATATGTTACAAAGGTATTGTCAAACTTGAATGTTCCTTTTGAACCGTCTGCTTTTATATATTCAAGAGTATTGTCTGTCAGTTTGTTTGCGACAACGGAAGTTTTATCAAGTGATGTCGGAATAAACTGTTCAATTCTGTTTTCCGAATCAATTACTGCACTGCCGACCGTTCCTACCTGCGACAATATACTTGTTGATTTTATCTTATACACGCCGTTTGATGTTCTTACCTGTTCTGCCGACAAGGATTTGTCATCGTCCTTGGAGGCGATAATAAAGCATTCATCAACAATGGAATATCCTGCTTTTGTATCAAGTACTCCGTATGACCAGGTGTTTCCGCTGTAAACGGTAAGTTCGCTGCCGGAAATAAATTTATCCGTCGCATCAGTGAAATTCTGCTTTTCCTCAAAATCGACATATACCGGAAAATCCGCAGCAAGTTCAAGCGGAACTACATTGTTTGAGGATATGTATGAAATACCTCCGTCAAATGATTCTTTCACAACATATTCGGTATACGGAGTTTTTGAAGTTAAAGCATATATCGCTTTTTTGTCCTTGTTAAGAATAAGCGTTCCGTATTCTTCGGTTTTATTCAATATATTGGTATCTTTAACTTTATATACGCCCTTTGAAGTGCGTATTTCATCGCTTGCAAGATTTCTGTCGTCGCCTGATGTCGCGATAAGGTAACAGTCTGTTATCACATTGTAGCCCTGATTCTGAATCTGAGCAATTCCATCGGCTCCGCTGTGATAACCCTGAACCGATACAACATATCCGTCCTCATCTATAACAAGATTTTCCGCGTATGACATAGCGGTAAATCCACTGAATCCTTTTGATTCATAAATACTGTCATCGCCGAGCTTTATTTCTGTTGATTTGAGCGTTTCATCCTCTGCCGATGTTGCCACTATAACAGCGTCCTCAACAAGAGAATAGCCGAGAGATTTTATAAATTCATCTTTTGTTCCGTTCTTATCGGTGAAAAGGGCATTATCGACAAGTATGGCTGTTTCAAGTCTTGTTATCGGTTCGTATGCGCCTGCCATAACTGAATTTGTAAGCCCCATGGAATTTGCCTGATCCATATAATTATCCGGCCAGTAATAGCCTACATTCTCCTCGTTGTATCCAAGCGTGCGCAAAAGAACAGTAACAGCTTCTGCAAGCGTCAGTTCTGATTCTGGATGGAACGAACCATCGGTATATCCCTTTATAATAGCATTTTTTGAAACATAATTTATGTACGGCACAGCCCAGTAGAACTGATCCACATCAAAAAACGGAGTTACTACCGAATTTGATTTTGCCTCGTCCTCTTTATCAAGCATACATACTATAATTTTTGCAAACTGTGCTCTTGTAAGAGTTTCGTCCGGACGGAATGAGCCGTCCGAAAAACCGTTTATTATGCCGAAATCAGATAAACGCTGAACATTCTGCGTATATTGATTATCGTCTGTCATATCGGTGAAAGCATATGCCGGCACAGCTGAAAACATAACGGCGGCAATAAATAAAAACAATATTTTTTTCAATTAAATAACCTCCCTGCATTATTCTGAATGAAGTGCGTCTATAGGATTAAGTTTGGCGGCTTTTCTTGCCGGTGCAAGACCGAAGAATATGCCGACAAAAAGAGAAAATACAAAACTTATAAATACCATATTAACCTGAAGGACAAAGGTCATATCAATAAAGAACGACACTGCGTCCCCCAGGCAAATCCCCAGAATAATCCCTATAACACCGCCCATAGCGCTCAGAAAAACCGATTCTATAAGAAACTGAGTAAGTATATCGGTTGTCCGCGCTCCGATTGCCTTTCTTATTCCTATTTCGCGTGTACGTTCACTCACGCTTACAGTCATAATATTCATAATTCCTATACCGCCGACAACGAGCGATATTCCCGCAATTCCGGCAAGCATTGTAGTCATTGTACCGACCATTTCATCCATTGTTTCAAGCATTTCCTTTACACTTGAAACATTAAAACCGTACTCCGAGCCTAATTTTTTTGTTATAAAGGCTTTCAGGGCTGTGGCGGCCGACTCAACTGTATCTTCAGATGCGGCCTCAAAATAATATGTTGATATATTTTTATTTTTCAGAAAGCGTATCGCTGTTGTATAAGGTATTGTAACCTTATCATCACCTGAGCCTTCCGAGGAGTCATCGGTTTCTTCATACAATCCGATTATTGTGAACATTTTACCGTTCAGCTTAATCGTTTCGCCTACGGGGTCAACGCCGCCGAATAATTCATCGCGTATATATGTACCGACAATCGCTACATAGGCGCGGTTTTCTATATCGTTGTCATTGATATACCGTCCGCTTTCCATTTTTGAGGAACTGCTTCGTATTGTGCTGTATGATGAGTCTACCGCGTCAAGCGAAGTCTGAAAGTTGTTATTTCCGACTTTTATCTGCGCCTGTCCGGAAATATATGGGGACATATCGCTTAACAAATCGGGATTTTTCTCAATGAAATCATTGAAGTCATCAAGATCAACTGTACGCGAAGTCTGACGCCTGTTCATATTTACGGTAATAAGTTTCGTGCCCATTTCCGAAAGTGAATCGGTTATTTCCTTTGTAGCGCCGCCGCCTATACCGGTAAGCAGTATTACAGAGCCTACGCCGATTACTATACCGAGCATGGTAAGAGCTGAACGGGCTTTGTTTCCCAGAATACTTTTCATTGCCATCTTTACAGACTGACCTAATTTCATAAGATTCATGAAACAGCCCCTCCTTTTTCAAAGGTATTGTTTTCTGAAAGATCCGCGTCCAGATCCGCAACTTTATCCGATACGACATCGTTTATATCGGATGCCTTTACATTTCCGGCTCCTGCCATATCATTGCTGTTATCTATATCGCTTACAATCCTGCCGTCCTTAATCGTGATAATCCGTGCCACCTGCTTTGCAATACTAAGGTCA
>CAZLOX010000094.1:0-8327 GCA_964561265.1 uncultured Lachnospiraceae bacterium
CGCTTACTTTGAGTGTATCCACGAAATGAAACTTATCGTTGACCTTATCTATCAGGGCGGTTTCTCAAAGATGAGATATTCAATCTCCGACACAGCTGAATACGGCGATTATGAAGTAGGAAAGAGAATCATCACTGAAGAAACCAAGAAGGAAATGAAGAAGGTTCTTGAGGAGATTCAGGACGGTACTTTCGCAAGAAACTGGATCAACGAAAACAAGATGAACAGACCGCACTTCAACGCTACAAGAAAAATCAAGAGAGAACATCAGCTTGAAAAAGTCGGCGCTGAACTCAGAAAAATGTATTCATGGAATGAAGAGAACTAAGAGAAAAAGTTTCTCTTTAACAGCATAAAAAAAGATGGCAGCAAAATGCTGCCGTCTTTTTTTATGCTGTTTTATTTATATACTGCGAATATACTGCGGAGGGGCGTATCGACGCCCCTGTGAGCTTTCTTTAATTACTTTTATATACTGCGAATATACTGCAGAGGGGCGTATCGACGCCCCTGTGAGCTTTCTTTAATTACTTTTGTTCACAACCCCCCGAGTTACTTTCCTCTCTAGTACCGGAAAGAAGTCCGGCGGCTTGAAAAGCCGGTTTTGCGATAGCAAAACTACTGAAGCGAGGAAAGTAACCAAAGCGCCGCTAAGAGGGGAAAACCTGCGGAGGTTTTCCCCTCTTAGAACTCCCTTTTCGCCAGCGCGCTGCGCGGTTACTGACCGCCGCAAAATTCCGCCGTTTGAGCTTAGTCACGTATCGGGTGATTTGCGGCGGGAACTCCGGATAATATTCACGCGCTTTGTTTTGCAGCTGACTTTTTGTATAGTGAATTTAGTTGTTATTACAAATGATATTTGTTATTTTTTTATTTGTTTTCTTATAATCGCATCAGTCGTCACTGGTTTATCCACAGGCATAATAACAGTCATTGCCGCGTGCGGCGCAACGGTTATGCTTTCACCGTTTTCATTCTTCATATCACGCGCTTTCTGCGTAAAAAACGGCTCTCCCGGCTGCATTATCTCTATTTCATCTCCCTCAAAAAACCTGTTCTTCTGCTCTATAACAGCAAGTCCTGTCTTTTCGTCATATCCGCGCACTATGCCGATTATGTCATAATCCCTTATGTACGAACTTGACGTATAAACCTGCGCGTTTTCATCGGGTCTGCCGAAATAAAAGCCGGTGTAATACGGACGGTGACTGACTTTGCAGAGTTCGTCAAGCTGTCTTTTATCAAAAACATAATTGTCCGGATCGGCAAAATAGCGGTCTATTTCCTCTCTGTACGCTTTTACTATTGTCGCGGCATAATATCCCGTTTTCACTCTGCCCTCGATTTTAAAGCTGTCTATTCCGCTTTTTACAAGTTCCGGAATATGCGCTATCATACACAGATCCTTTGAATTAAAGATAAAACTTCCGCGTTCGTTTTCAAACACGTCAAAATATTCCCCCGGACGCGTCTGCTCGACAAGCGAATAGTTCCATCTGCACGGATGCGCGCAGTTGCCCATATTGGCGTCGCGCTGGGTCATATAATTGCTTAAAAGACAGCGGCCTGAATAGGATATGCACATTGCGCCGTGAACGAACGCTTCAAGTTCAAGGTCAGGCGGAGTGTTCCGGCGTATCTCCTCTATTTCCGCAAAACTCATCTCGCGCGCAAGCACAACTCTTTTCGCGCCTAATTTATGCCACATACACGCGCTCGCGTAATTGATATTATTCGCCTGAGTGCTTATATGCAGAGGGATATCCGGCGCTTTTTCCTGAAAAAGCGAAAACATTCCCAAGTCCGCCACAAGCACGCCGTCAAAATCCATATTCTTCACCGAGTCTATAAATCCGTCAAGACGGCGGATATCCTCGTTATGGGGGAGAATATTTGCGGCAAGATAGACTTTTCTGCCTCTTTTATGCGCAAATTCTATTCCCTCCTTCATTTCCTCCTCCGAAAAATTCTCGCTTGCCGTTCTCAGCGAATACGCCTCTCCGCCTATATAAACGGCATCCGCTCCGTAGGCAATCGCAGTTTTCAGTTTTTCAAGGCTTCCGCCAGGCGCAAGAAGTTCAGGTTTTTTCATGGTAATTCTCCTTAATTTTTATATTTGTTATGCCCATATATTGGGCGGTAAAGTTCACACTATTATTTTATGAGTTTCTGACGCTGTTATAATGTATTTCCGCATTTATACGCACATCATTATCAGACTTGCCTATATAAATATCGCTCCATTGCTGTTCTGTACCGGTGTAATATATATCTGTCAGGCTGCCGCATCCTTCAAATGCACTCAATTCAATGCTTGTCACACTTTCCGGTATTGTTATTTCCGCTAAATTTGTACATCCCAGAAATGTTTTATCTTCAATACTTGTAACACCGTCAGGAATTATTATACTTGTTAAGCTGCTGCAGTCTTCAAATGATTCCCACTTGATACTTGTAACACTGTCAGGAATTATTATACCTGTTAAATTGCCGCTGCCCTCAAACGCGCAGTAATCAATACTTGTTACACCGTCAGGAATAACATACTCCGTATCTTTTCTGCCGTTCGGATACTGCACAAGTACAGTACCTTTTTTATCAAACAGTACTCCGTCTGCTGATTTATAAAATATATTCTCCGGATCAACATTTATTTCTGTCAGATTTCTGCACCGGCTGAACGGAGAGTACCGAATACGGAGTACACTTTTCGGAATAGTTACACTTGTTAAATTTTCAGAATAACAAAACGCCTGATACCCGATTATTGTTACATCGTCCGGAATAATATATTCTGTATCTTTTCTGCCGTTCGGATATTGTATCAGTTCATTATCTTCACTTCTGTCAAACAATACACCGTCTTTTGATTTATAATCTGTATTCTCCGGATCAACCGTTATTTCTGTCAGACTGCCGCATTCAGAAAACATATTCGGTCCGACAGTTGTCACACTTTTCGGAATTGTTATTTCTGTTAAGCTATTGCAATTCCTGAATGCATTCTCTCCAATGCCTGTAACGCTTTCCGGTATGGTTATACCTGTTAAACTGATACAGTTCTCAAATGCTCCTCCGATACTCACAACACTTTCAGGTATTGTTATGCCGGTTAAACTGCTGCAGTCCCTGAATGCGCCGCTTTCAATTTCTGTAACGCTTTCCGGTATCGTTACACCTGTTAAACCGGTACAGCCGTCAAACACGCAGAGTCTGATAGTTGTAACATTGTCCGGAATTGTTATATCTGTCAAGCCGCTGCATCCCATAAACGCGCCGTATTCAATGCTTGTCACACTGTCCGGCAGGGTTATGCCTGTTAAGCTGACGCAGTTTTCAAATGTATTTTCCCCAATCTCCTCAATACCTTCCGGTATTGTTATATTCATTAAATTTCTGCAGTTCCTGAATGCCTTGTCACCAATACTTGTTACAGCTTTTCCGTCAATTGTATCCGGTATAATTACTTCCTCTGCTGATTCCTTACAGTCTGAAATTCTCACCGTATCATCTTCTGATATTTTATAATATAAATAATCACCGTACGGCTTTTCTCTCTCTGTTAAAGGTATATCATCAGCTCTCATCAGCGCAAACAATACCGCCGTTACTATAACTGCCGCAGACACAATCACCGCGGATATTTTCAGTTTTCCCGTCATGCCCAGCCCTTCTTTTTTAATAGTTTTTTATGATATTGATCCCACAATTAAATCTTGAAGAATTTGTGCGAAGAACAAACTGCGAAAGTCTCAGTAGTTTTGCTACGCAAAACCGCTTGCATAGCAAGCGTCGGACATCTTTCCGATACTAAAGAAAGAAAACCGCAGGAAAACTCGCGTTTTTCAAGGTTTTCTGACGCGGAATTTCGCAGTTTGGGCAAGCAGAAAAATTCAAGAGTTAGTTGGGGGATCAATATAATAAGCGTTTATGTTACTTTTTTATCATATCATATAATTCTTTATGTGTCAAGCTGTGATGTGAGTACATTTTCACTGAAACAAACAAAACGCGCCAGTCAAATTAAAAATCTGCTTGACACGTTTTGCTTTTAGTGATATAATTAGTCTATAAAGCGGAAACAACCATTCCGCAAATTCAACGAATTATTTTATGTTAGTGTAGAACTAACATAGTCGCCCTATTGGCAGATGGGGCGACTATTGTTTTATGTATTTTATAATTTCAAGTATTATATTGATCCTCCAACTAACTCTTGAATTTTTCTGCTTGCCCAAACCGTGAAATTCTGCGTCAGAAAACCTTGAAAAACGCGAGTTTTCCTGCGGTTTTCTTCCTTGACTTTCGCAGTTTGTTCTTCGCATAAATTCTTCAAGATTTAATTGGGGGATCAATAATCAACTGAATTATACTAACAAGAACATCAAAATCCATAGTACCGCACCTCCTTTCATGGAGATGTCGGAACAGCCGCCGCCGCTTTTCTCAATTTTATCACTGAGTATATTATACTCTCTGCTGAAAATTTTGTCAAGCTATGTTTAAACACGTTTTCCGGAAACAAACACAAAAACCGCCCTGCCTAAAGGACGGTTTTTGCTCTGCAATTCAAATTTGTTATCCGGCAGGCGTCCAATTCTCCTGCATCTCTCAGGGTTTCCCCTTGTCAAGCCATCGGCGTGTGGACGTGGACGTATTCTTCCACCTCGGATAACATATTTATTATACTGAAATTATATCATAATAATTCCGATTTGTAAAGTATTTTTTTGTTTTTTATCAGTCTGTTCCACTCTTTTTCATTTATTTTCATGAATGTTATAATTGAATTTTTAAAATTACTGTTATCTGTCAGCGTAATAATTCTTAAAATAGTTTTAAACTGCACATCACCATCTGAAAAAGATTTCAAAATAAGCGCCGAATTAGGTTTATTAGCCTCTACTATATAGTCGGGGTTTTCCACCATTTCCTGCATATATTTATAATATATTTCATAATCACTTGGATGACGCTGTTTTATATGCTCTATACGTTCATCCGTAATAATAACCTCATCCGTCTGTATATCCGGAGTAACGCATTTATATATATTCTTATCCAATTTACCTACATAATGCACCTTAACTGCTCCCGCTGTAATTTTATTATTTTTTACTTCTTCACCGATACAGTTACCCCGTCGCCTATCGGGATTATCGTTGTTTCCACATCATCCCGCGCGCAGAGTTCGCTTATATATTCCCTCAGACGCTTCACAATCGTTATTTTGCGCCTTATAACAAGCGAGTCGGACGCGGTCATTCCTTTATACAGAACATTGTCCGAAACAAGTATTCCGCCTTTGCGCAGAAGTTTTATACAGTCGTCAAGCATATATATATAATGCGCTTTCGGGCCGTCAAGGAATATATAGTCATACACGCCGTTCAGCTGCGGAATATAATCCTTCGCATCGGCGCACACTACCTTTACCGTATCGGAAAGCCCCGCGCGGTTTATGTTATTCCTTGCAATTTCAGCAAGCTTGCTGTCATATTCCAGCGTTGTGACACTTCCGCCCGTTTTAAGCGTATCCGCTAAAATTATCGCGGAATATCCTATCGCACACCCTATCTCAAGAATATTGCACGGCTGTATCATTCTTCCCAGAACTGAAATCAGTCTTGCCGTTTCGGGCTGCGCTATCGGGATATCATTCTCCGCGGCGTAAATCTCCAGTTCCCTCAGCAGTCCGTCATTTCTGCCGAGAGTGTTCCTTATATATTCTGTGACGTATTCCTGAGATATTGCGTCGGATTTATATTCAACTGACATTTCAATTTCCTTTCGCTTTCAGATGTTCTTCATAAGTTTCCGAGAATATATGCTTTCCGTCCGGTCCCTGAACGAAAAACAACGCCGTTGTTTCCTCCGGATAAAGCGCCGCCTCTATACATTCTATGCCAGGACAGGCTATCGGGCCTACAGGAAGTCCGTCATATTTATAGGTATTGTACGGCGAGTCTATCTTGACATCCTCATTTGACAGATTCGGCTTGCGTTCTTTGAGTATATACTGAACCGTCGCGCATGACTGGAGTTTCATATTCTTCTTTATACGGTTATAAAATACTCCTGCTACTTTGCTTCTCTCCTCCGCAAGGTCTGTTTCACGCTCTATAATCGAGGCAAGCTTCACAATATCATCAACGCTCATTTTAAGCTCTTTCGCGCGGTCATAGTATTCCGGCTTGAAATGGCTGTCAAATTCGTCAAGCATTTTTTTGATTATGTCCTCCTCGGTATCCTCCGGATAAATATAGTAGGTGTCGGGGAAAAGATATCCTTCCAGATTATCATTGCGGTCTTTTCTGTCCTTTAAGAATTTATAGTCGTACCTTGACGCGTCAAGCATAGATATAAAGGTTTCGCGGTCAATTACTCCGGCTTCTTCCAGTCTGTCTATTATCATTCTCACTTCAAAGCCCTCGGGAATTGTGACTTTTGTCGCATTTCTGTTATCCTGTATAAGCGTATTCATAATATCCTTATACGAACTTTTCGGCTCTATCGTTATCGAACCAGCCTTAAAGCGTCCCGCGTATCCTCCGGTTTTTGCGGCCATCAGAAATATCTTCGGATATTTTATAACTTTCTGTTCTTTAAGCATAGCCGCAATTTCCCTTGAACCTGTTCCGCTTTCTATTTTAAATGTAACTCTTTCATCAAGCGAAATCCTTCTGTAATCAGCGCCTATTCTGATAATATTTATTCCAACGATTATGACTGCTATAACCGCCGCCATTATCGTCCATCTTATAAGCCTTATTTTCTGCCGTTTTTTCAGCCTTTTTCTCTCTTTTCCGCTCATAGCCGCTGCCTCTCTTACATTGATTCAACAGTTTCTATGCCCAGAAGTCCGAGAGCGGTCTTTATCACTCCGCATGAAATCTCCACAAGAGCAAGACGCGCCTTTTTCACATCTTCATCAACACTGTCCTTTAAAATAGGGTTTGAGTTGTAGAATTTATTGAAGAGCTTCGCCAGAGCTGTAACATAGCGGTTTATATAAAACGGCTCGTTTTTGTCGGCGGCATCCTTTACGGCATCACCGAAAGAACTTATATGCTTGATAAGCGCGTATTCCTCGTCCGAAACATTCTCCGCAAATTCCGCGCCGGAATAATCAATATCCGCCGCTCTTCTCAATATGCTCTTTCCGCGCGCGTAGCTGTACTGACAGTACGGCGCAGACTCGCCCTCAAAATCAAGCATTGCGCTCCAGTTCAGGTCAATATCCTTTTCGCGTGTGTTGCGGAGGAAAGTATACAGCACCGCGCCGATACCGATTTTCTTTGCGACTTCGTCCTTGTTTTCCATATCCGGACTGCTTTTTTCAATTATCTCACGCGTTTTTGCAACCGATTCATTCAGAACATCTTCAAGGAAAACAACGTTTCCGCTGCGTGTGGCAAGATTTTTTCCGTCAAATCTCACAAGACCGAATCCCACATGAACACAGCCCCTGCTCCATTCCCAGCCGGCGCGTT
Source organism: uncultured Lachnospiraceae bacterium (assembly GCA_964561265.1). Classification (GTDB taxonomy): domain Bacteria; phylum Bacillota; class Clostridia; order UBA1381; family UBA1381; genus JAFLUR01. The sequence continues at coordinate 7,494 of CAZLOX010000094.1, forward strand.
CCATAACCGAGAATATCTGTCTGAAATGCAGTGCCTGCGGATTGCCGACAACATATATATTCTTGTAAAAATCATATGTGCGGTGACGGTAAAGCGCGGCGGCTATATCACGCGTAGCATAAATTGTAGTTCCGTTTGATTTAAGAATAATGCAGGGCGGAACATTCATATCGGACAGATCCACAACCTTCGCGCCCTCGCTTTCGGTAAGCAGTCCCTTTTCATTTAAAATATCGACCACTTCCTGCATTTTGTCGGAATAAAACGCTTCTCCGTTATATGAATCAAACTCTATGCCAAGCCTATCGTATGTCTTTTTGTATTCCACCAGACTTACCTCGCGGAAATATTTCCATAAATCCGTTGTTTCCTCGTCGCCGTCCTCAAGCATTTTGAAATATTCCCTTGCCTCATCCTCAAGTGACGGGTCTTTTTCCGCTTCCTCGTGGAATTTTACATATATCTTCAGAAGTTCATTTATCGGGTCTTTGTCTATTACCTCTTTGTCGCCCCATCTCTTATACGCCGATATAAGCTTTCCGAACTGAGTTCCCCAGTCGCCCAGATGATTAAGCGATATTACTTTATAGCCAAGCGCGTTATAAATTTTAGCCAGCGAATTTCCGACTGCCGTTGAGAAAAGATGTCCTATATGAAAAGGTTTCGCTATATTCGGAGATGAATATTCCACAAGCACTGTTCTGCCCTCTCCGATATCGGAATATCCCCATTTATCTCCGGCATTTTTTACACCGCGCATTATATTGTTCGCAAAATTTCTGCGGTTTAAAAAGAAATTCACATATCCGCCCACAGCCTCGGCGCGGTCGATTA
>CAZLOX010000095.1:0-8314 GCA_964561265.1 uncultured Lachnospiraceae bacterium
ATGATAAGATTTCCGTCATCACAGCACAGCAGGAATTTTCTGTTGTTTTCGGGTTTTATAAGTTTAAATTCATAGCCGTATTCCGTTTTGTATGTGTTGTTTTTTTCATAAGCGCGGGAGATCCAGTTTAAAAGAATCATCCGTGTCTGGCGGTCTGTTTTAGGTATATTTTCCATGATTATTTTTCCGTTGATGATCAGATCATCTATTCGCCTGCGCTGTTCGTTTACCGATATGATATGTTCATTTAAAAGTTTTTGTTTTTCCTCTGTTTTATATTCTATTGCGTATTGCTTTTGTTTTTCGCGGTATGTTGTAATATGAGGTCTGGTTATGATTTCGATAGGCGGTTCGTCATATATCCCGCTTGATATGCTTTCGGTTGAGCGTTCGGTGTCTGAAACTATATGGCAGGTGTTTACAAGTCCGAACAATAATGATGAAAGCTTATGTGCATCCTCGGTTTTTTCGCATTCCATAAACATCTGCGCGAATAATTTATATTCTTCTTTGCGGTTTGCGGTGGAGTTAATATTTTCGGCAATGATCGCCGCATAATTTGTAAGATTTTTAATAACGCCGTTTGTTATATTCATTATTCGTTCCATTTCACTGTTTTCATTGCCGGCAAACCATAGATACATATTATTATACAGGGCGAATATATTTTCTTCTGTGTCAGCTTTTGATATATTGCTGCCGTTTATTCGCGGAATTGAGTATTCATAATCTGCAATGCGCCGGAGCAGGGGATTTTTTTGAGGCGAATATTCCTCAAGGATTTCGGCGATAGCTGATCCGTTTTTCTGAAGTCCCTTAACAAAGCTGCGGAGATATTTTATAATATCGTCTTTTCTGAGTATAAACTGCCTTGCATTTGAGTTGTCCTCATTTTTCAGAAAAGAAAAACATTTCATATAATCCTGATATTCACGGTTAAGACGCTTGAAATTTTCATTCAGATTTTTCCACCATGAATACAGCGTTTCGTTATTTTCCTGTTCTATATCACCGAGATGTTCAAGCTGGGTGCGTATTGAGCCGATAAGACCTATGTCAAGGGATGCACCTTCAATATTCATATTTTCAAGGGTACAGGTAAGTCGTTCTATTTCAACTGAATATTCTGACATCTGGTATCGGAATTTTTTGTTTTTAAAATCCTGAATTGTAGAAATATGCTCAGTATCATGGTCATTTATAAGGTTTCCCCATTCTACAAGGCTGTCGAGGTCATTTTTGCAGTCATCTATAGTGTATTCATTTATATGTTCCTTGATTTCTTCAAATACATCCGAGGCATTGAGCCAATAATTAAGCCGCATATAATTGATATAAAATAATCGCATAATAAGTCTGTATCGGGAATGATTATCTACTGACAGATATTTTGTTTCATTTATTGATTTTGTGACAACTGGTGTTATTTTCATATGAATCTCCATAATTTGAATTTAATAAAGGGAAATAATACCATTGTAATTTATGGTTATTATAGTCTTTTTTATGCAGAATATTCACCCTGCATACTGTTTTTTTTAATCTGATTGTTTTATCCGGTATTTTCATAAGGTATTATACACTATTTTATATTATTTTTCAAGTTGTTATTAAAAATAATAATGTTTTTTTATGAATCAGGGAAAATATGATTAAAAGTTTATCCGTCAATAAACGGCAATTAGTAAATATGAATAAAATTATGCCATATTGAGAATTTTGACAATTGATTTTTAATTGCGGACAGGCTCGTAATTTCTGCGCGTTGTTTGAACTCATCAGGAAAAATGCGGACATCAATCAGAACAGCGCCGTTTCTCATCATATCAAAGGCATCTTCCGGCTGTATTTCTGTACTGCCGGAAGATTCAGCGGATTCGACTGTTATTCTTTTGTCTTTGTCTATCATTCTTGTTATTACTGCCGCGGCTTCAGCGCGGGTCAACACGCCGTAATTATCGAAAAGTGTTTCTGAACGTCCTGTCATAATTCCTTTTAGATACACCTGCGCAATGTGTCCAACACAGGCAAATCACCGAATTTTACTTGACAACCTCTTTCATTCACCGATTATCTCAATAACCGGCGACGATAATATTCCTGTTTCATTCAGGCAATACTCATAACTCCAGCTGTCATTCTGACTGTACCAATATGACGGACCTTTACAGTTTTCGCTGCTGTTGCAGTTATGGAGCGCGGAAAATGTGTTTACCCTTGTTCCGAACAGCTTAAATTCTATCTTATGTTCTCCTGCGGAAAGATTCCTGATTTCCTTCTCATACGGCGCAAAAACAAGTTCGCCTGAATCTTTTCCGTCAACACTTACGCGTATAAGCGAGCCTCTGTAACGACTTACACGAAGCCTTATATCGCTTTTACTGTCAAGCGTTATATTCGTTTTATATGTAATATTTCCTCCGTAAAACGGCATACCCTGATTAACGATCGAACCAAACGCAATTTTTCTGCGCGGTTCTTTTATAGTTATATTACAGCCGGATATATCAACGTCAAAGTCACCGAGAAGCAGGAAATTTTCAATACTAACGCTTTTTCCGACAGGAACACGGACAACAATCTCATTAACGCCTTTTTTTAATTTGGGCAGACGCATAGTGAATAATTGTTTATCCGTATACCAGCCTTGTTTTTCAACCTTTACTTCCTCACCGTTTAACACCGCCTCCGTCAGTTCCTCATAACAGAGCATACATTCCGCTTCAAACTTACTTTCAAAGGTAAAACGCAGATAGGGAAAATTTGTTATCTCTTCTTTTTCCATAGCCCAGGGCTGAATATCCTCGCCGTTAGCAAGCGGGAACTTAAATTTTTCGCGTATTCTCTTGTCTATCCTGAGTATTTCCTCTTCAGGAGCATATGTTTTTCCATCCAAAGAATATTCTGCAATGTCAAGGACAGCTACATTCGGTTCATCCCGTTCAAACGCCACATTGTCTTTAAAATCAATAATATCTGTCGGATGTATTATTTCTTCATTTTTTATAAAACTGTCTGGCAATGACGTCTGTGACAGTTTTATGAGCAGACTGTCACTGTTATACAGAGTATGATAAATAATCGTCTTTCCGCAGTCGGTTTCATATTCAATCTTTTTTATATCACCGCTTAAAGTGTCAAGTATTACAGGAGTATACATACCATTTATAACAATTTTTATCCTTTGCGGTTTTATAATATCGGGATTTGTATCTTTTTTTGCGTGCGCGATAAACAAGTATTTTATATCATTATCATCCCGTAGAGTATAAATAAGATTATCCGTCATTTTTCCGCAGCTTCCGTATACCGAAACAAACCGTTCTTCCTTTAGTTCGTCAAGAAGGGAAGGGGAGGCTGCTGGCACTGATATGGATTTTTCAAACAGCGATTTCACATCACCGCACACAAGCGCGTCAACATATTCCGGACATTTTCCTATAAATATCACCTTTCCGCCGTTTTCTCTGAATTTATTAAGAATATCAAGCGTTGAGCGGCGAATTGTTCTTAAATCCGGCACTATTACAGCATCATATTTCATCTCGCCCAATTTAAGCGAAGCGTTATCCGTTTCTTCATAGAGCGACGGCATAAGCGACTCGGATATAAAATCAAAATCTGTCATTCCAAAAAGCAGACAGTCCATGAGCGCATTGAATTTATCCTCCATTTCATCGCATACTGCTGATCTAAGGTCAACAGGCCCAAAGGACAGCCAGAAACTCTCAATCGGGTGAATTACCCCGATTTTCACCACCGGTTTTCCTCTTGTCAGAACAGTGTTAAGTCTTGCAAAGTGGTTTTCGATATACGGATATTCCTTGTACCATGGTGACTGATAATTTATTGATGCGGGATAATCTCTTTTAGCGCACCCCTTCATTGTTACCCAGGAGAGATGCGGAGCGCGTACAGTGACGCCAAGCACCGCCTGCCAGTCACCCTGAAATTTATGTCCGCGAAAATCAAAATCCCAGCCTGTTACGCCGTAAAGTTCGGACAAAACACCTTCACGTCCGTATTGATGAGCGGCAGACTGCGCCTGCTTCGCTGTTGCAAACTCAACATTATTGCAGAGTATATCAATGCCCGGTATTGTAAAGCTCCGGTACAGACGCATTGCCTCGCCGAGTGCGCTGGTCTGGGAGTGCAGAGTTCCCTCTGCCATAACATGACCTGAAAAATACAATCCGTTGTTTTCGCACCATTCTCCGCATTGATCGGAAAATGCACGCGCAAACCGTTCACATATATGGTCATGGTAGTGATACCGCGCGGCGGAAGGTCTGCGCTCAGAAAGTTCCCAGACAATTTCAGGCAGCCGCTCTGTTATCTCATAGCCGTAGTTTTGGGAAAATGTATCTGCAAAATCATAAGTCCACGGCAGTATTACATCTGACAGGTCGTCGGAAAATTTCTTTTGTCCCTTGATTTTTATCTGAGGCTCATCTGTGAAAATCGCCGGTACTGTGTTCCCGAATTTGTTGCCGACAGCCTTTTTATAGTTCTCGTGTGTAATATCTATAAAATCACGGACTGCATTTTTGTCCATCATATCAACATAAGTCTGGTTGTTGTACCAACCGCTTTTTTCAGACATACACTCGAAAACATACCATTTTACTCCCTGAGCTTTTTCATTCCTGTCAATTTTTTTGTAACTTCTGAGAGTTTTGTCTTTGCCGAGAATAATGTCAAAGCAGGCGGCAAGGTGGGGAATACCTGTTTTCAGGTATTCCTCCTTTGATACGCTTTCACGGTCAGCTGTTGTAAACAGTATATATTTCTGCCGGTTCTCTGTTTTCTTTGTTACATATCCGCCAGCTGCGCCTGACGGATATCTGTCCTCATCATAGAGCCATGCAAGCATATCCTGCTCTTCTGCATATCGTGTACAGTCCGCGACCAGTTCCATAAACTCACTGCCGAGATATTTCGTTCCCAATCCCGAACGGGCGTGCATATTAAATCCGCCGAAGCCCATTTCTTTAAGGCAGTCTATCTGCCGCAGAAGTTCATTCTTTTCAAGCCTGCAGTTCCACGCCCAGAACGGTGCTCCTCTGTATTCAGATGTCGGATTTTTGAATAAATCCATATTAAGATTTGCTGTGTTATTTTTATTGAAATACATACTCTGCTCCTTAACATACTGCCCTGCAGAATTTAATCCGCAGGGCAGTTTTAATATTATTTAATTACTTCCTTCTATTCAACCTCATAAAGATATACATTATCAACGTTTATATTATCCGTGCCCGTATACATAATTTGAATTGTACACGTTACGCTGTAATCAGCGTTAAACTGTGCTTCAACGTGTTGCCATTGATTGTTTTTTTTCATATCAATACCGGATATAATATCTCCGGCTGTTTTGCCTTCCTGATAACCGCAAAGCAGCATTGTTCTATTATATATAACAGCCCACGTTAATTTTGTACTGTCAAAATCTTCATTCAAATATATATCGCAGGCAAGAGCATATTTTTTACCGGCAGTAAAATCAACATTTTGCAATAATGTAGAATTTGTTATTTTTGCGGACTTGGTTGAGCTGTCACCAGATACATTTTTCGTATCAATTACTATTGAGCCATTATCGCCAATTCCCGTTGCCCAACTTCCTTTTGCGGGTGCCCAGGAGCTTGCAGCAAATGCCTCCAATGCCTCAAAATCTCCGTCAGCAAGTTTATTTTCGGGTTTTGGAGTTGGCTCCGTTGTAGGCACTGTAGTTGGTTCTGTAGTCGGTGCTGTGGTTGGCTCCGTTGTAGGCACTGTAGTTGGTTCTGCGGTTGGCGTTGTAGTAGGTGCTGTAGTCGGCACCGTTGTAGGCGATGTAGTCGGTGCTGTGGTTGGTTTCGTTGTAGGCACTGTGGTTGGTTCTGCGGTTGGCGTTGTAGTAGGCGCTGTAGTCGGTTCTGTAGTTGGTTTAGGTGTCAATGCAGGTGCATTGTGACCTGTTACAAATTCAAGAAGCTTTTCTCTTGCTTTCTGTCCGTTTGGCTCTTTAAAACCGTGTCCTTCGCCTTCATATATAACAAGCTCGGCATTTTCATAATGCTTTATTGCCTCCTCAGTATATCTTTGCGGAACGGTTGTGTCGGCGCTGCCCTGCATAATGAGAACATCGCCCTTATATTTTCCTATGTTATTATCCTGGAACGGATAATAATCTATTATATCAGTGATAAATACCTTACCGAGAGGGAAACCCCACTTTGTAAATGTTTCCGGAATATTATCCTTCGGATATGCATTTCTCCAGTCATCGGGGATATTATACGCAGGGAAGTAAAGAGCCATTCCTTTTACTTTATCGCCAAGCTCCTCTGCGGCCATAGCCGAGATCATACCGCCCTGACTTGCGCCTGCGAGGAAGATATTGCTATTATCAATGCCATCGAGCTTGCTCACATAATCAAATACAGCAAGTAAGTCTTTCTTTTCGGTAAAGATAGACATCTCTGTTGTAGCCCTGCCGGTACTCTGCATTTTAGTCGAACCTCCGGCAAATTCAAATGTAAATGACGCATATCCGTTCTGAGCAAGCATCTCGCATTCTCCGGGGAAATTGTCACAGCCGCCTGCGAATCCATGACTGAATATAACAACGCCGCATTCTTCTGCTTCTGTGGGACGGTACATCTGACCATAAAGATTATATGTCCCTTTATCGTCCGTGTATGTTACTGTGTGTAATGATGTAGTAAATGCCGGCGGTGTGTCGCTTGTCAGACATACATTGTCAACATTTATGCTACCTGAATCAGTGTACATAAACTCTGTCACATACATCGTGCTTGACGGGCTTGAAAACTTTGTTTCAACGTGCTGCCACTCATTCTTTTTGCCCGGGTCAAAGTTTGATGTGGTAATGACCGTACCTTCTTTATATCCGCAGACCGGATCACCTGTATAGCTGCCTTTCATAGCGAAAACTCCCCAGCTAAGTTTCGATTGGTCAAAATTCTCTCCAAGATATATGTCAAATGAAAGCGTATAATTTTCACCATCGTTTAAATTTACACCTTGGAACAGCGCCGCGTTTGTTATTTTCGCGGATTTGGTTGATTTTTCGCTCACTGTTGAATTATCAATGTCTACTGATGTTCCAAGTCCTTTTTTCCATTCACCTCTTGACGGTTTCCAAACTCCGTCGGGAACAGTTGATATTATTTCTATATTACCGTCTGTCAGTAAGTTTTCGGCTGTATCTGATACCGGTGATGGCTCAGGCGTTGGCTCGGTGGCCGGTTCTGTTGTTGGTTCAACGGTCGGCACTGTATACACTTCTCCGTACGGCTTCATGCCGTCAATACTGTTCCATACCATTATTTTATCGCCTTCCTTTACTTCTTTTGAAAGTTTTACAGTATTTCTTCCTTTATTCAGTTTTGTTTTTTCTGAAACAGTCACATTTTCAAGCAGACTGTCTTTATATGATGCCGTTATAACCACGGCTTCTGCTATATTGCCGTAAGCCATAATTTCCACGCTGTCCCTGTCCGCTCCCGATATGACAATAACTTCCCGTTCTTCGTCAGAAATTTCAGCCGTCATTTCAAATACATAAGACGGCAGACCTGAATTATCTGTAAGGTTCGGAGCTTCGGGATAATCCTCATAGCCGTAACGTACCTTCGTTGGCTCCGGTACCTTGTCTGAATATACTGTCACCTGATTTTCCGAAGTGATCTGCGCTGTCGCCTCATACCATTTTCCATCCTCGCCTGCGATCTCAAATTCGTTAAGAACATCAGGATTTATTGTTCCGCTTTTGATTTTTCCGTCAGTTACAGTATCGGCATACTGCCTGCTGTCCATTATTCCGAGAGCACCATTGCAGTCGTATGTAATTATGATCCTGCCCATTTCAGATACTGCTTTCTTTGGCATAGGCCCGCTTGTATACACATCTTTGCCGTAAATATCCTTCAGAGCAAAAGCGGCAAGACGTTCTCCGATTATTTTTTTCTGCCCCGGATGAATATCATTACGGCAGTTAGCATCATTTGAAGTATTGGGATATTCATATTTACCGTAAATATCAAGTGTGCCGACAATGCCGATGTTGGCTTTATTTTCAGCGTTTAAGTAAGCGTCTGTCTGCGCCTGACGAATATATACCTCACCGTTTGCCGTTGTGTCGGGATTGTTTTCATCGCGTGTTTCACCCAGACGGCAAAGCTGTACATAGTAAAATGGAAGAGTTTCATCCTTAAACTCACTGCGCCATAAATCTATAAGCTTCGGCATCATATCAACATAATAATCATACTGCGGAGAATGATATACCGGCGCAGAATCAGCT
>CAZLOX010000096.1:0-8270 GCA_964561265.1 uncultured Lachnospiraceae bacterium
CCCCAAACCATTTATGCTCTTTGTTCAAAACTGAAATGAAAATCCGTCCGATGGAATATATCAACAGCATTCGGATAAATAATGCAAAACATATGCTTAAAGAGGAAAGTAATTTAAAAATATATGACATTGCCTCAAAGTGCGGATTTGAAAATGATAATTATTTCCGCGAGGTTTTCCGCAAAGTATGCGGAGTAACCCCGTCGGAATACAGATTGATGTAATATTTCTCACAATAAAATTGCAGAGTATAATGGCTCTATAGCGTCATTATACTCTGCTTTTCTACTTATTTTATAATATCGGACTCATATTGTCCAATCCATCCCAGATGAATACTTTAACGGTAGTTCCTTTTGCCATCTCCGCTTCAAATTTAACTTCACCGCTGCCGTAATCTGACAATGATACAGTTTTAATACCGAGCATTGCTCCGCTTTCATCATAGCTTGCAACTATCAGAATATCTGACGAACCAATGCTGCCGTGCTTTGTTACAACTGCTGTATAACCGTTTTCAGATTCGGTAACCGAATTAAATTCATAGCCTTCCTTACTCGGTTCGTCAGTCGTTGCCGTAATTGTATACTCAGTTCCTGCAACAGCATTCTTGAAAGTATATACGTTGTCTGTTTCGGCAATAACACTCTCTGTTCCGTCTTCCGCAGTAATTCTAAGATTAACGTCCTCAACATCGTATCCTATTTTGATATCTCCGTTCTTCACAGGCGTTATAACCGCTTTCGTCAATTTGTTTTCCGCCCACGCGATAGCCAATGTATCGCCGTTCTTTGTCTTGATACCGCTGATTTCGCCCTTATCCCATAATGTCGGCAATGCCGGAAGGAGATATGTCGTGCCTGTCTGTGACTGCATAAGCAATTCCATAACAGCAGCAGCCGAACCGAAATTACCGTCAATCTGGAACGGCGCGTGCGTGTCAAACAGATTTGCGTAGGTTTTCTTTGCGAGCTGGTAACGGAACAATTCAAGAGCTTTATCGCCTTCAAGAGTTCTTGCCCACAAGAGGAATTTATTTGAACACGACCAGCCTGTAGCATCATCGCCGCGCTTTGTCAGAACAATCTTTGCGCCCTCCAGAAGTTCCGGAGTATCGCGGTTTATAAGATTTCCAGGATATAATCCCACAAGATGAGAAATATGTCTGTGCGCCGGATCGCCCAATGCTTTTCCGCTTGCATCGGTATTGTATGTTGTTTCCTGCGCCCATTCCTTAATCTGACCGTCATCGCCAAGTTCCACCGGATTTTCCATATGATTTCTGATTTCTTTCCAGGCCGCAACCTTGTCAGCGTCAAAGCCGAGTGTTTCAGCAGCTGCGATTGTGTAATCATACATTCCCGCAACAAGCTGCAGGTCATACTTGATACCTTCCTGTGTCGGCCCCTGCTCCGGTGAACGTCCCGACCATGTTGTATAATAATAACCGTCAGGATATGCTGTCTTGTCATTTGTCGTTTTTCTCAGATTTGTATACATATACTGTGTATAGAAGTTCGCCGCTTTACGCATAATCGGATATATTTCGTCTGCCAGAAGCTGTTCATCGCCTGTGGTTTGATATATATCCCACAAATTATACATAAGCCATGCCGTATTTCCGGCCGACTGGATACTTGTTCCGCCCGTAAGGTCAGTTGTACCTGTAATCGCCTGCTTTGTGTGCATGATGAATACATCATCCGCATCATCTGCAGAATTTGTAAATGTTATTTTATTTCCGTCAAAACTATAACTCTTCGGAGTTACCTTGTAATAGTTCTTTGCTGTGATTTTTCCTGCCGGAATCTGTGAGTTAAACCACTTGATAAGTGACTTCGCGCTGTCGGTCAGATTAGCTCCGCCTGCGAACCAGTAATTCATCTCCATATTTATATTGATACAATAGCATGAACCCCATATCTCCGATACCGACTGACACCATTTTCCCTGTAAGTTTGCCGGCATTGTTGTCGATCTTGATGATGAAATCATCATATATCTTGCATAATTATAATGCAGTTCTTCAAGATGACGGTCAAGTGCGTTATATGATGACTTGTCATACGAAACGCTTGTTGTGCCGTCTGAGTTTGTAGTTGTGCCTATTACATTGTTGTATGATGCCTGCAATTCGTTTGTAGGCGTTTTTGAAACTGTGTCTGTAAGTTTAAATTCAACTGTATCAAACTGCGCCCTGTAATCCTCTGTATGAATCCGCTTGAGCTCGTCATATGAAAGAGCCGCCGCGTTATTCAGTCTTCCCGACGATTTTTCAATTGCGTATTCAACGCCTTTTTCATGCTTGTACTGTACTATGTTTGAATCTGCGTTTCCGTTGCTGTCAAGAACAAAGCGTTCAGGATCATAATCTGTCGCCGCCGCAACGATAATATATATATCGCTTGCGTTTTCAACTTTTACTTTGCCGTATTCATCGGTTATTACACCGTCATCACCGTTTGAAATAACCTTTACTTTTGTGCAGTATTCAAGGTCAGATTCCTGATTCCATGACGCGTTTCCGCCGCTGGCATACGGCTCCGAATCCTTCAGTTTACCGACTATGGTAATCTCTCCGTTGTTTACGCTTATTTCGCCCGGATGCGCCGATACCGGATTTACCGTAAAGTTAAGTGCGCCTGCCTTATCGGCGGTATATCTCATAACGATTACCTCGTTAGGATAGCTTGCGAAATATTCTCTCTTATATTTAACCTTATCATACTCATACTGAACATGGGCAACAGATTCGTCAAGATTAAGATCTCTGTAATAATTTTTCACAGTGCTGTTTTTCTCCAGACCAAAGTCAACAAAAATATTTCCGGCATTCATATATCCGTTTATACCCTCGCTCATGCTTGTATTATTATATGTCGTGTTTACCTCGTTCTGCACACCTCTGTAACCCGCGCCCCAGAAAGTTTCTTCATTGAACTGGATATGATCCTTCGCCGGCATTCCGAACAGCATCGCGCCCATATAACCGTTACCGATCGGAAGAGCCTGCTGTTCCCAGTCCTCGCCGTGCATAGCATAGATTGTAGCTGTGTTTTTATTGCTCCATGCGCCGGTCTTATACCAGAGCATATTGTTTGTAGTGACATTTTCGCTTATTACCGCGTCATAATTCTCTTCCGTATAAGCTGCCTGTGAGGAATAGGTATCAACCAATGCCGGATCAATACCTGCCGGTGCGCCGCTTGGCGTCAGCACACCAGCACCCATTCCAAGACCGCTGTTTTTACCGGTAACCCAATCGGCAACCATAGGCGTGCCTTTATACATTCCGCTTGTTATATCTGCCTGTGCGCCTGTAAGAACCTCATCACCGGCAACAACATATGCGCGCACATAATCTGCCTTTTGCAGTGTAACCGGCGTTTCCACAGAATACACACCCTTATTCAGTGCCGTTAAGTCAAATTCCTTGCTTTCAACGCATACGCCGTTATTTCTGAATGAACTTACAACAGCCTTTGCAGACGGAATATCTTCCTTTACTTTCAACGCCAATCCGTATACAGCATTATCATCGCTGAATGTGAGTTTTCCGTCCGATAATATAACTCCTTCCAAGCTTACATTTGCATTCTCAATCTGCTCGGCTGTTCTTACATATATATTTATTTCGCCTGAAACTCCGTTTTCCACACTTGCAGCCTTAACGGTAACTTTACCGCTTGTTTCTCCGGCTGTGAAAACTCCGTTCTCAACACTGCAGCCAAGGTCCTCTCCGACAAATTCCCATGTCATCGCTTTATCCGGAAGAACTGCTCCTGTATCGGCAATTGGAATTGCTTTCAGATTTATGCTTTCACCTGTAAGCGCTTCATTTTTACCCGATACCTGCACTTCACTTGCCGGAGCTGATGCTTTTATTGCAAGAACCATCTTTTCTGTCACTCCTCCGCTGGATGCCGTTATAAAATAATTGCCCGGCACGGCATTATATTCAACAGACAATAAACCGTCATCCGAAATGCTCATGCTTTCCGCTTCTATTTCAGTTCCGCTTTCATCTTCTATCGCATATGTAATCGGAGCATTCTTTAATATAACCGATGTATCTGTTTTAACCGTATTTCCGCCCTTGTTGTAGGTAAGTGTATATTCTGCGTCTGCGCTGTATTGAATAGTCGATGTGTTGCCCTCTCCCGGAAGATACTGAGTTGTCAGGTTATCTTCCGCGCTGATTATCATTTTCGATACTGCCGGCTGTGATACCGATAAATTTGCCACAGCTATACTGTATCCCGAATCAGAAACAACGCCGATATTTGTTATTTTTGAAACTGCGGACATATATCCGTCCAATCTTCCCTCATGCGAATATACAGTTCCATTCTGGTAATCAATCATATATAAATCACCTTTTTTGGCTTCTGTATCTGCAATAACAACATAGTGCATCCAGCGGTCCTTATACGCGGTAGCCTTTGTGCCGCCAAGCGCGTTGACGTAATCATTTCCTGAACCGCCCTTTGATAAAATATTATCCGGTGTTCCGCTTCCGCTGCCGCGATAGCCGATAACCACAGCAGCCGTATCTCCCTCCATAAGAGCGATACCGCCGGTATTTCCTCCGCCTATTGTGTTGTCTGTTGTGCCGTCAGCTTTTTTGCTCGGAATCATCATGTCAAATTCAACGCGGATATAATTTCCGTAGTCAAAAGCCTCAGTTTTTGGAGCTGATGCCGCTGTGTTTCCGTCAAACACCTTGTACTCTCCGATATCAGTATCGGAGTCAATTCTTACGCTTGATGCGTTCGGCCAATTGTCAATCCCGCCTTCCGCCATCGCTGTCAGCGGCACCGCCGCAGCGGCTATATTGAGCGCTATTACAGCAGTCAATACAGCTGATATTACTTTCTTCTTCATTCTATATTCCTCCTCGTGTTTTATTACTCCGTTATAAGTTCATACTCCCCATCCTCAATTCCGCCAAGATTATACACATTTGTATAACCTGCCTCACCGAGTATAGCCGCGGCTCTCCGGCTGTTTGTTCCTCTCCGGCAGTATACTATAATTATGCCTTCGGGGTCAAGATCAGCAAAAGCCGTCCGCGGGTCTGCCGTAATGTTATCAATAGGCATGGAAATACTGCCCTTAATATGTCCCTCGGCATAATCACTTGCCGCGCGCACATCCATAAGCACCGCGCCTTTTTCCATCATTTCAAACGCTTTTTCAGCCGTTATCAATATTTCGCTGTCCTCTTTCTGCCGCGGCGGTGTACGCAATTCCGGTTCTATAAGACGAATAATCACAGTAACCGCCTCCGCTCTGGTCAGAGTATCGGTAAAATGAAATAACCCGTCACCGCGTCCTCTCATTATACCCTTGACATAGACCTGAGCTATGTGCATAACACAGCTGTTACAGTCATATAAATCCGCAAGCGCCTCCGCCGCGGTCCAGTTATCTTCATCCGGCTCATTATAAGCCTTATCCGCCATTTCATGTACAATCCTCGCCGTTGACTGCCGTGTAATCGGCAAATCCGCGTTTGCCGTTTCCATATCGGTTATTATCAGGTTTTTCAATGCGTAATCCATATAACCCGAATACCACTTCTCATCAACAGGCTCCATTGTTCCGTAACGGCTTCTCATAATCATTGTTACAAACTGCGCATTTGTTATAGTGTCATCTGGATGAAACAATCCGTCATCCATCCCATCTGTCAATCCAAGTTCAGCAGCTTTATCTATATATTCCCTCGCCCAGTGCGTTTCTGTATCGGAAAAATATGCCGCGCTGTATCCGGCTGACATACTGCTCATTGAAATACCTGCCGCGGCAACTAATGCCGCTGCTGTTTTTATTACATTCTTCAATTTCATTATCCTCTGTTCTGCTATGTATTTTTCTGAATAACTCATATTTTTATTTTATATTATGTTTTGATAACTGTCAAGTTACTTAATATTTCTAAAATATATAGTTTCACCATTAAAGGTAAAATTCTCAAACATAACCGGAACAGAACTTGCCTCATATTCTCCGTTTGACGCATAAAATCCTATCTTTATTGTTTCGGCATCAGCAATATTTGCCTGTGTTCTTGTTTCAAGCTCATTCCATGTCGCGCCGTTGTCCACGCTGAAATAACCGTTGAAGGTTGATCCGGATTTTGTAAGTTTCAGTATACACTCCTTTTCATATGTATCAGCTGTATATACTTTTTCCGCTCCCGCTTTTCCGGCTGTATTCATTGTTGTCATAAATACATTGCCGTTATAGCTGCTGTGATATCTGCGCATTACAGTCACCTGATCACCATCGCCGGCATACGCAATAAGCGCGGCTCTCTGATAATCTTCATCAGGCTTGAATTTCACCTTTACTTCTGCTGTAAATTCATCACGGCTGTTCTCCGGCACATCTATAAAATACATATTCTGTACATTGCCCTTATCATTTGCCTTGCCCCATAAATCGCCGTACTGAGTATTTACAGTAATACTTGTGTCTGAATTTACAGCATAATTACTGCTGTCCGGACGAATTATACTCCACTGCACTTTTATCTTCTCATTCAGAATCAAATCCTGCGCGTCTGTAACAGGCGAATTATTTTCATCCCATACAAATGCCCTTACTGAGGTTTCTTCATCTCCGAAATCAAAATCAGAACTTACTTTCACATTTGAAAAAGGATTTACAGTTTCCGTCTTTGCAAACACGCGTTCAAGACTGCCGTCCCCGGCATATTTTGCCGCAAACATCTGCAATAGTTTCGTCTCCTCAGTCATATTTGAAACATTAAAATTAACATTGCTGTCAGCACTTACATCAACACTGCACTCTCCGGCGGTATTATTCGCTATTGACTTGATCTGTTCTTCTGTAAGAGCTTTATCATATATTCTCATATCCTTAAGTTCTGCCTTAAGATACGCGTCGGAGGCAAACTGTGATTTTCCTATATAATAGTTTGCACTTTCCTTAACACAGTCAGCCGGAGTAAGACCTATTGTTGATGAAGAAACAGACTTGCCGTTATAATATACGGTTACTGTTGATCCCGACTGTGCAACCACGATATGAACCCATTCACCCACTGAGGGCGATTCTGCCGTAAATTTCTCCTCAGCTTTATTATTTGTGGCAGTCATAGCAAACCCGAAAGCATTTGAATCATTCAGCGGAGCCGCAAACATATAGCCTTCCGTACTTGACACGCCGAAATCAAACAATCTCGCCCATTTACGCTGTTCGCCGATTTTAACCCATGCCGCAAATGTGAACTCCTTCGCACCTGACAGAATATCGGACGGCATCTGCATATATCCGTTATTTTCATTATTGGCATTCAGGCTCAGTATGCCGTCCTTCGAAATTTTTGCGCCGGAATTTACAAGCTGCGCGTCATTGCCGTTGCCCGACACATCCTTCACTGTCTGCGCACTCATATCATCAAACATATACCATGCCTTGGGGCCGTATGCGGCAGACGGTTTCCAGTTAATCTCCGCTTTTGCCGAATTAAGTCTGTTCAATACCGCCAAAATATTCTCTGCCGACTCCGGATTTTTATACTCTGTGCGTGCTGTATCAAGCGCATCTGCAAATTCTGTCCATGCCTCGTCATCAATATACTTATCAGAATTTGCGAATACCGACTCAGCGGCAGTTATCGCATCTCCTAAAAGATCATAGTTTTTATATGCCTGTTCAAATTTTTCTTCTGCGTTCACAAGCGATTTGTAAGCCTCCGTCACATCATCCTCCGCTGCCGATTCATTATCATAAACAGCTTTTGCGGAGTTAATCATCTCTGCAAGCGCATCGTTTGCGCTCTTTATTGCAGTCTTTGCCGCAAGCAGTCCCTCCGCCGTGTCTATTTCAGATTTCAAAACACGCTTTTTTGCATCTCCGCCGCCTTCCAGCGGTGAAATTCTTATCGTTACATTTCCGCATCCTTCAAGACCATCAACCTTGAAAACGCCGTCCGCATTAGTTGAAGTTTCATTTGTCCACAAATCCGTTACGTTATAAACGCCCGCATTTTCAAAATCATCTTTGTCAACCATCTTATCGCCGATAAACGATATAATATCGTTCACTCTTACAGAATATGTCTTTGAATCAGCAGTCTGGCTGACATTGATGAATGACAGCGCCACATCTCCGTCAGCAAGCGGTTTTGCCAGAATATCTACGCGGTTGTTGTTTTCAGTGTAAGTTTTATCTGGATCAGATGTCAGAATTGAACTGTAAATTCTCTTTGCCTGAATGCCGAGCGCGTCCTGATTAAG
>CAZLOX010000097.1:0-8209 GCA_964561265.1 uncultured Lachnospiraceae bacterium
GGGGCTGTTCCTCCAACCACCAGCGGAAGTATTGCCCACCCCAGCAGGTCTTGTTATTGGTACTGCTTTCGGTAACAACGATGTACTCCGCGTTTTTGCGAATCACCACCACTGCGTGGTATGACTCCTCATTTTTATACTCCACGACATCCCCAGGCCGGAGCTGATCCCAGCTTGGACGATCTATCCGCCGCCATGGGAGGTTACCGAAGGCGGTGTCGGAGCACAGCGTTGCCCAGCCGGAACAGTGGATGCCCCTGCTATAGGGGCCGTTGCTGGTGGAGCGGTACGGGGTAGGGAAGACTGTCCCGGTGGGGTAGGTCTGCTTCAGCTGTTCCAAGACGACCTGGACACTTTCTTCCGTGATATCGGCAGAGGAAAAGACTGTGGTCTGTGCAGGGGGGGTCACCTCCTCTTGATAGTGGGCGTTGGGGTCGATGTAGACGCTGTTGGTGGCCGCGTCATAGGTTACGCCGAAATCTACCGCCCTGCCGATATCCCGGAGTCGGATGTAGTTGCTCCCGCCGATGAGGTAGGCGGTGAGAGGTGCTTGCTGGCCGTTGATGTAGAATGTCTGCGTGCTGGGTATGGCGGTGAGGTAGTCTGCCGCTTGGGCGGCTGGGCCACTCAGTGCGAGCCCGGCCAGAATTCCGATCCCCATAAAGATTACTTCTCTTTTTCTGCTCATGATGACTTCTCCCTTCATTTTTATGTGCTTTGGCAAGCGACAACAATGCCAAAAAATTAGGAAGAAGTCCAGAACATTTAGAGCTGCATCATGGAGAAAAACAGCGGCGTAAACGAAGCATATTACACAGTGCGCAACTGCCCCCTTTCTTTGTTTTCGGCGACGCAAATTCTGGGTGCGATCACATGGCAGGGCCGACGTATCCTTGCTCCTCATGGTCATCCGGCTTGTGGCCCATAGCGATTTTCTTTTCCATGAGCTGCTGGAACCGTTTGCGGTCAATGACCAGGCCGGTTGGCGGCGCTGGCGGTGGTGTATCCCGGATGATCTGCGCCATATGGCAGAGGAGCCGGGTGGCGCAGATCAGGACAGATGGATCACGATCCTGCTTCATGTGATCCAGGAAAAATTGTGCGTATTCGTTATCCTGGGCAGCCGCCAGCGTTAGCCACTGAACAGCCGCTCCCTTGTTCTGCTCCACTTCATTGCCCAGCAGATACAGCTTGCCCAGGATGTACTGTGCCTGTGAATTGCTCTGCTCGGCGGCCTCGGTGAGATATTCCAACGCTTTGGTGGTATCCTTCGGAGCATCATCGCTGGTGAGATAGAGTTTGCCGAGTTGATATCTGGCATCTGAACCAATTTTCTCCACTCCGTCGCGGGTGGCGATGTACTCAATGTACCCTGCCGCTTTCCCCGGCTTGATGAAACCGCTCTTTTGAATCAGCCCGACCACGTCAGTCTAACCTCTGTTGGTTGCAGAGCATATCTTCAAATTTGATCACTCCGTTGGTTTGCTTTACCCTCTGGATACACTGCCCACGGGTGTGCTCCATAGCATCCAGATTGTACTCCCCCAGGGTCGCCAGGATGTTGGCAATCAAATCTTGCTCCACTGCCAGCTTGAACAGCAGCCGCCCGATTCGGCTGCCCAGCGCGCCCAGCTTGCCCTCCAGCACGTCGGAAAGAACACGCGGCAGATACTCGTCCGCTCCCGCCGCATCCAGGTAGCCGGTGTAGAAGCGGATGGCCTTCTCGATGTACTCATTTTTGACGGAGCAGTTGTCTCCACGGTAGTGGCTCTCCACCATGTCCCATGTCTCCGGCTTTATCCAGACCGTGTGACGGTCTTTTTCGCCTTTCATGTTGGAAAATCCTCCTTTTGTTGAATTAGCGTCAGGGCAAAGCCGCAAACTGCGGCCCTTTTTGCCCTTCTGCGTTGAAACAGCGTCAACCGCATTTTTCGCCGCTCACAAAAGCGCCAGCGGCTGACCTTGGAAACTGCCCGCACTGCGGGCAGAAGTGGATGCTCCGGCGCGGAAAAGCGTCGGGGCTTTCTCCTGCTTGTCGTCGTCGCGGGCTTCATATCCCTCGCTTCCGGCCCTGTGGGCCGAAAGCTCGCTCGTTCCGCCGCTCCTCCTCTCCCCATCGAACCCGCTCCGCTGGGCTTCGATGGGGGCCCCCGGTTGGCGCCGTTAAAATCGGCCCTTCTGGGTTGCCCTTATCGGCCCTCTGGGCTGCCCTGGCGCTGGGTCCCAAGGTGCCCTTACTGATTACAGCGTGGTAGATTTGTCCGCTTTGAGCGTTGCAATCCAGGGCCTCCTTTGCTGGCTTGCCAACAGCGGGCCACAAGGCGGGCGACACCGCGTTTCAGTCCTTCGAAGGTGTACGGATGCCACCCAGCTCACAGGATGGGCACAAACGGCCTTACAACGCGAAACAGGGGCTGTCACGCCTTCACCATGGCAGTGTCCTGCCGCTGAGCCCATTTGCGCTGGGCTTCCTCCAACTTCAGTTCTGCCAGAAATTCCTTCTCACGCTCCCGCATCACCTGCTGGATCGGCTTGAGCGTGTAGAGCAGACTTCCGTTGTAGACGAACCCATTCTTCCGGCGGATGGTAGTTTCCTCAGTTTGGATGAGACCTTTGTCCACCAGTGCGCCGATGTGCTCTTGTACGGTTTTTCTGCTCATCCCCACCGCCTTACCGATGGTGGCATAGCTTGGCCAGCATTGACCGCTCCTCACCCCTTTTTGGTACTGGAGGTAGATGTATACCAGCAGGTCGCCAGCCTTGAGGCCAAGCTGGAACACCTCATTGGGCAGAGGGAAGACGGCGTTGAACACCTCGCCGGTGAGCCACTCCTGTTTCATGCTGACCGGCCTCCTTCGCACTCCGAAAACGGATCCTTGCTGCGGCGCTCCTGCACCATATTCCAGATGGGACACAGCGAGTAGGAAAAGCTGCTGCCGTGACCTGCTATCTGAATCAGCCCAGCGTTGGACAGCGTGCGCAGATGCCGCTGCACCGTTTTCTCGCACAGACCAATCGCTTTGCTGACGGCAGCGTAGCTCAACTTGGTTGGGCTGTGTTTCAAACTCTTGTGATACACCAGATAGACATACACCAGCAGTGTGCCCTGCTCCAGGCCGAGTTCAAACACTTCGTGGGGCAAGAGGAAACAGCTTTCGGGGCTGCTGTGCTTTTGCCATGCGTTCAACTTCCGCCACCCCCGTTTGTATGCCGCTCCACCCACTCCACGAACTTCTCCTTGGGTACCACCATCCGGCTGCCGACTTTGAGCACCGGGAAATCTGCTTCGTGCATCAGTTCGTAACCGCTGGATGGCGATACGCCCAGCACCTTCGCCACCAGCTCCGCATTGAGGAACAGCGGCAGCTCGTCGTAGCTTTTGTAGCTTGAGGTTTTCACTCCAATCGTCCCCCTTTCAGTTTTCCCGATTCTAACAGACCCTTGACAGCTTTACAAGGGCTTTGTAGAATGTTCTTTGAAGTGATGTAAATCGTAGATTTTCTGGGCGATTTGGATTCTCTAAAACAGAGGGGTGGATGGCATGCAGAAAGACTATTCAGAGTATGTGCCGACTGAGCAGGAGCAGTATCAGCTCCGCCGCCGGGGGAACGAATTCATCGACTTTGAGTACTTCAACAACCGCGCCAGATTCGACCCAGAGCGCAGGACGCTGGACATCCAGGTGGACGGCAAAAAAGAGAGTCTCTGGATGGACGAGCTTGTTGAAGAGTATGAATCGGCACGAGAGGAACGTAGTGGAGGGGAATTTCTCGGTCTGGACGAGGATGGTACAGAGGAGGAGTGGCAGGACAACGAGGAGGACGTGTCGCGGCTGGACAAGCGCTACCGCGTCAGCTATTTCCCATTTGAGGATCTCATCAAGAGCGACCAGCTTACAAAGACGTTTGGTATAGCGCCGCGGAACGTTCCGATGAACAACGTGCTCAGCGGCACGGATGTCCATTTGAAATACGGTGAGGGTCTGCTGGACTTTATCTACGCGGACTTCGACTCGCCCACCAAAATGGTTTTGGATTATATTCGATGGCTGGACGCTGCGTACGGCAGAGAAGCCAATGCTGCGCCCAGCACAGAGAAGGTCTATGACCAGACGCAGGAGATCGTGGAGCAGTACTACCGCTACCAAAATACGATACCGTTTATCAAAGAGATCATGATCCAGTCGCTGTACACCATGGTGTGCCCGCCTGTTTTTACCGAAGGTGCTGACCGACACAAAGCCGTAGAACACTATTACGCGTACCTCTGCGAATTGCAGAAGGAGTATTTGGAACTGCTGGAGTTCTGCTTTGATGAGACGTTCCATCCAAATCTGCTGGGGGAACGGTGTCCCGCGGAACGGTTCCATCTCTACCGGCAGCTTCATGGACTTTCCATCAGCTTTGAACGGACAGAGAGCCTTTCGTTCTCTCGGATGATGGTTGTTGGCAAGACGATGCCCTACGGGATGTCGTTAGACGATGTGTGCCAGCGGCTGCAGAGACAGTTCCCAATTACCGATGAACTGATTGAGTTCGCGGAACACTACCATGCCGATCCGCAGAAGGTGAGTATGCTGCTCACGATCCCGCGCTATCTCCGGGTGGGCTATGAGTTCAGCCGCCTGGATCAGATTCTGGAGCTGGAATTCACCAAGCTGCTGGAGAGCGATGTGCGGTTCCGCAAGTGCCAGCGGTGCGGGAGATATTTCATCATAAAGGGAAACTTCAACCCCCGGTACTGTGACCGCGTGGAGGAATGGTGCAACCGGACTTGCCGGGAGCTGGCGGCGCAGGAGAACTTCAAGGAAAAGGCCGCGGACCGTCCCGCCTTTGGCGTGTACGACCGATACTACCGCCGCTACGCCGCCCGCAAGAAGGTGCGGCAGATCAAGGAGGATGAGTTCAAAAAATGGCGGTATAAAGCCATGCGTCTGCGGGATGACTGCGAAGCTGGGAAACTCACCGTGGAGGAGTATACACAGTGGATGGAGGACTATTTCCCGAACCGTAAAAAGAAAAACGCGGGAGAATAAAAAGACCGCCGGCAGGAGCGTCCTGTCGGCGGTTTCTCTGAACCATATTGTTTTCGATGGTGTGATGGAAAAGGTATTGCCACATTGGGCCAAGATGAGAGTTGCGGTTTTCACCCGGCTACAAAATGAATGATGACTTTGAGGCGCTGCTTCATTTTGACAAGAAGCGTATCTCGCAAAAGCGCTTCAGAGCCCTGAGGCTTATCGGGGAAGTGCCGCCAGCGGATCAGGGGCCGGGGTGCTGCTGGCAGCGGCTCTCGGTCTCCAGGACTTTTGCTATTTTGTCGGCGGCGGTGTGTTGTTTGAAGTGGCCGAAAACGGTGAGGACGGTATTGCCCATATGTACTTCGGTCACGCAGTCTGGACGGCGTGTGGGGTGTCGGTTTGCTTGCTGGGGTATTGGTCATAGGCACTCTTTCATGAAAAATGACCCTACTGAAGTAGAGACATTTTGTGAAGCACATATGGCAATGTCTACGGCAATATGATATACTTATAAAATCACAAAGCTTACTGGCTGGAGGGTTATCATGCTATTTGATGGTTTTGAAAAAGAGCGGGATGCGGAGCATGAGTTGTGCATTAAGTACAGTTCCATATTGCCGCAGGACTTAGTGAATGTCTGGCAAAAATATGGATTTGGCAGTTTAATGGACGGCTATCTGAAAATTATAAATCCAGATGAATATAAACCTTTACTTGATGACAGTTATGGCCTGAGCAGTACCGCTATCCCCATCTTTGTTACAGCGTTTGCCGATATTGTGACTTGGGAAAAAGGCAGATATATTCGGATTATCAAATATAAAGACGGCACATTTGAGGGTATTGCCGCTGGCTTTAATTTCTTTTGGGGCGATTTAGCTGACGGTGCTTTTGATACAAGATTTTTTGATCTTGCTGAGTATGAAGCAGCAACAAATAGATTGGGGCAGCTTCAATTTGATGAATGTTTTGGATATACACCACTCCTTGGATTGGGTGGGAGCAAAAAAGTGGACAATCTACGAAAAGTAAAAATCAAAGAACATATTGACCTTATAGTCCAATCCGTTGGAAAAGTCGGGGTGTAATAGCCCCCCAACGCAGGAGCGTAAACTTATTTGTGTATTCACATCTTTTTGAAAATGTCCAATGTGTGTGAATTGCAAGCGGCCATGTAATTTCCACACTTGCTAAATCCAAATGCCTTAATTTCATAGTCCTCAAAGATAATTGTGCATTTCTCTGGATTTTGAAAATAGGAAATAAAATTTGGCATAAATATAATTTTTTCTACTGGCCAAAAGGGGGCCGCCAGGGCCAATGAATTTCCATCTTTGGAATAACGCCGTAAACCGCCGCCGCCATCCCCGGCGATTGGTACAACTTCGTCACCCAATTCTTCAGCGAGGACGATTAAATTATCTTCATCGTAATTCTCCTCGCAATATGTTTTTTTACCTGTCTCACAATTTATGACACTCTGACCTTGTGTTGAAATAACAATCAATTTCTCGGAGCATACATTGGAAAAACCTATATACATCAAACCTCCAACAGCAAAAGTTTCTTTTTTCCATCCATCCGGCACACCGTTTGGAATCTGTTGGATAATGCCCAATAGTCTTTTTCTGTTAGCATCTTCTCTATCACTTATGCTCATAATAACACTCCTCCATATTTATTTCACTGGGATACAATAAAGTCCATCATAAACACCTTCTGGAGAACAAACTCTCCCCGGCTGTTACTGTGCTTGAATGTACTTTTCTTCGTACCAGCTTGCCTCACTCAAAATATATTCTTCAATAGCATCGGCACTTGTATTTGTATCAAGCTTACTCGATAATTCATAGCTACCAATCCATATGGAACAAGATTGATCTTCCGGCCATGCAGAGTCCCTATATGTGAGCATAATATCCATATAGGAGGGTATATCTTGAATTATCTCAAAGGTATCGGCGTAGGCTTGGGATAACAGCGTACACACCGTTTCTAAATTTTCGGGAGTAACTTGTTCGATTTTTATGCGCAGAAAAGAATAGTAAACAGACGATGACTTGATCGGGTAACTATAGCTGAATGTATATTCCACGTCCGTATCTGCCGCCCGTATTTCAAATGCCTTGGCGAAAATATCAACAGAATATGTGTCTCTCAACGAGTTCCGAAAACCGGGAACTCCAAAGCTTTCCCCTTCCACTATGTTATATGCATAAAAGCAAGTATCAGGATCATCTTTTGGTGACACTATATACGCCTTTACCCTCCATACATCATCGTCATAATAATCATCAGTAACGGATTCAGATGAAAGTACCGTAAATTCCTTGTCGTACCGTTTCTCCAGATATTCTTCCACTTCCCGGTTGGACATAATGTGAAAATCGCATGAAGTAAGCAGTAACACCATCACACATATAAGGCTGGCAAAACATATTCTTGCTTTTATTTTATCTGCCATCTTCATCCTGCCTTTCGTGATACAGTTCTACAAGTCGGTTCTGCAATTCCAGTCCCTGCCTGTAATATTCCAGTAACTGCACTGCGCTGTATTCCTGTTTGATATTATGATCGGAATAGCTGTTTGCGCTTGTGGGGTCGATTCCATTCCACAAGCGACATTCTTCAAAATTATTGCTGCAGTAGTTCGTTTCAAAAAAGCCACCGCCAAAGACAGATACTTCGCCTCCGCCCACCAAAGACTCCGCCGTTATTTCAATCAAGACAGACACATCATAGCGGTCTTTGGAGTCCACATCCGCCGTATTTTCAAAAAGGGGCCCCTGCTTTATGTTTCTTTTGCAGATTTGCAGGCGGACTGTTTTCAGGACATCCTCATACTCTTTCTCAGCGTATTGACTGGCCGGAAACAACATCATATTTGCTTTGTAAGTTCTCACGCTGATATATTGGTCAAAACCATAGTAAAAGCAGTACATTCCGCCATCCTGATCTTCTAATATCAAAACAGGGCCGACAGTTTCCCAATAAAAACGCATAAGTCCTGCGTTATCCGGCTCCTCGGTCATTTTCGGCAGTACGGATACCTGGTATCCCCAGCTTTCAATCTCATTCTGATAATCTGGAAGTTCCTCAATAATAGCTTGTATAATGGAATACTCTGTTTCCTCCTTTTTGTACTGCCAGATTATAAATATAGCAATTAGCGGAAGTACCGCCAAGATA
>CAZLOX010000098.1:0-678 GCA_964561265.1 uncultured Lachnospiraceae bacterium
AATTTATATCTACCGTCTGTGAATTTTCAATTCTTATCGGCAATAGAACTTTTAAAGGAAATACGTCATAAAATTCTATTGGTTCATCAAATCCGTCTTCACGCGGATCGTAATAACTTGTTGCAGTATTCAGCAATTGAGTATCTCGGTTCCAAGAAATGACCGTACTTATTTTTGTAGACGAATCCATAATAATATCTGAGGATTCCTGCAAATCATTTCGCCAAGGTTGCACAAAAGCAAAAGAGAATTTAGAACTTCCTGTTTCAGCACCACTAAATTCAAAATTAATAGGAGCAGGCAATTTCCCGAACTGTAATAGATGTCCAGATTTCTCTACTTCTATTCGAATAACCGAGTTATAAGGCAAATCAAATACGTCATAAAATTCTATCGGCTCATCAAATCCGTCTTCACGCGGATCGTAATATGTCGTAGCAGCCATCCAGTTCTGTATTTCGTATTCCCAAGCCGTTATAGAACTAAGTAGATCCAAATTACGGTTCAAAAAATCTTCCGTTGTAACAAGTCCGTATTCAGTCATATCAAAATACAAAGGATACCAGTCAAAAGAAGACGCACCTTCTTCTTCATTACGTTGTATTTCATACAGATAATACCCCACCGTATCGCTGGTTGATGAGTAGTAGGTCTTGCCGCAGACGTTCTTGTCGGCAG
>CAZLOX010000098.1:688-8209 GCA_964561265.1 uncultured Lachnospiraceae bacterium
CAGTCACGTAGAAGAATTCAAGCGTGTCCATATCGGGTACCGCCCATTCTTCCTCGAGCGTTCTGTCGGCTTCCGCATAGACACCGCCGTCTGCGGAGGTCAGGCAATAGGGATCCCACTTGCGACTCCAGACGGTGTAACCGTCATTATTGTTCACGCTACCCCAGGCAAGTTTAATGTCCAAGTGGTTGGTGTTGGTATCGATTTCCACGACAGGTGCATCGGGGATACGGTATATCATTGCCGTATCACTGGCCTCGCATCCACCATCTATGTCTTTCGCAGTCAATATATAACGCATATCCCGATCTCCCATTCTCACTTCCGTATTCTGTCCGGCACCCTTGTCTGTCGGATTTTCCCAGCCGGTGCCGTACAAACTCTCCTGCCAAAAATAATCATAATCTCCCGCATTTGCAACATTTAACACAAATACTGAATCTTTATGAAGTGCCACGCAACGGTCTGACAACTCCACGGTCGGTCCCGCTTTTATGTACAGGGTCACGGTTTGCTCCACCTTATTGGTCGGGTTGTCGAGATCCGTAAGCGTAATGGTAAAATCGTAATCTCCTTTCGGAGCTCCGGCAATGTCCACCGTTGCCTCGGGCGTATCCGCATCTTTCAGCGAAAGGGAATGGCCGTCTGCTTTCCAGGCATAAGACACCCTATCGGGACCCGCCGTTTTCTCTACAGACAATACCGCAGTTCCGTCAGAAGTACAAGCGTTCACGTCCTCCGCCTTGATTTCAATGGCATCAACTCCACCCATAGTAATACGAGTCGTCAACGTATCCGTCGTCCGGCATCCATTCGCATCCGTCATAACAACAGCAAAGTCATAAGCATTTTTATTCGGCGTCTGTACACTGTATTGGGGCAAATTCAATCCATTTTCCGGCTTCAACCACGTCCACGTAGCCCCGGACTGACTACCTGGGGGAACAACAGTGACCTTCATGGCAAAGGCCTCACCCATTTTGAAAGATTCCGGATTCAAAGGATCCCAAACGATTTCCGGAGCCTTGGCATTCTTGACAGGCAAATCAATAGTTGCCGTGAAGGACTCGCCCTGTTCCGTCACCGTCACCGTATAAGTTTGCGTTCCGGCAGCCGTAGCCGTAAACACCGGATTGGCCACATCCGTCGCATCAAGACCGTCCGCAGGAGACCATTCATAGGTAGCCTCCGAAGTCAACGCTCCTTTGGTGGTCACCACTTGCAAATGTGCGATATTTCCTATACAGAGTTCCGCACCCTCTGCCAGATCGGATTCAATGGCGATGGTCAGTTCATCCAGTTTGGTTACCGTGATGGATTTTTCCGACTCAACGGAACAACCGTTCTCATCCGTCACTTTCACCACCAATACTTCCACATCTTCCACACCGGTCAAAGAATAAGAATTAGCGGTATAAGTTTCATCCACCACTCCGTTGTGCTTCCATTCGTATGTGTACGAATCAGAGGCAGTGACAAACCACTCTTTCGTCTGTCCCGCAATCAAAGCCGTTTCCTCGGTTTCCCAGTTCAAGGTCGGCAACGGGTTTACGGCTACCGACCACTTCATCTCCGCCTTACAGGCATTCTGTCCCGTAGCCGTAATGGTGTATTCCGTGTTCGTCGTCGGATTTACCGTCATCTGCGCACCGCTATTGGCACCGTCTTTTCCTGCCGGAGCCCAGGCGTATGTAGCATTGTCGCCCACCACTGTCAACTGCGTTTCCTCGCCCTGGCAGATGGCATGCTCTCCGTCAATAGAGAACTGCGGCAAAGGCTTGGGCGTTACCCGGATAGGCACGTAGTCGCTCTCACAACTCGCTTGCTTCGACGTGGCTTTCGCATAGAACAAGGTATCCCCCTCCGTCAGCGCCGCAATGTTGGTCACGGTCAAACGCACTTTGTCCTTATTGAAGAATGTCAATGTATAGGCAGAATTGGCTTCGAATGCGTCCGGCAAATTCATCGACTTTCCTATACAATCCTCCATGGTTTTCGCATTTGCCAGAACCGGAGCCTCCTGGACGGTCAACGTCCTTGAAACAGACTCGGCGGTACATCCGTCCTTGGTACCCTCGACGGTAAAAGTATTCATTGATCCCGACGGCACCACCTTATAGGTTTCTCCTGTTCCGTTTGTCGCGCCACCAGACCATTTATACGTATCAGCCCCAGAAGCCAGCAAGGTCACCTCCGCACCCGCGCAAACCGTACCCGGATTTGAGATCGTCACTTCAGGCAGCGGCTTCACGGTCACGCTCGTGCTCGCCTTAGCGGTACATCCATAGGTATCTTTCACGGTCACTTCATAGGGTTCTGAACCCGCGCTCTTCGGGGTATTCGTCCAACTCT
Organism: uncultured Lachnospiraceae bacterium; assembly: GCA_964561265.1. GTDB lineage: Bacteria > Bacillota > Clostridia > UBA1381 > UBA1381 > JAFLUR01. Next base: position 3,041 of record CAZLOX010000098.1, read on the forward strand.
GGTTCGGGGTGTATGTCAAATCGGTTCCCTCGCCACTTGCCGTCAAGGTAATCGCATCCCCAAGACAAACCGCCGAGCTGTTTGCAGCCAAGGTTACCGTCGGCAGGGCGTGGAACTGAACTTCCACTGTTTCCTCATTGGAAAAGCAAGAACCGCCGTCGATATAAATGGTGTAAGTTCCAGCAGCCGTCACAGTTGTTCCGCTTAATACATCGCCTGCCGCATTCCTCACTCTCAATGTCGCACTACCCAAATTGCTTACCGCATTACTCAAATCAACACTCAATCCCTCGCAGCCATGCAATACGCTCTTTGCCAATTGCAAGGTCGGCGCTTCCCGAACATCAAGCGTAATGGTTGCCGGATTCGCCACACAACCGTGTTCGTCCTGACCGTTTATGGTATAAGTCGTTCTGCTGACCGGCTTAACAGCATACGTTGCCCCTTTCACGGCAGTCATATCTTCTGTCGTATTCGAAGAGGTCCAAGCGTAAGTATCCGCATCTCCGCCCGTTATCGTAATGGTTACTTCTGTTCCAGGACATACTTGTGAAGCAGGAGATGCCTCGCTTCCCAACGTGATTTTGCCAAACACATCCACTGTTGCAGAAGTCGTCGCCGAACAAGAGGTCGTCGCATCCGTATATTCTACCCCGTAGGTCGTTTTGCTATTCACCGTAATGGTCGGCTGTGCCCCGCTCAGGCTACTTGCGCCCTGTATCCATTTGAACGAAGGTGAATCCACGCCATCCACCGCAGCCACCAAGGTGATTTCCGTACCCGGACAAACCGTCTCTACCGACTCTCCACCCACCTGGGCAAGCAAGGAAACGGTCGGTAACTCATTTACCTGCACTTTCACGGAGTCCGTATTCGAACAATCGCCATACGTAGCCGTCACCCGATAGATCGATGTACCGACAGTTGCCGTCGAAACCGAAATGCTTGCATCCGTACTACCGGTACCCCACACGAAAGAACCTCCGCCACCTTGTATTTCAGCCTTCAATGTCAAAGCCACTTCCTTACAAGCCGGTACAATGGCTCCGCCATTCTTTTCATTAATCGTGATTTGCGGAATCGGACGAACACCGAAATACCGGTTAGCATCTATCTTCTGCGTGCCGTCGCTGACCTCCACCGTAATCTGCTGAGTTGAACCAAAATTCTCGTAATCAATAGCCGTTATCGTCAACGTATCGTCATTTGCCGTAGCCATTATCGATGACGGGAACTTCCAAGTGTAAGTATACTCCTTGGAACCGCCCTGTACGGTCACATACCATTTCACCGGATTGGTGCTGAGGTCTTCCCCGTAACATACATCGAAACGCTTTCCCACACTGGCAATTGCCTCGTTCGGATTGCCGAAGTCAAACGGCTCGGTTTCCACCGTCAACGCATTACTGGTTATACTGTCCCGGCATCCCTCCTTCTCGGCTACCACCTTGTAACGCGTTCCGTCAATATTCGGATAATCATCTATATTTACATCCGTACCGCTCAGCACCGTTTCCGCATCCGCAGCAATCCGCTTCCAAACACGGGTATAGGCACTAGCATTGATAGGCACATTGGTTCCACTTGCCGAAGTCCAAGTTGCCGAAACCTGTGCCGTCACTTTGTTGCCGACTTTCACGCTCATCGGAGTAATGCTCAAACCACCCAATGTCAATACCTTTCCCGTCACATCTACGGTTCCTGTTGCCTTACAGCCGTTTCCGTCGGTCAAATTGATCTTGTACGTATTCTTTCCGCCGGACACCTGTGTGGTTGCCACCAATTTGCCGTCCGAAAGGGATGTCGTCAACTTTTCTTCTCCTTTTGTCCATTCTCCGCTTGCTCCTTCGCTCGTACTCCACACCGGAGTCGCCTCAAGGGTCACCTCGGCGTTGGCACATACGTCCTCAACATCGGCAATCGTCACCGTCGGCAGTTTCAAACCGGTAATCGCTAGCGCCTTTGCTGTTCCCGGACATTTATTTGCGGTACTCGTCACCGTCAATTCGAAATTATTGGCACCCTCTTTGATAGTCACTTTTGACTGCGCTGCAGTTCCAGTCGCATCATTCGACCACGCATAGGAACATCCATCCGCACCACTTGCCGTCAACGTGATTTCCGTTCCCGCACACAAATCGCCTTTTGCCTCAGCTCCATTCACCAAAATAGTGGGCGTCGGCGAAGGATTCACCGTAGCCGTCACCTTTTGCGGCTCGGAGGTACACCCGTTTTCAGTCAGGGTCACCCAATAATCCCCGGCTGCCACCTTTGTCGGATCAGCCACGGCATTCGTCGCCCCCTCATTGCTGTAATATTTATAATCATTACCCGTTCCGCTCTGGGTGATGTTCACCGTATTGGACACGCCGCTACAAACCGCCTCCGGATTCACAGGACTAAAGGTTGGCAACTCTTTTACGGTAATAATTTGAGAAGCGACACTAAGGTCAGAAGTACAGCTGTTCAGCGTGACCTGCACGTCGTAAGACGTCGTCGTTTCTGGCTGAACCGTAATATTTTCTGAAGTTGCTCCTGTACTCCATTTGTAGGTAATCGAACCTGAATACTTGTTTTTGTCCACAGCAACACTCAATTCCACTTTATCTCCCTTACAAATCGCCGTCTTTTCATCCGTTACAGCAATCGTCACGTCATCACCCGCAATCGTCGGCGCAACCGTCACATCCACACTTGTTGTATCCTTACAACTACCCACAGTTTGACCGGAAGTGGCATACACGTAATAAGTTGTCGCCGCTGTCACATTTCTAATGCAAGTATCCTGAGAACTTGTCTTCAAGATTGTTGGCGTCGAGGAATCATAAGCTCTGGCAAATTGATATTGCCCTATGGTGAAACCATTCTCATTCTTTGCCTGCAGCGTAATCGACTCATTGTAACAAACCATCGTCTTTCCACTGCTTAAAACCAACGATACTTCCGGCTTCTGATAAAACGTCACTTCTATCTCCTGAATATCTGACTGATCAGAACCATCAATAGCCCGAGCATAGTACGTTTTTGTCTGAGTCGGAGTAGACGGATTGGAAATCGTGTTCATCTGCACCTTGGTCGGATCTACTATTTTTGCCGAACCAGCCACATCGGTATAATATTCGACAGTTGCCGTTTCCGGTGATTTGTTGGTTACCGCCTCCGTCAAATCAAAAGTCCCTCCGTTTGACCAACAACCGGCAATAATCGGATTTACCTTCAAAGTTGGACCAGAATCTTCCCCTGGACATTCAGGACACTCTATATCTAAAGTTCCCATTAACCCTCCAGAAATATCATATGTACCAGCAGGATACTTTTCTGTTTTAGAAATACCATACTTAGTATTTGTTACTGTTATCTCAAGATCAAACGCACTTGGATCCAAAGTTACCGTTCCACTAAAATCTGAAAAATTTATATTTACATATACATCTCCATCACTATCATCAATGGTAATATCCGATAGTAACCCCTCAGTAGTTGAATTTCCATCTTTATCAACATTTCCTATAGAAGCATCATTTTGAACTAACATAGATTGAAACATAGCTGCAAAAGCCGGATTCGCTGCTATCATAGCTTCTATCGTAGTATGCTGGGACACATTACTAAAATAAAGATAAAATGTCCAATCTCCAAGTTCTCCTCCGCCATTCTTTCCATTTATTAATACACGAAAAACACCAGATGCACCTTCTGGAGCCTTTCCTTGACCTCCATTATGAACCTGTCCATTCAATACAATGGCAAGAAAACAAAACAAGAATAATATAAGATACTTCTTCATATTCATTTTGTCCAATTTAATACTGCATCCTTTACTACTATCTGAACTGGTAACCAAGACCAAAGCAAAATATTATCAGAATTCATTACAGGCGTCCATTTATTGGTTGTCGAGATATAAGTCGCAACTGACCAAGCTTGGTTCGCAAAATTATAAACTCCAACTACATTTAGATTAGGTATAAAATCTCCTAACATTTGTCGTTTATTTACTCCATATAAAGATAAAGGCATCAGCATATAATTATTAGCAGTAGTCTTATTCGTTGGTTTCACAAGAAAATCATAACTGAATTTATTAGGTAACTGACCAAATAATAATAACTCAACCGTAGGTGCAGTTTTGTCCAAAACAACAGAGTATACCTTACCAATCTCCATATCAAATGACTTTCCAGTCCACTTGTCAGTAGCTGCTACATATGTTGCCACATTCCATGCTTGATCTACAAAAACTCTTGTACCAATTGTTGTAACCAATAATTTTCCATTACTTCCTTTACCTATATATTCCGCAAACTCTTTATGAGTTACAATATTTTTCATTGCAAAAGGATAGGCAATCATATTATTTGCTGTCGTCTTTGAAGATTTTGGATTCAACCACTGCTTCATATATCCCACCGTATCACTACTCTGCGAGTAATAGCTTCTACCCAATTCCGGAATATACCGGCTGGCGTTGATGTAGAAGAATTCCAGCGTATCATTTGACGTATTGATGACGTATTGTTCTGCCTCACCTGCTGCCATTGTCAACGGCTCGTAAGAGGATTCTACCGCATATCCGTCCCATTTCACCTCCATAATCCGCACAGAATCCGCCAATCCCAATTCCTCTTTATTCCAAGACAGATACAGGTCACCGGTATTCTCATCCTTATCGATGCCTACCTCTGCCGCTTTCGGAATCATATATCCCCAAACCGTATCCGTTGCCTGGCAAACCGGATTGTTTTTGCTCGTTGCCACGAACGTATACTTCACGTCTTCCTCCATCGGCGTGGTAAGTACGGACAATCCGCTCCGCGAGCCGTTAATCTTGTCATCCGGCAGGGAAGTCCACGTAAAGTCGTAATGCTCATCCGTCAAACCGTCTGTCTGCTTGATGCGGATGATGTGGGTGCTATCCGGATAGCTGACAAACGCCACTTCCGACATCTGTACATCCGGAATGATGCCCAGTTGCGTAGCTATGGTCACCGTATCGGACAAACAGCCGTTTGCTGCCTGTGCATATACCCGCACCTCTTTCACATCGGCATCCGTCAATACAAAGCGTTCGCCGGTTTCTGCCGTCTCGATGCCGTCTACAGTCCAAACGTATTTCTCTACGGCCTCACCGCTCTTCTCCAATACCAACGTATCGTTCACGCAATCCCA
>CAZLOX010000099.1:0-4337 GCA_964561265.1 uncultured Lachnospiraceae bacterium
TGTTTAAATGCGTTTGTGTTGCCAACAGGAGCGCCGCCGGTGTTTCCGGCAGCGTTTCTGTTTCCCTTTGGCGCGCCTCGTGATTTCGGCTGTGTTTTCTTTGCAACCTTTTTTGCAACCTTTTTGTTATTGGCTGCAACCTTTTTATTGCTGTCTGCAACTTTTTTCGATTTCCAATACCGAGCCGCCCATGATTTGACTGTACTCAGAGAAACGCCGTATTTATCGGCGATATCTTTGTATTTCATTCCATTTTTATAGTCCTCATAAGCCAGCTCCTTTTTATCCATTACATTCTCACCACCCCGCTTTTGAGTTGTTTCGGATTTTTATATATTCGTGAAGAACTCCGCTTTGCTGTACTGCGTTACATTCTTTGTCATAAGTTTCAGAAAATCTTCCTTTGAAAAGTCCGAAAGCCTGAATATTTCCTCCGGTTTCATTCCCAACTGCTTACCGATTTCTTTAATACTTCTGCCCTCGGCCATAAGTCTTTTAACAATGGCTTTCATCGGTTCGAGAAGATGCGTTCCTCTTGCTCTGTTGTGAGTTACCGTTCCGTATATATCCTCGCCCGCGTCCTCGTGTTCTACTATAACCACCGGTACCATACCGCCAAGTTCAGAGTACAGAGGTTCCTGTCCTGCGACTGTCCATCTGTGAAAGCCGTCAATTATAGTCATATCGGGTCTTACAACAATCGGCAGTGTCCAGCCGTTAGTCTGAATTGACTGTACCAATAATTTCAAATTCTCTTTTGAAACTTTGTTTGGATTGTAGTCATTCGGTTTCAGTGTATTTCTGTCCACCCATTTTAACGATGAAAGGGGAGCGAATAATTTATTTTGCATTATTACGCGCCTCCTTCCGCTCTTTCTTTGCGTTATTGATATATTTTGTATATACATTCTGATACAACGCCCTGAGTGTACGAGACTTCGGGTCACCTGATATCAGTCCTTCATAAATCTTTTTGAAGTCATCATTGTCCGCAATAGCGCTTACGCTGAGGAAAAAGCTTCGGTAGGCTTTTGCTATTTTTCTTTTATGCTCTGTATCAAAAAACTCATCAAACCGCCCGAACATATGAATCAATAAAGCTCTGTAATCTTTTTCCGTATTCTTTTCCGTTTCTTTCCGCTTTCTGCTGCTGCGCCCGAACATTTCACTGTCCCAGTATAATGAAGCAAGATAAGCGTTAGGTTCGCGTCTTATTATCCGTTCCATAAGATTTGGATAATACTCGTTCATTTTTACAAGACTTCCGGCAGTATCAACCGAAAAGAACTGCGATACCCTCAGCCGGTTTTTTGAATGTCCTGACTGCCACAGATACAAATATATATCAGGAATGTCCGTTTTATTGTCCCTCAGAAACAGCCACACATCCTTGTCACGCCAGTCATATATAGGGAAAATCTGTTTACGTCCTGTTATTTTATTTGCGCCTATATTCATTTTAGACAAATACTGCAGCCGCTGTACTGATTCCGACGCTCTTACTCCTGTTATTGTAATACCATCTGAACACACTCTCGGCAAAAAGTCTTGGTATGTATCTTTTCCTGATCGCAGCATAGTATGATTGCGTATTGCAAAATCCGGCGGTTTTCTTACCCATACATTCTGTTTGTACCGGTCCCAACAAATAAAGGTTTCATCATTTGTCAGTTCATTGAAACAGTTATAATGCTTTACCTCCAGACAATACCATTCAAATGCCGCGCCAAGCAGTATAAACTTACTTCGCCATTTCCGCACTGTTTCTTCTATGCAAGGGAAAATAGCCTCCTCGTCAATGAACTGTACTGTAAGCTGAGCGGGATTTATTTCTCCGCGCTGAATAAGATTTACAATAAGCTGAGCCATGCACAGGCTGTCTTTTCCGCCTGAAAAAGACATATAAACCGGCAGGCCGTTTCTGAAAACATTTTTTATTCTGATTTCAGCGGCTTTTACAACGTCAATATCAGCCTGATTTCGTATTACAGCCATATTCTGCGTCCGCATCCGGGACAGGTTATATAGTCCCGTTCTTCCTCCGGATCAGACTGTTCAGGCGGTTCTGTCTGATTCGGATAACTTTCCTCAGGAGCAGAGTCTGTTTCATTTTCCGGTTCATTAAACGGCGTCTTTTCCGTTATAATTTCTTTTCTTTCTCCGGCCGATTTAATAGACTGTATTTCATCCTCATCCACAATGCCGTATTCGGATATTCTTTCAGTGACCGCCTCAGCTTCGGCAGTCATTGATTTCAGAATATCTTCATCAAATCCGGGAATATCAAGGTCATCCCCAAGCTGCGTCAAAAAATCATTGAAGGTTTCAAGGTCATCTATACCCAAGCCGTATATTTTATTATCGGCTATCATCAGTTTCTTTTTCTGATTTTCGCTTAAATCCTTTATTTTATAAACATCCGCCGTTTCAAATCCCATTTTCAGAAGAACTTCATACAAACCGTTTCCACATAAAATAATGTTATTTTCATCGGCGACTATCGGTCTTATCTGCCCGAACATTCTGACGCTTCTCTCAAACTCCCGTATCTGTTTTTCCGAATGTATCCTTATATTCTGCTCTGGTCTTTTCAGGTCGGATAACTTTATTTTAACTATCTTCATTTCAAACCCTCCATGAATCTTTTCGCGCTGTCAATATGCTCTGTAGCATAATATACAATGCTTTTGTCAATTTCGTACACCTCTTGCCAGCCGTTTTCAATGGACCCTGTCCACTGACGCGCCGGCCATGGATGCGTACCGCACAAATATCCGTTTTTCCATCCGTATATCGGCGGCATAGGAAGGTTGTGATAATGAATGTAAGCTAAAATATATTCGTGTTTCCACGAAGCTAAAGGACTGTACCTTGTAATGCCTTTTCCGTCTGTATATATTGAATTTTTTCCGCCTGTGTAATTCCCGTCTGCCTTTCTGCGTCCGAGAATTAAAATATTGATATTGTTATTTTTAAAATATTTTCTCTGAGCCGTATGCTGAACAGCCGAAAACCATCTTGCCGCTGTGCCGCTGTCCTGCGGAAACAGCATATTCAGATGAGTTTTAAGCCATTCGATATCCTGCCCTGTTATGATAATATCACAGTTTGCAGGCTTGTTTTCATAAATCCATTTTTGAAATGCCGGATATTCAAGACTGCACAGACCAATCATACAGTCAGTTATACCGGCTCTTTCGCATATATGCCCGAGCACTATACTGTCTTTTCCTCCGCTCCAGGCATAAGCTGCTTTTTTGTTCTTGGTGGTTTTAAGCATTTTCTCAATAACCATTTCCGCGGCAAGTTCAATTTCCTTTTCAGAAACAATGCTCTCAATACTGTGCATCGTTTCGATCCACATATCATTTGATGTTAATTGTTTTTTAGCAAGAGGTTTCATACTGCACCTCCCGCTTTGAAATGATTTTTGTTATAACTAAGGCTGTAATTCCAGATAACAGTAAAGTTATAAGACTGCCCGCTGTTTTTAACACTGCTGTATCCGTTATTGTTCCGTATGCAAAAACCGGTATTCCTATAAGCATTGAAAGAATAACTCCGCAGCAGACACCTTTTGCCGATAATTTTACATTTTTTAATGTCATTACTGTCGGAAGCATAGTCGATGCTCTGAATGTTCCGTACAGTAAGAACAAATGCGATACAGTCAAATGCGGAATATTTGCAATACATACTGCAGCCGCAAGCATAACAAGCATACCAATTTTTGATGATTTCACGCTGAATTGCTTGCTTCTGCTGTACATCAGCGAGGCAAACGAACATAAATTACTGTCGGTCGTTGAAAGCAGTCCCGATATTATCATAAATAAAAACGGAATCAGCGCCCAGTCAGGGAGCAAACTCCTTATCAGTTCAAGGTTTACAATGCTTGTATCGGTAATTTCCATACCCGAACCTGCGGCAATATATCCGAGAATACCCATAGACAGCGGCACAACGGCGAATAATATCGCTCCGACACCAAATGCCGAGCCTATTTTGTTTTTATTTACGGCAAATGCTCTCTGCCAGAAACTCTGATCGCCGAAAGGTCCGGCAAAAAGGCCTATCGCCGTCGGAAGTCCGAATCCGAGAAACACATCAAGACCGTTTCTTGAAAATATACTTCCAAATTCGCCTGTATACCCGTTCATTCCTGTCAGCAGTGTTTCATATCCGCCAGTAAAAGAAAAGGCGCATACAGCAAAGGAAACGCTTGCAATAAGCATAAATATCATCTGCACCGCATCAGTAAGCACGGACGCTTTTATTCCCGAAAACTGAGAATACGAGAATGCTGTGACCGCAAGAATTATTGTCATAACACTCAG
>CAZLOX010000099.1:4437-8198 GCA_964561265.1 uncultured Lachnospiraceae bacterium
TTTAAACTCAACATAACGCTTATAAAGGATGTTTATGTGTTTTATGTTTCCCAATCCCTGGATTTGCCCTATAATTCTGTGCTTTTCCTTTTCATACATATCAATTTCGCAGTCGATTTCCTCTTCTAAGGAAATAACGCGTTCAATCAATTCAGAAAACGGGGATTTTCCGGACGGGCTTGTCTGCACTTTTTCTCTGGAATAATCAAGACTCCCCACACTTTCAGACTTTGCCCGTAAATGCGCCGCTTCCTGAATTTTCTGATTTATCACAGTATCTATCCACTGTAACCGCTGTAAATATTCCTTTGCCGTTTTTGCTGGGATCATTGAGCATTCCTCCTAAATCTATTATTGATTTAATAAAGTTTCTATGATATAATAGAGTTGTCACTTAGGGAGCGGAATGCTCTCTTTTTTTATTGTTTATAAATCTTCCATATTTACAACAGGAATATCCTCGTCTGCACTGTTGGTCGGTTTCTCAGGCTTTTCATCAGAAGATGCAAGTCCGATGATCGTCTTGATTTTGTCCTTGAAACTTTCGTATCCCGGAATATCATCCGGTGATACATCCGTCTTTGTAACAACCACCTTTTTCTGCACCGCTGAACACGAACTGTTCACAACCTCTACCAATACATAATCGCCCGGATTAACGTCAATATCAGTTCTGTATGTATAGTTCCTGCCGCGCGGATTTCCGTCTGTGTTTAAAAATTTGCAGAATATTAAATTACTCATTTTATTCTCTCCCTTCATTAGTAAGCGTGTTTTCTGTGTTTTCTGGAGGGATAATATGTTTGATTTCCTCCAGTATTTCCGTTGCTTCTTCAATTGTCATCCTCGTAATCCTCGTTCCATCAATGTACCGCAATTAGGGCAGTGTGTAATTATATATTCAGAACTGTCATGCTCGTACCCGCAAGCAGAACAGCGATAATACATATAATCGTCAGGTATCCACTCCGCAATTTTGCACTTGCACACATCCGCAGGAGGCTGACGGTCAATAATACCGAGAATCTGCACAATTTCATTGTGACGCTCAAAGCCTGACGGCGTTTTCTGCTTGTGTTCAAGAATTTGCGTTCTTAGAACATCTGCGTCTATGTATTTACTCATTTTCATCTTCCTTTCAATGATTCCGGCTTATCCATGTTATATCCATACTCGTCAAGCTTATCAATAATCTCCTGCATACAGAGTTTTCCCAAATTACGTACCTTGGTTAAACCCTCATATCCCAACTTTGCAATATCTCTAATTGTATCGCAACCGGCTCTTTTCAAGCAATTATAAGAGCGTGTTGATAAGCCTAAATCATCTAATTTTTCAGACTTATACTGCACTTTAAAACGATAATCGCTTATTATTTCATCGGCTGTTTTTTCATTTAACTTGCAAAGCTCAATCAACTTTTTCTCAAGTTCGCAGAATTGCTTATAATAATCCTCAGATACACGGTGAATGATGTTTTTTACACCGCGTTTAAGATATTTCGCTTTGTCGGGATGTCTTAATTTGCGCAAAGCACGAATTTCAACCTGTCTTATCCTCTCACGCGTAACATTATATATTTTAGCGGTATCTTCGTATGTAAGCTTTTCAACGAACCGATGTTTTAAAATTTTCTGTTCACGCTCCGAAAGCGTATGCAAAATATACTCCACGCTTCCGTTAACATCATCGATAAGGCTTAATTCATCAAACAATGCCGAATCCTCCTCATTGTCAAAGTTCAATTCAAACACCGCCGCAATCAGGTTAAGTGGATAGTCTAAATCTGTATTGTATTTACTCATTTTCATCATCCTCTCTATCTAAAAATTTTATTTCTTCGGGATAGCACCTGTTAATTGTTCCGTCCTCGTATTCCACAATAGCGAACGTGGACTTTATAACACCGCCCGGAGCACCACCCACCATAGGTGAAGGCGGAACAATATCAGGGCACTCTGTCCACCTGTGAAAAAACGCCTTTCTGCCATTTGCCAAGCAAGGACGAAACCCTTTTTTTGCAAGCTCCTTCAAGGCTTGTTCTGCAGATGTATATTGCTGCGGCAGCTTTATAGCATTATCCAAATCAATGTATCCCAACGCCGGACCGTATTTACCAAAAATCACAAGTTCATTTGTTGTTATATCCAATGACGCTTTAGCAAGTACTCCATGGGCGCACGGTTTCACTTTTAATTCAATCATTTTAATGCCTCCAATCATTTTGATTTATCATGGATATTGCCGATAACCTCAAGCCAAATTGAAGCATTATTTAACCCAATACTATACAAACCGCCTCGTTCTATATAGAATGTAGCTTCTTCGCCATAGAATATATAGCCTGTAATGTTTTCATGAACGAAATATCCGGTTACAACATCATCCTCAAATATCTTCTTACCGTTTTTATCTGTTAGTCCGGTATACTCTCCAACCGTTTCGGGGATAACTTCATATGTCTTTCCATCAGCCGCATATTCTATGATAAAATGTTCATCGCCGCTATGATCTAATTTTTCTGCTTTTACATAGTATCCCTCTACCCATTTGCCATTATCTATCCGCTTTCCGCGGAATAATATTTCTCTATTCACTGTCAGCCCTCCTCTTATTCCAGAGAGCAACCGCTTTATTTGTTGCACGCTTCTCTGAAGATGTTTTTATATTTCTCGTACTTGCTCCGCAAGCCTTGCATTTTATACGAACTACAAGCGTTGAACCTATAGCGTGTTGTATATCTGCCATACCTCCGCAGAACGGACATGGCTTTAATTCTTCTTTTGCCATTACCCCACACCCTCACTTTCTGACTGCCTTATTTCCTCCATCTTTCCAAGAATCCAGTTTATCTTTTCTTCCATCAATTGGGCTGTTTTATTTTCGATATCAAAAAGAACTTTCATCTGCTTAAGCGCAATCTGCATATCCGGCACTTCTTCCGCTATCTTTGAAATCGCCTCTTCCATTGCCAGCCCTGCCTGCAGCACTGCGCCGTAATATTCAATAATTTTCTTTAATTCCTCCTTCATCTGAACTCCTTTCCCGACTTGACATCCCTTATCTTGATCCGCTCGATAAGCTCAAAGCCGCCTATATGGATAATCGCTTTAATCGCGCTGATGAGCGCCGATGCTCTGCCGTCAGTTTCATTTTCTTCTTTGATAATATCCTTGATTCCGGCGAATGCCGTAGGGTCTTTATAACCCTCGGCATTGCGAAGTAAATCATCCCTGCTTCCCTGCATAAAATTCCTCCGGTTCTTCATATTCATAATCATCTACTGGATCATCTTCATTGCTGTCATCGTCGTTGAGTAAGTATGTTTGTCTGTTATCAATCGGACGTATTTTATAAATCCCTTCTTCCGCGTCCCAGATAAGCTCACAGCGTTCACGTATTTTTCCGCTTTTCTGCTGCTTTGTCTGTATAACCGACGATATTTTACTGTTAAATACCGGTCTTACAACATCACTGTCAGCCATATATCTGTGTTCGCTGAAATCCGGCGCAATATCATGTACAAGCTCAATACCCAGTTTAACTGTTGTCTCCGCTTCTTTGCTTTTCTTTTCTTCCATGTCCGCGAGTGTTTTTGCCAGAACCTCGTTTAAATCCTCGCGGAGTTCTTTAAAAATCCCGCTTTCTATTCTCAGTTCAAATTCCATTTTAACTTCATCCTCCCGCTGTCTGTAATATAATTTCTACTCTTGGATTTTCCGAATAAAACTTTCTCGCCATTGAATCTACAATCTGCGCGT
>CAZLOX010000100.1:0-3279 GCA_964561265.1 uncultured Lachnospiraceae bacterium
CATTGCCGAAATCACCTCCGGTACCATATATATTATCAGGTGAAAAGCTGAACGTATCAACACTGTATACATGGTTTATGTACGAAATCTCACCGCGTCCGTTCAAGGTTATCTTAATGATATCACCAAGCTTATATTGTGACGCGTCAACACCCTCCTGCACATACGTCTTATACTCCTCTGTACCGCTGTAATATTCAATACACCATGTTACTGCATCGTCATTATTCACCGTCTTATACACATCTTTTATGATACACGTACGCGAATCTCTCGACATACTTGACGAGTCGCCGCCGCTTAAAGGTATATGAACCGCCTCCGGAATAATAGAATCCGGATTTGTACTGTAAGCATGCACGTAATATTGAGTACCGTAAATGAGCTCCGACAGACTTCCTATGCCGTAATCATCCATATCACGCGAAAATTCCTCTGACGGTGTTTTCAGTATAGTTGTTGATGCGTCAATATAAACCGAATTTGAACCATTGCCCATTAACTGACTCTTTACGAACCACAGGAACGGGCCTGTATAGTTGGTGTTAATCTCATACAAAGTATTTCTGTCTTCATTTTTTCCTTTGGTTGTTGTGTCAATATACTTGATTTCCCCATCAGAATTCAGCCTGACAACCGCCGCTCTGAATTTCAGATATGATGATGATTCACCCTCCGGTTTCAGCAAATTCTGTAACTCATTCTGCGAGAATGAATCGCCGTCAATCCTGACTTTAGAAGCAAGCTTCACGGTTGAAACCACACCGTCCGAATCCATCCATTTAATATAACCGTTTTCTTCATTCTCATTATAATGCGCGCTGATAATAAAACCATAGTCATTGTTTGAACTCTTTGTATCAAAAGCCGCAATATTTCCGTAATAATCAAGATAAACAGTTACCGCAGTACCTATTCGCGGCAACTCCTTGTTAGCAAGGTAATCTTTTGAAACATAATACTCTCCGCTGCCTGTATCAATGAGAACTTTTCCGTCCTGATCACTTATTCCGTTAATAGTTCCGGCAAATGTATTCCGGCTTGTGACCGCACGTAAAAAGCTTCCATCCTTACTCTTTGCCACCGAAACAATATCCCATACAAGCAAATCATCAAAGCCCATGATATTACCTTCGCTGTCGGTAATAATCCATGAGTCATCCGCTGAACTGTAATTTATATTTTTACTGCTGTCGTATTTGCTGTATACAATACTATCGCTTTTGTCAACTGCCGATACAACTATATTCTCATATGCCACAACAGAAACCACATCTGCGTTTCCGTCTGAATTGTTATCAATGAGTTTTATTTCACCATATTCCGGCGTAAAAATACTTGTGCCGTTTTCAAAGGAATAGTCGATAGTATATACTCCGTTAAAAATTACCGACGCCTCTCTTGAAATAGTTTTCGTTCTTGTTCTTTGACCGGAATTATATGTAATTCTCTGATTTTCAAAGCTATCCACATCATCGGCGTCAATAACCGTTACCTCCGTATTTTTAGGCTTCATGTAAAGAATGATATTTTCATCATCGTCTTCACGGTAATAAAAAGTAACATTATAGCCTAAATAGTCAATACTCTCATTTGAGAAATAAATAAATCCGTTTACATTACCTATTCTGATACCGTTCCTTCCAATTCCTTTTGATGAATCGAGTGATGTATATTCGTTTGCCGTTACTATACCTGAGCTTTTAGCAATTTTATGTCTTGTCCAAAAGAGACTGTCTTCTGTTTTGAAAGATGATTTATTATTGTTTGACGGATTTGAATTTATTATATTTATATTGCCGGCGTTTAACATAAGCTTAGCGCACATACCGACATTGAGTATCCCGTCTGTTTTCACCGACAGACCATTGTTAAGGCCAATGTCTGCAGCCGCCGCAATATATCCTTTCGGATATCCTCCCTGATACATTGCATAATCATAATAACCCATGGCATTTTCAAGAATTACAAGTGCAGTTGTATATGAGATTAACGCGTCAGGTTCAAAATTGAGTTTGTCATTGCCGTGTACTATTCCATACTGTGCCGCGAGACAAATTTTCTCGTAATTCGGAGTTGATGCTGTTACATCATTAAACACCGGCGTCACCGGAACACCGCTTAAATTATAACCCATCAGATCAACAACTGCGGCAGTAAACATTCCTTTTGTTACAGCTGCGTTTTCATCGTCAGAGTTCAGACTTTTCATAAATCCGAGCGCAGTCATAATTTCCACTTCTTCAGCATACAAACCTTCACTTGAACCTTCTTCCGCCATTACCGCCGGTATCGACAATGCCATCATAACAAAAACAAGGAGCATAGATATAATTCTGTTCTTATTCATATTAATTTCTTCCTTTCCGAAATTGTTGATTTATTTGATAATAGCATATATAACCTGTGCTGCCTGTGCTCGTGTTGCTGTATCCGCGGGAGCAAACCGTGCATCGGGATAACCGTTTATGATTCCCTGCGCGCTCATCGCCGCCACGCTTTCTTTTGCGTAATCTGAAATATCCGCATTATCAACAAAGTTAAGTTCATCTGCGCTATCAAATATATATCCGGCTTCTTTTGCGGCGCGATATACAATGACCGCCATCTCCTGTCTTGTAATTTCATTGCCGGTTCCGAATTTTTTATCATTTATTCCCAGAATAATACCTTTAGTATATGCGGATGCGACAGCCTTGTATGCCCAATGGGTTGACGGCATATCATCAAAATCACATACTGCCTCAGAATCATTCATATTAAAGGCATTCATAATCATAACTACAAATTGTTCACGTGTTACA
The DNA here is from genome assembly GCA_964561265.1 of uncultured Lachnospiraceae bacterium. Lineage (GTDB taxonomy): Bacteria > Bacillota > Clostridia > UBA1381 > UBA1381 > JAFLUR01. The sequence goes on from CAZLOX010000100.1 coordinate 2,805, forward strand.
GAACTATCAGGCTCAAATTTGTTATCTCCTGTTCCGTTAACAATCTTTTTATCCGCTAAATACTCAATAGCCTCTCTTGCCCATTCCATGCCGTCAAGATCATCAAAAACACCGCTTTCTGAAGGATTTGACTGTGTATCGTCCGGCTGTGGATTTGACTGTGTATTGTCTGGCTGCGGATTTGATACCTGTGGAATTGCAGGCCACCCGGGTTCGATGATGAGCCTCCGCCTGTTCCGCCTCCGCTTGTTCTGCCTCCGCTGCCTGAGCCGCCTCCGCCTGAGCCGGAATTGCCTGTCTGCTGCTTATACGCAGCGTTTATTGCTTTCTCGAACGCAGACATCGTGCTGAACGAATTGCTTTTATATAAATATGTGACTGTTTTATCAAGATCCGATTTGTCATATGTAGCCATCGAAAAGGGAATCACGCTTTTGTATTCGCTGATTAACGATTTGATATTCAAGGGATCCTT
>CAZLOX010000100.1:3289-5857 GCA_964561265.1 uncultured Lachnospiraceae bacterium
TCAGTATTTGTGCAGTCATACCCAGCCATAATTGCATTTGCTACTTTTTTGTACCCGAAACTGTTGTACAATTCATAGCAGAGCGCTGTATCCTTATTTATATTATATATATCAGCAAATGTACTCAGCGCAGATTCTATTGTGTCTGCCGAACCGGCACATCTGAATGACTGGACTGCAAGCTCAGCAACCGCCTTGGTTGTTGCGTCACCGATTACGGTGTATGGTTTTGCATCGTACAATGCCTTTGCTACAGCCTGTTTTCCGTCACGGTCAAGCATTCCATACCAGCTGCGCGGAATATTGAGAACATCAATATTCGCTTCAATCTCATTGATAATTGACGAAGCGTCAGCTGAATTATTTATTATATTAAGAACTCTGTCAATATCCGACTGCTTTGCGAAATAAAACTCCTGCTTCACCAGACTGTTCAGCCCGAAAGCGTCAACAATAACATTATAATTTCCCGTTTCGGCGCTGACCGGCATACGGAAGGTCAGTTCGTAGGAACCGTCTGCGGTTGTTCCTACAGTGTCTACGTAAAACTGCTTTGTATCATCATCCACAACAACAGACACCATACGGTTAAATGCAGCCTGCTCAATTGTACCCGAAATGGTAACCTCTCTTGTGTCATAATTGACATATGTCTCTGCCTCTGCCGCAAGAGCGCTTGTGGAAATCAGCATTGCCAACGATGTGCAAATAATTATTTTTTTCATATTCTCAACCTTTCTGCATTGTTCCGCAAATATAGTACGGTATTCTCTCTAAACGTTTCTGTAGAATATCGGCTGCGAATTTTCAATCCATACCATAACGGTAACTCTGTTTCCGACGCTCTTTTCCGATATATCAATATTCTGCGCGGTTTCCGCGCCTGCCCCAACAGCAATCGACTCTATATTAACCGATACAAGCTCATTATCGGAATTGTATACCGATTTTAAAATCTTCACGGTTTTATCCGCCGAAGAAGGATTAAACACTGTAATCGTCATATTGGAGCCGGAAATTCCGGTATTGCTTACAACTGGAATATCCATATGTCTGATCGCCGCGGTAGGTTCACTCCAGAAATATTTACCGTCCGCACCCGTATTGTCGCTTGGCATAATGCGATATTTAATATATTTTCCGGCCATTGATTCGTCTGTTTTAAGATCGGCGCCGATTACCCCGAGCGTTGTATATTCACCGTCAGCCGAGTCGGAAATGTACCATTCAATCCCACTGTCAGCCTCAGCATTGCCTGACGGCGACACAAAATCATATCTTGCATACAGAAGCGCGCCCTCAGCCGGCGTTCCCGCAACAGACGGATTTTCCGCCTTCGGCGCATTTTGCACATCAAATCCGAGCAGTTCAAGCTCTTCATCCGAATATATTACGGACAAGTCCGCAAGAGTATTTTCAGCAATTTCATTCTTGACAATAGTCCCTGCACTTTCCAAGTCTATTGCAACAGTCTTAAAGAAATCCTTATCAAGCCACATTGCCGGTCTTACGTAGAAATTCGCTGCACTCGGCGTATCATTGTTGACAATAAGCATCGGTGCACTCTGATCCGCGCCCGATGTCCGGTTTCTGACCTGTACGCTTCCGAATTTATAAATGAGCCTTGTGCTGTTATCCGCGGTAATAAGCGCATCAGGGGTTCTCAGCATAAAGCCGTCCCATCCCACCGAGCAGTACATCCATCCTATAATATTCTGATACTGCTTATACTCTGTGTAGGACAATAACGAAATTTTGCCTCTTACCGTATACCCCGGTTCATTTATGGTATCAACAAAGGCTTGCGCACGCTGGCTGCCGTCACTGCCATAGTTCGACGCTGTCCAGCTGATTATCGGCTTATAGCCCTCAACCGCCCAATCCGCCTCAATCACATGCTCTTTAATTACATCCGGCAGATGGAAACTTCCGTTTCCGTCTGACCAGAAATCATGATTAAGCCAGTATCCGATACTGGTCGGATTTTCAGTGTTAAACTTCCAGTCATCATACACCATGTCATATGCCGGACCCGGAACAAAATCTCCCGTTCCTGTACGGGTTTCTATCGTCTGATTGCTGTCATATGCAGTTGAATACGCATATTTCCCGTATTCATCCTCCGCCAGAATGAAATAATTACCTTCGTCGTCGGTATCAAGCAGAACAAACTTTTTGCCCGCGACTGAAAATACATAGTCAGAATCCGAAGGCGTCCAGCAATTCATGCTGGAATTTTCCGTTTCCTTCAACTGCGGGGCTGTATCCGGATGCACCGGATACCCTCCGCCGAATGCCTCTGCTGTTATACCCGCGGCCATGCATAATATCATTATGCTCACAGCGGTGAACTTTGCGAATAATACTCTTTTTTGCATCTGAATCCTCCTACTTGTTATTCTGATACCATTCATTCATAATCCGTTCGGCCTCAAGTCCTCCGACACTTTCCCATGCCGCTCTTATATCGGCCATTCCCTGTTCAATGGTATAATCCGATCCGCCTACTACCATTCTTATCCGGATTTCATCACGCAGAGGCTGAAATTCATTCAGCACGTCCACAAC
>CAZLOX010000100.1:5867-8192 GCA_964561265.1 uncultured Lachnospiraceae bacterium
ATCATCGGGTCAACCTTAAGATCCCGCCTGAACGGTACACGTTCATTTTCCTCAAGTGTCATTATATTTTCTTCCGCAAGCAGCTGGGATATACGGTCATCGTCCGCCATAATCGGATACCACTTGGGATCAAGCTCCCACGGAGATATAATTGAATATATAAAACCGTAGCACTCCTGTTCTCTTCTCTCGGAATTTATCCCCTTCGGAATGCCGTCGACCATATTGTAATGTATGCCGCCTTCTCCGAATTTAAGAGTAAACTATCCTTCGGTAAGCATCCATTCTATAAGCTGCATTCCTGCCTCGGGATTTTTCATGTTTCTATTGAAGCCTATATACATAGACGGGCATGTTTCCTTATAGAATGAACACAATCCGTATTCTGTGCTCAGCTCCGCAAGAGGAACTGGTTTTGCGTCAATATTGTTTTGAAGCAAACCGCTGTTCCAGTCTGTTGTATAGCGGCCGATATATATTCCGGCCTTTCCTTCTTCCCACAACTCTTTCTGATAAGTCCAGTACTTGTCGGTTATAAGCTCGCTGTCTATAAGTCCTTCATCATATGCTGTTTTCATAAAGCGGTATGCCTCGCCGTATCGGTCCAGCGTATGACCGAATTTAAGAATTCCGCCTTCGTCATACCATTGTCCTCCGGCCTGATACAAATACGGCATTGAGTCAAACCAGTGCTGAAGCACTATCGGAACCGTATCATTAACTCCGTTTCCGTCGGGGTCGTTATCGCGGAAAACCCTTGCCACGTCAAGCAGCTCATCAACTGTTTCCGGCATTTCAAGCCCCATTCTGTCCAGCCAGTCCTTCCTTATCCATGCGCCATGATTGAGAATTTCATCTCTTGAACGCTTTGAAGTAAGCATATAGGTTTTGCCGTCATAGGTAACAAAGTCCTTAAGCTCCGGATGTTCCTCCATATATTCCTTATAATTCGGAGCGTACTTCTCAATCAGCTCATCAAGCGGCATGAGTAATCCGCGCTGAATGAGAGAGCTGAAAAAAAGTCTGTCATACTCCGTAATCAGATCCGGCAGCTCATTTGATGCCGCAAGCATATTGTATATAGATACCGTCTCATTTCTCGATATAGGAACCCATGTTACATCCACACCTGATTCCTCATCAATGTATCTTGTCCAGCGGTTGTCCTCATATGTTCCTTCTTCCGCCGGAACCGTATTGTTATTCAAAATTCCGACCGATATCCCTTTTCGTTCCGAAGTATTCTCCTTTTTACATCCCGTCAGAGTTCCGGCTGCAGCAATACATATTATAAGCATACATGTTATTATCTTTTTCACTGAAATCAATCCTTTCTTTTTACTATTGTCTTTTTCACTGAAATCAATCCTATCTTCTTATAATATTATCACTATCCGGAATAAAAATCAAATGAATATTTTGTTTAAAACATCTCAATGCTCTTAATCATCCCTTAATTCCTCCGGCATCCATGCCGCCTATAATCTGTCTGGAGAATATTGCATACATAATAATCATCGGAATTACCGAAATCATCAGAAGAACCATGTATTCATTCTGCATCAGTCCCGTGAGTCCCGTATTGAAACGGTAAAGCATTACCGCCACAGGCTCTTTCGGAGTGTTGCCCAGAATAAGATACGGCCACAGAAAGTTACCCCATGTACCCGTAATGGTGAAAATACTTACTACCATGATAATCGGCTTTGACAGAGGCAGGATGATCCTGCCGAAAATTCCGGCATTGGTGCATCCGTCAAGTCTTGCCGCCTCTATGTATGACATGGGTATGCTGTTAAAAAAGTTTCTGAACAGCAGCACATTAAACGCGTTCGCTCCCGCCATAATCCATATCGGCCAGTAACTGCCGATAAGATTGACGTGAATAAACGGTACATCAACAAATGTCATATACAGCGGCACCATACTTATTCCGGGCAAAAGCATTGACCAGAACACAAGAGTTTCAATCAGTTTTGAACCCATAGGCTTTAATCTTGACATTACATAGCCCGCAAGTCCGTTTACAACTATGTCGAATGCCCAGCATCCCATAATAAGTATTACAGAATTTTTAAAATAGCTGAATATGTTAACATTTTTCCATACATTCACCGCAATCTCGGGATGAAAGGTTTTCGGAATAATTGTAGGCGGTATGGAATACATTTCATTTATATCCTTAAACCCCGAAAGAGCAACCCATAAAATTGGCAAAAGGCATGCCAACGCTATCAAAACCAATATAAAAAACATACTCCAATACAGATAGATCTTGATACATATTTCTTGAATATATATTCGGGAGTAACCCCCGGTCCCGAT
>CAZLOX010000101.1:0-8184 GCA_964561265.1 uncultured Lachnospiraceae bacterium
ATTTTATATTTAATAAAGATTGTTTTTTCCGAAAAAACACACGGAACAAAGCCGCCGCGCAGATTTGTCCCGTTAATCAGTGCATAAAATTATTTTGGATTTTTCATAATGATCAGATTTATCTCGGATATGTTCATATTCATTTTTTTAGCGATTTCTGAAAGTGACATTCCGTTTTTGTGCATACTTACAATCTGGGCGTTTACACTCAGATCCTCGTTTGATTTGACCTCGCTGAATGCTTCCGGAACAATTTTCTCCTCTTCTTCCTTTTCATTTGCAGCTTTCTTTTCCATAATTGCCGTTTTATACATATCTGCGGCATTTTTTACCGTTCTGGCAGCAATTTTTCCGTCTGACTGTTCAATCGGTTTTTCGCTTACTGTCCGTACCGGAGCGGCGGACTGATATTCATGACCGCTTTTTATATCATCGGTTTCTATTCTGATATCGCGCAGAATTTTCTTTTTTTCATCTTCAAGTTCCGCCTTGATATCATCTGCGTATTCCTCAAAGCTTTCCATCATTTCCTCAACCTGAGCATAAAGCTTTAAAAGTTTTTCATCCCGTGACGTATCCTGTTTCGGACCTTTTAAAATAAGAAGTTTCACTGCAAATATAAGCATAAGGCACAAAACAAATACAAATATAGTGAAAATGTAATATTCTCCCATAAAAAATCTCCTCACAAACGAAGCCGCTTATTTATTCACTTCCCTGCTGGGACGCATACGTATTATATTTCCCGTAGTATAGAATGTTGTCGCATAATAAGGCGAATTGATAAAATACTTGATATGGTTTATCGTTATTGACACCTTTACATATGCGTCATCTATAACCGTTACCGATGCGTTTTTATTTGTTTCTATCAGTTCGCGGAGCTGATCGCACGCCGTTTCAACTGTCATAAGCTCATTTTCAAGCATCGGTTTTTTTTCGAGTATTTCATCCAGCGCTTTTACCTGAGCATTTGTTATCGCTGGAAGACCTGAATCTATAACCGAGTTCATTCTGTCAAGCTCTCTTTTTAGCGCCGAAATTTTAGTTTCCAGCGCGCGCAGATTGCTTTTATTCACAGACTGCGTTCCGACCTCAACATCGGTGGCGATATTCTGATCAGAACCCAAAGTCCTGCATATAATTCCCTTTGACGACTTTACAAATCCTCCTCTTATCACACCTGTTGTTCCGGTAGCGTGCACTTCTCCTTCAGCCTCTACCCTGCTCTGAATTATCATATCGCTCGTTATATTTCCCTTTGCCGACACAACTGCATTTTCTATATAACGCGCCACAATATTTCCGCCGGAGGTGATAATCGCCTTATCCATGCCCTTTATTCCGCCGTTTATAATCACATCGCCGTCCGCCTCTATAACGGCTGTTTCTATTATGCCGTTTATCTCAACCGAGCCTTTCGCCTTTATGGTCATGCCGGCGCATACATTTCCGCGCACCTGAACAGAACCGGCAAAATTTATATTTCCGGTAACAACGTCAACATCGCTGTTTATTTTAAGAACAGGCATAACCGCCAGAGCACCGTCAAGTATCTGCAAAAGACCGCTTACCTTTGCGGCGATTGTCACTTTGTCACGGAGCAGCCCGACATTTTTTCCGAGCGGTATTCTTATATTTTTCCCGTCATTTCCCCTTACCGTTCTTCCGAACACATTGCATCCGGTAACCGACTTTCTCGGCGGAACATACACAGCGATAATATCGCCCTCCTGTACGGAAATATAGTTGTTCACATTCAGATAGTCGATATTCCCCTCGCTGTCAAGCCGCGGTTTCAGGCTTTGTTCCATATTATGTTTATACTCAATGCGGGCATCTGCGCCGTCGATTGGTTTTATTCCCTCCGCAACGCAGTAATATTTCTTATAGGTATTCTCCACGAGAGCCTCTCTTATAACATCTTCTTTCAGTCCGAAAACCACTCTGTTGCGTCTTAACGCTTCAACAACGGAGTTATAGTCTATCGGTTCATTTTTAGACCAGTCCTCCTTATCTTCCATAAATCTGACATACGCTTCCATTCTGTCGTCGGCAACATCCACCTCTATTACGCCGTTCAGCATTCCAATCACTCCTTAAAATATAATAAATCTATGTAATCTGTCTTTTCATATTTTATACTTAATATTATATAATATAATGTTCATTTTTGCAAGTACTATTATAGAATTTGATGAAGAAACATTTTTTTATACGTTACAGACATTTCTCTGCCTATCTTCTTCCGAAGGTAAAGGTATCCGTTGTCTTATCAAAGGTAATCGTTTCATCAAAGCTGCCGCCTGCCAGACCATGAGATGCAGAATATCTTTTATAACTTAATACCGCTTTACTCTCATCGCTCCGCTCTAATGTCATACCGGTAATCGCTTCCCACACCCCGACCTTGTATTTATCTTCCGTCTTGCTTACGTAATTATAAGCAGTTATTTCACCGTGACCTCCTGTACCCGGCTGATAAGTCTGACAGAATATATAATCTCCGTCAAATATGCCCTCTGTAAAATAACCTACATTGAGTAACTTTATGCCGTCCTGCGTGTTCTCATCATTGTCAAATGACAGCTTTATACAGCTAATTTCACGTGTTCCTGTATAACTCGGTCCTACATCCCTGAAAAAGTAAATTTCATTGTCTGTTACTCTTATGTTTTTGCTTCCAAGCTTATACGCGCGGGAAAAATCACGGCTGTTCTCCTCAGCCATCAGATAACAATCGCCGTTCTTCGTTTCAACCGTAGAATACTCCCACATATATCCGTTTTTGTCCGGCTTTTCAGCAATTGTTGTTTTGCTGCCGCTGTCAACTACCGACACGGTTTTGCTGTCTCCGTTCCAATAAACCTTTTTGCCGAGCAGTTCGGCGGTTTTTCTGAGCGGAAGATATGTCGTACCGTTGTATAAAATACTGTATGGCGTTTCAGTTCCGTCATCAAGCGATATGCTCTCGCCCCACAGCGCATGGTCAATTCCGCCTATATTTATCCGCACTTCGTTAAACAGCGCGTCAAAGCTGCCTGCCGCCGCGGTAACAGCAGTCACAGTAGTTCCGGCTAAAAGTCCGCTTATCAGTCCTTTTATGTAATTATTCATCACAAGTCATCCCCTTTTATTCTTTATATTATTTATAATATCACACTGCATAAACTTATTCAAGAAGAAAATATCCTGCAATTACAAAATCTCAAATTCATACGCATAAAAAACAAAAACGCGTCAAGCAAATTAAAAAATCCGCTTGACACGCTTTGCTTTCAGTGATATAATTAACCTATAAAGCGGAAACAACCATTCCGCAAAATATTGCGCTTATGTTAGCTTTGAAAGCTAACACAGTCGCCTCGTTTGCAGACGGGGCGACTATCTTTTTTTAATTATGCTATGGATAGCAATTGTTGTTACAATTATAAATATTATTGTACTTACTATATCGCTATGTACCATATACCGCACCTCCTTTCCGGAAGGTGTCGGAATAGTCACCGCCGCTTTATTTAATTTTACCACTGAATATATTATACACTTTCCTGAAAATTTTGTCAAGTTTATTATTTCATGCAAATAAACTGTCAATAATTCCTTTGATTTTGTTAAAAAAACAAAACGCATCAAGCAAATTAAAAAATCCGCTTGACACGCTTTGCTTTCAGTGATATAATTATTTCATAAAGCGGAAACAACCATTCCGCAATTTGGTTTTTTTGGTCAGTTTAAAACTAACCATGTCGCCTCATGTGCAAGATGGGGCGACTATTTTTTTATGCTACGGATAGCAATTGTTAATATAACTATAAATATTATAGTACTCATTATATCGCTATGTACCATACGCCGCACCCCCTTTCAAGAAGGTGTCGGAACAGCCGCCGCCGCTTTATTCATTTTTATCACTGACTATATTATACACGTTCCTGAAAATTTTGTCAAGTTTATTTATTTCATGCAAAAGACCGCATCAAATCGTTTTGATGCGGCCTTTTTATTCAGCCCTTTCCGGTTCTTATCTTAACTGCGCCTGTAATTTATCCTCAAGATTTTTAAGCACTTTTTCCAGTATCTTATTTATTTCCTCATCGGTAAGAGTTCTGTCCGACGCTCTGAATATAACCGAATACGCGACGCTCTTTTTACCCTCCGGTATCTGCTTTCCTTTATATATATCAAAAAGCCTGATTCCGGTAAGCAGTTTTCCGGCTGATGTTTTTATAACGTCCTCTATATCCGCAACCGGCACATCTTCGTCTATAATCATGGCAATATCACGCGTAACGGCAGGGAATTTCGGCAGTCCGGCATATCTGCGTTCCGCGTTTATATATTTCACCATTTCGGTAAAATCAATCTGCGCAACATAGCACGGTGTTCCTATCTCAAAGTTTTCCAGTACTTCCGGATGTATTTCACCGACTATTCCAATTACGTTTCCATCAACCGAAATTTCCGCGCTTCTTCCCGGATGGAATGACGGATTTGTCTTAACCGCGCTGTATCTGACACTGTCAATATACATATTCTCAAAAAGTTTTTCGCATACTCCCTTGATATCGTAAAAATCAATTCCACTGCCGTACATTCCTATAGAAATCATTTCCGGCTCGTCAGGAAGTTCAGACGCGCCCTTCGGAATATATATCTTGTCTATCTCAAACAATCCGGCTGTTTCATTTCTGTGATTATAGTTATGGGAAAGTCTTTCAAGCATACTTGAAATTGTAGTTGTACGCATAACCGATGTGTCCTCGCCGAGAGGGTTTGTGATTTTAACGCAGTTTCTCAATGGACTGTCCCCGTCCAGACGCAGTTTGTCAAATACGGACGGACTTGTAAATGTGTAAGCGTATATCTCATTCAGTCCGCACGACGTCAATATATTCATAGCCTTGTCACGCGCCGACTGAAGCGGTGTCTTTTTGCCCTGAGCTGCTCCCGATACCTGTGTTGTCGGAATTTTGTCATAACCGTATATACGCGCAATTTCCTCAGCAATATCAGCCTCAGCCTCTATATCCGGACGGAATGTAGGCGCAATAATCGTCATAGCATCGGTGTCAACCGTAAATTCAAGCCTTGTCAGAATATCAGCCATTTCTTCCTTTGATATATCGGTTCCCAGAAACGCGTTTATTTTATCCGGACGGAACTGATGTACCTTCTGTTCCTTAATATTGCCCTTTACATCAATAATACCGCAGGCAATCTCACCGCAGCCGAGCATTTCCACAAGCTCGCACGCGCGTTCCATAGCCGGAATAACATTGTTCACATCAAGTCCCTTTTCATATCTTGACGACGCTTCTGTGCGGAGTCCGGCGCGCTGCGCCGCAAGTCTTACGCTTACCGCGTCAAATGTCGCGCACTCAAATATAACAGTGCTGGTGTCGTCTTTTATTTCCGAATTAAATCCGCCCATAACTCCGGCAATTGCGACTGCCTTTTCCGCATCGGAAATGACAAGCGTTTCGGACGTGAGTTTTCTGTCCACCTCGTCAAGAGTTTTTATAACCTCGCCTTCCTCCGCTCTCCTTACGATAATCTTTCCGCCTGCTAAATCACGCAGATCAAACGCGTGCATCGGCTGTCCGTATTCAAGAAGAACATAGTTCGTTATATCAACGATATTGTTTATCGAACGCACTCCGCAGGCGCGAAGACGCTGAACAAGCCATTTCGGCGATGGCCCTATTTTAACGTTTTTAACCATTCTCGCTGCATATCTCAGACATCTGTCGGTGTCTTTTACCTCAACCGAAAGATGATTTTCTATATTGTCGCCCGATTCTGTGAAAGCAGGCTTTTTTACATTGAACGGTCTGTTGAAAGTAACCGCCGTTTCTCTTGCCAGACCTATAACGCTGAAACAATCCGGACGGTTTGATGTGATTTCATATTCTATAACATCCTCGTTAAGTCCGAAATAATCGCGTATATCCATACCGACAGCCGTATCTTCGGGAAGTATCAGTATACCATATTCCGGTTCATATCCCAAATCGGCGGCAGTGAGTCCGAGTTCTTCATGCGAACACATCATACCGCAGCTTTCAACGCCGCGCAGTTTGCCCTTCTTTATAGTCACTCCGCCCGGCAGTTTCGACTGATGCTTTGCAACCGGCACAATCTGTCCCTCTTTTACATTCGGCGCGCCTGTTACTATCTGCACCGTTTCATCGCCCAGATCAACCTGACAAATAACAAGGTGATCCGAATTTTCATGCGGTTTTACCGACAGAATTTTACCCGTCACAACATTTTCTATACTATCGCCGAGATTTTCTATATTTTCAACCTTTGATCCCGTCATGGTAACCTCATGGGCATACTGCTTTGCCGTTATGCCCGACATATCGGTATAATCCGCGAACCAACTCATAGGTACTTTCATTTACATCACTCCTAAATCTTTCAAGAATTTTCTGACGCCTTCCGGCGATTTCAGAATATATACCTTTTTTCCGTTTTTCTCTGCATTTCTGATCAGTTCATAACGTTTCTTTCTTTTTTTCCTTTTCCGGCTCTCATAAAAAACCCACTTTATAAATTCAAAATCCAGCTTCTCGCTGCATCCCTCTCCCATATCGGGGCGCGTTTTCCCTTTGTACATAAAATAGCGTTTTATCACGCGGTACAGGCACAGAAAGCGGTTGAAATCAAGGAAAATTATCATATCAGCCCTTTCCGCGCGTTCATTCAGATAGGCATAAGAATAAGTCCCGTCAATTATCCAGTTTTCTTCCTTTATAATATCTCCGACTATCCTTTTCATTTCCTCCCGTTCCCGATCTTTCCAGTCGGGCAGCCAGTAGACAGAGTCAAGATGAACCGGCTCTATTGAAAAATGTTCACCCAGAATACGTGCCAATGTGGATTTTCCTGCTCCCGAGAAGCCAATAATCATTATACGCATTTTAAAACTGCCTCAAAAATCTCAGGTCATTTTCAAAGAACAGGCGCATATCGTCGATATCGTAACGGCGCATTGCCACTCTTTCAAGACCGAGACCGAAAGCAAAACCGCTGTAAACCTCAGGGTCGATTCCGCAGCCGGCAAGCACTTTCGGATGCACCATACCGCAGCCGAGCAGCTCAATCCAGCCCTCGCCCTTGCATACGCGGCATCCCTCTCCGCCGCATACAAAGCACGATACATCCAGTTCCGCGCTTGGCTCTGTGAACGGGAAATGGTGAGGACGGAAACGCACTTTGGATTCCTTTCCGTAAAGCTCTTTTATAAATATTTCAAGAGTTCCTTTTAAATCCGCCATTGTTATGCCCTTGTCAACAACAAGGCCCTCTATCTGATGAAATACCGGCGAGTGAGTCGCGTCAACGGCGTCGCTTCTGTAAACCCTGCCCGGCGCTATAACGCGGATAGGCGGTTTCTGCTTTTCCATCACGCGAACCTGTATAGGCGAAGTCTGTGTGCGGAGGACGATATTATCCTCTATATAAAATGTGTCCTGCGTATCTCTCGCGGGATGATTTTTAGGAATATTCAGCGCCTCAAAATTATAATAGTCATACTCCACATCGGGGCCTTCCGCAATTTCAAATCCCATACCGATAAATATATCCTTGATTTCATTCATAACCTGTGAAAGCGGATGAAGTTTTCCCATAGGCGCGGTTTTGCCAGGCATAGTCACGTCTATTGTTTCGGCTTTTAATTTGATATCCCTCATTTTTTTCGCTATTTCAGATTTTCTTTCATCTATTTCCTTTTCCAGAAAAGCGCGTATATCGTTAGCCATCGCGCCGATGACCGGTCTTTCCTCAGATGAAAGTTTTCCCATTCCTTTAAGCACGGCGGTAAGTCTGCCCTTTTTGCCGAGATATTCCACTCTTATTTTTTCGAGCGTTTCCATATCTGCCGCCTCTGTGAGCACTTTTTCCACCTTTTCTTTGATTTCCTGTAACTGACGTTTCATAAAACAGCATCATTCCTTTCTTAACAAAAAACCGCTCCGTCCGATAAGGGACGAAGCGGCAATTCTCCGTGGTACCACCCAAATTCCCGCTTAAAACAGCGGGCTCTTTTTAAAACACTGACGGGGTTTTTCCGTCGGCGGCTACACATAATCCAACTTCACCGCCGCGGCTCCGAAATGAATATTCAGTCTGTATTCCTTCCAAAAATGCTCTCAGCCCACGGCATTTTCTCTC
>CAZLOX010000102.1:0-8166 GCA_964561265.1 uncultured Lachnospiraceae bacterium
AGAGCCAACAGGCTGTTCCGCGGAATACGGTTTAAAAATAATTGCCCACTGATAATAAGACTTATTTTTATAATTTGCAGTCCATTCTTTCAATACATATTCACTTACGGCAACATCATTATGAGCCGGCCAAGTAAGGAATTTTGTGACATCTTCATCAGATGCCCAATTCTTATACATATATGCCGCGTCCTCCATTGTAAAAGGACGCAGTATCAGCCTTTCCGTTTCCATATATTTCGTGCCTTTATGTTCCATAATAAAATCTCCTTATAAAAAAGTTTATTTTTTTAATATATAGTACATAAATTTGTCATTTTTCTTAAATCCGTAATCGGTATACAACAGCACACCCATATCGGATGCTGTTATCTGTACAGCGGCACAGTCATAGTTCTTAGCTTCATTTACTACTTTATCAAGCAGAAACTTAGCTATTCCTCTTCTTCTATATTCCTTAATAACATACATACTTGACAGCAAACCAATTTTTCCGGAAGGACATCCATAATAGGGCGGTTTTTCAATAAATGACATACCGCTTGTACCTATAATTTTCTCATCATCAATTGCCAGCCATGAAACAAAAGTATTATCATTCAAATGTCTTATATAATAATCCTGAAGATATGGCTTTAAATCAAAGGTTGCTTCTGCTCCCTCTTCCTGCAATTGAAGCATTCTCATTTCCATAAATATATCTAAATCCGATTCTACCAACTTTCTGTATTCAACTGACATGTCATTACCTCCGTCAATTTTGATTTATCACTGTACTCTATTTTCCGCAACTACTTGATTCAGAAAAGAAATTTTCTAATTCATCTCATATGCGATATCAGCAAAATTCACCAATGAAAGCTCGTCCGCAAATTTCTGCTGAGCCTCCAGAAGTTTCTGTCTTATCGGACACAGCATAGTGTGGTCGCATATTTCAGGTGTTTCTATACAATGATTTACCGCTATCGGCCCGTCAAATATTTCTATGACCTCTTTCATGGATATCTGCGACGGTTCTTTTTTAAGCGAATATCCGCCGTTTACCCCTCTTGTCGATTTCATCACTCCATACTGCACAAGTTTGCGCAGTATTTTCAATGTAAATCTGTATGGTATATTATTTTTTTCCGCTATCTGTTTCGCGTCTATCTGAGTTCCTCTTTTTGACAGCATCGCAACTATTCTGAGCGCGTAATCCGCTTCGCGTGTCATTCTCATATTTATCCGCTCCTTTCGGTCAAGTTTTATATTCCATATATATTCTTTTCATTTCCGCGGCATCTTCCGCCTGCGTTCCCGCCGACTCGCATATAAAAGTCGGGCCTATATTTTTCTTTGCGCAAATTTCCGCGACAGGCTCAAAAAACGGCCCGAAAACCTTATCTTCAAAGGTCAGATGCTTTTTTTCTCCGCCCTTTGTGTATTCAATATGACTGAAATGACTGTGAAAAATATTCAGCCTGTCCGAACCGAGTTCATTTTCAATCGTGTCAAATATATTTTCAAAATCCGAATATTCTTTTAAACCGCCGAGCATTCTCGCGTTAAGATGCCCGAAATCAATAACCGGCAGAAATGTGTCATTTAATTTGCACAATTCCATCACTTCCTGCAAATCTCCGAGCTGATTTATCTTGCCCATTGTTTCTATACATAAATGTATGTCCGCATATCCTTCAGCATCAGCGCGTTCTTTCGCCATAACAAGCGTCTTTTTTGCATATTCAAGAGCTTCTTCGCGCGTGAGCTTTCCAAGCGCTCCGCTGTGAATTACAATTCTCTCTGCTCCCATATGTGACGCACATCTCAGTGACTGCATTATATAATCTATGCTTTTTTCACGCTTTTCCTCCTCTGGTGTTGCAAGATTTATATAGTACGGCGTGTGCAGACTCATAATTATATTGTGTTCTTTTGCGTTAAGTCCTATTTTTTCCGCGGTAGGCTGTTTCACTCTTACTCCGTTTCCGCATTGATATTCATACGCGTCAAGTCCTCTTTCCGCAAGCCACTTCGGCATATCCTCCGACGCTTTAAATCCTTCCGCATAAAAGCTGTCACTGTTTCCCGCTGCTCCAAAAATTGCTCCCATTGTTATATCCTCCTGTAAATTTCCCAGATTTTCTTTGCTATCATAATCGGTGTGTGAGAAAAATCTATCTCTATTTTGTAATCACAGTTGCTGTAATACGGAATCCGTGCCATGAACCGATTATGTATTTCTTCAATACTGCTGTTCTTCATAAGCGGACGCGTTTTAGCCGCTTCTTCAATACGCGTTTTTATCACGTCAAACGAGGGCGAAAGATTAAACACAACTGAATTTTCCCTCAAAGCTTTCATATTATCTTCCGAAAGCACAACTCCGCCGCCTGTCGATATGATAGTATTCCGCATTTTTCCGGCTTCAAGCACTGTTTCATATTCTTTTTGTCTGAAATATTCTTCTCCGTCCCGTTCAAATATTTCATTGATACTTCTTCCCTCGCGCCGTACAATCATATCATCGGTATCAACAAATTTAAAGCCTGATATTTTTGCAAGTTCCTTTGAAGTTTCTGTTTTGCCCGACGCCATAAATCCTGTTATTGCAATATTTTTCATCTTCCGAACACCTCATGCACTATTTTTTCATAAATATCATCGCTTATTTTCGCTCCTGTAAAAAGTTCATACGAGATAAGCCCCTGACAAATAAGCATATCAAGACCGTTTATTGTTTTTGCTCCCATATCATCCGCACGTTTCAGAAAAATTGTCTGCGCCGGATTATATATCATACCCACAAAAACTGTGTCTTTATCTGCAAATGAAAAATCTTCAACCGGACATTTGTCCTCCTGCGGCGCCATACCGGCGGAGGTCGTATTTATAGCTATGTCATATCCCGGCAGATTTTGACTCACCGATATTTCAAAGCCTGTTTTTTCTCTCACATATTCAGCGATTGCGGCGGCTTTTTCTTTTGTCCGGTTTATTATGGTTATGCTTTTCGCGCCTTTCTGAGAAAACAAAACCGCTATCGGCTTTGTCGCCCCTCCCGCGCCGAATATTATAATGTCCTTACCTATAATATCCGCGCCGTTTCTTTTAAGAGCCGCGTAAAATCCGTCAGCGTCTGTATTGTATCCGATAAGTTCGCCTCCGTCATTGACTATGGTATTGACCGAACCGAACAAAGCCGCCTGAGAATCTATTTTATCAAGATACTGCATAACCGCAAATTTATGCGGAGCGGTAACATTAACGCCGCTTATTCCCAATGCGCGTACCGCTTTAACTGCATATTCTATATTCTCCGGTTTAACCTCATATGCGGTGTAGACATAATCAAGTCCCAGCTGAGTGGAAATATAGTTGTGCATCACCGGCGAAAAGCTGTGTTCTACCGGATAACCGAAAATTCCGAGATGTTTTGTGTGCGCTGTTATATTCATTATAACCAATCCTTTCCATTGTGTGAATTATTGTCTATGTAAAAGCTGATTTCAGCGTGTGTTTGATCAGAAAAAAGCAGACCGCAGTATACTATACATATTATAGCATACCGCGGTCTGTTTATCAAGTATTTATTTACATCTGCCGCGCCAGCAGCACAAATTCTGTAGGAATAAGATTTCCTCCGTTGTGACGAAGATAAAAGCTGTAACCGGAATTATAGCTGTCAATCAACGCCGGAATCCGCCAGAGATCATCATAACCATGATAAACACAGACGGCAAGCTTTGGTTTACAGCGTCGGATTATCTGCTCGCTTCCTCTCAGCGCGTCATACTCTGCGCCCTCTATATCCATTTTCAGGAATGTAAAACCCTCAGGAATATCTTCGTCAAGGGCTACAGTTTCCACCCGTTCACTTGAAGAATCACCTGAAACTGAAAGATGGTTTGATGACATCTCCGATGAAGCCGCCATGAAAAATTCCCCCGCTTCACTGCTTACACCCTTGCAGCGTATTTCAATATCATGAAGATTTTTAAGATTCTGCCGCATTATCTCACAGCTTTGCGGTGAAATTTCATAAGCGTAAATCTTTTTGTAATCATCGCCGTAAGTTTTTATGTAATTTATGATTGAATCTCCTACATATGCGCCTATATCCACAAAAATATCATCCTTGTTATTGGGGAAAATATCAGGTTCATAATAATCGGGAAAAATTGATTTGATGTATCTAATTTCATTTGTATCAATTATCATCCAGTTAAACAGAATCGAACAAAGCGTCCGTTTGGAAAGATAGTCGGCAAGTTTGCGGTAAAGCCACAGAAAATCGTAACTGTGACGTTTTAGCACAACCGCTCTGCGCTTTAAAGTTTCAAAATCATTTTTCTCCGGCTCAAGAGTACCCCATAGAGGATATTTTGCAAAATATTCCACAAAATAATTATACTTCTGCAAACTTTGATTTTTCAGGTTAAATACTGAATACTTGATAAGCTCAAAAAGTGTATCAGAACTTTTTGTTCTGCATATATCTATCAGCCTAAAAAATTCATCATCAAATTTATTGCCGGCAACGAACGGATCGGCAATTTCAAAAAGTATTCTGTAAGATGTGCAAAGCCATTCACCGTTGCTAAGTTTGCTTATCTCAATCTGTTCATCAAGAGAAACGTTCAAAAAGTTCTCCATGGTCTGCGTGAGCCTCATTCTTTCAGCACTAAGACTTTCCGCGGAAGAATTATTTTGATATTCTTCCTCGAATGCTTTAAGGGAATTATAAACATCTTCTGCCGCCTCACGTCTGTTCTTATCCATTTTATAAAAGTCTATCACCATAACAACAACCTCATTTCCGCATAAATTTTATTTACTATGATATAAATAATTATAAACGCAGTCAATGATTTTGTCAAGTATGAAACAGACTTCAGACACTGAAACATATAATATCCGTCAAAAGCCTATCCGTTTAACAAAGCAGTTCTGCTTTCAATTTACGGATAGGCTCTCAATCTTCCGTTGCAAGTCCGCTGCCGGATACAGGTATTGTTTCACCAAGATATCTTGACTTGGAATGAAGTATTTCGCACTGCGTAAATGCCTTTACTCTTGCTAAACTCTCGCGAACTATCTGAAATTTACTTTCATAGAAGCTGTATCCTTCAGCCGCCGCATACTGGCATGTCATACCTATCCTGTCGGCAATATAGGCCGCACGCACCGCATGGCTTTCCTGCGAAACTATGACCGGATTCTGCGCAAGAAAAATATGCTTTGCCCTGTATACCGTATCATATGTGTCAAATCCGGCATGGTCCATAAATATATCTTCTTCATCAATGCCATTTTCCATAAGATAGTTTTTCATTGCATGAACTTCATCATATTCCTTTGTGCCATGGTCACCTGAAACTATCACTTTCCGGCTTTTTCCCGACAAATATAACTTTGCGGCGGTATCAAGACGTTTTCTGAGCGAGATTGAAACTGTATCTCCGTTTACCTTTGCCCCCGGTACTATTATACAATCTGCCGCGCTCATAGTTTCAATGTCGGCTTTATGCTGACTTCCTATGGAAATAACCCTGTAATTCGCCCATGCAAAGAACAGCACACACAATATAAATATAACTGTTATTATCATTAAAAATTTTTTTGAAAAACTCATGGTCTTCTCCTTTGCATTTATCTCTTTTTATTTATATTGTATATGCTCTTTCATCAATTGTCAAGCATAAAATTTCTTGTAACCGTAACCTCGTATAATCTCAGAAGAAACTCCCAGAAAGCCTTGTTTATTATACCGCTGCGGTTCATACCGAATACTTTCTGCAGCGCCGATACCGCATTCACACTTGTTTCGTCATGTATTCCGTTCAGTTCGTTTTTGGGGATATTTTTATATCTTACAGCAATATTGTTCATCATTGCCTGAATAACAAACAAATGCGGATTTTCCTCATTCGGACTTATTGTAAAATCAGCCGACGGATATATTGCGGCATTTGTCGGCGGAGCATATGTTTTCAGCGTTTGTTTGTACTCGTCTATTATTACATTCCATGTGTTGAAATCAATAACACCGCTGTTTTCCAAGTTATGTTTTTCCTGAAAATTTTTAACCGCTCTTGTGGTTTCCGGACCGTATATTCCATCCGGAATAAGGCTTGATATGTCGTCGTTATCATAAAACAAAACCGTTCTTAAAATAGACTGTATACTCATGACAGGATTTGATATATAATTATCTTCAGGCATATGTATTCCCCCTTATATTATTATCGGTATCTCCCTCTTTTAATGTAAATCCCGGATACTGCCGGCGTCTTGTCGTTGTGGATGACAGCGTATCTTTGTAGGAAGTTTCGATACAGCAGTAGGTGTTCTGATTTACAACGCCTGTAACCGGCAGATGATTTTCACGCTGATAACGCATGACCGCCTGCTGGGTCTGTCTGCCGAATATTCCTGTAATTCCTATAGGACGCATACCGTACTCATGCTCAAATATACAGTTGATATACTCCTGAAGTATACGCACATCCTCGCCCGATGAACGAAGCGAATAATCTGTACCGTCAAACGGTGTGGTTGAAACAGGAAAGAGAGCCTGTGAACCGAAAATATCTGCATAAATCGGAATGAATGCCCTGTATATCATATCCCACGTTTCGCCGTTGGCCGTCCCTGTCACCGGCAGATTATATTCCTCCTGAAACGCGGTAACCGCGTCTTTTGTCTGGGCGTCATATATTCCTGTCAGATTTGCCGGCGGAATGTAATCATCAAAACTGCTTATAACTTTAAGCATATATTGCAGTGCGATTGTATTGTCAGTGGTTCCGGTACGCGTGTTTGCCTGCGGATAATTAAGCGATACTCTGTATATCCTCACTCCCTCCGATTCAAGCTCGGATAATCCGGTTACGCCGACATACAGAAATGCCATCTTATTCCATGTTGCTTCGCCTACAATTCCGTCTACCGTAAGATTAAATACACTCTGAAAAACTCTGACAGCATT
Organism: uncultured Lachnospiraceae bacterium; assembly: GCA_964561265.1. Lineage (GTDB taxonomy): Bacteria > Bacillota > Clostridia > UBA1381 > UBA1381 > JAFLUR01. The sequence goes on from CAZLOX010000102.1 coordinate 6,971, forward strand.
TTCCATATTTTCCCCGAATATTCCGTCCACAGGATATATTTTCGGAATAGCCGGATAATTCTGCGATATACGGTTTAATTCATTCTGGATTATTCCGACATAACTGCTGCTGTCGCCTCTGCTTAACGGATACCCCGGATACTGTGTGCTTATGTTTCTTATCTGTGACGTTGTCACAAGTTCTATATTGTCTCCGTAATAATAACGAAGTATCTGCACTGAATTTAAACCCTCCTCCGCTAATGACTGACTCCCCCACTGTGACAAACCGTCACAGGTCACCGTTGTGCCGTTGCAGAATTTTGCAGCAAGCGGTTCGATAAAAGTTATACGTCTTATATATGTATTGAAAATCTCATCAACCAATGAGGATATGTTTGAAAATATATTTCTGTTGTTTATAAATTTCTGGTCATACGCCGTGCTTGCGGTTATGTCAAAATTATATCCCTGCAAACGGTAAAAATTTGTGTATACGCGGTTGAGAGCGTACGATATCTGCGCTATAATATTGGAACGCAGCGCGCTTTCATTCCATGTGGGATATATTTCGCTTGACGCGACATTTTTTATATAATCGGGAAATGTCACTCTCACATTCTGCGCATATTCGGACGGCGCTCCGAGATGGACTGTTATGTACTGCGGTATATACGGTAATGCTTCGGGCATATGCTCACCTCCTATAAATTCTGTCTTGTCACATTTGTCACAGCTAAATTATCTCCCGCCTGAGAATATTCCGGAAGCGGTATAAGAGATAATTCCTGTAAGCTGTTTATTCCGGCAAAAACCTGAACATTTCTGATTACCGCCGGCTGATACAGCGGATGATATATATGTATGTCACATACCGCAAAAGCCGGCGCGCCGCTCTCCGGCGACAGGCTTTCCTCCTTATTCGGTGTTTCCAGTTCTGTCGGCTCAGTTTTTCCGTTTTCATCTGTAACCTGAAAACTTATAAGCTCATCACCCTGCGAAATCCATACATAAGCATCAAGCAGCGGAATGACCATATTTGAAGTTGAAATCTGTGAAGTTATTGTTCCTGTCGGCATCTCTGCTCCTCCTTAATTTTTTTGTATTTTTAAATACATATTTATAATATTCACTCTGCTTGTATGATGTTACATTTATTTTTTGCTGCCGAAAAAAGGAACAGACTGCAAAGCAGTCTGTTCCTTTACTTTAACGGA
>CAZLOX010000103.1:0-2677 GCA_964561265.1 uncultured Lachnospiraceae bacterium
TGATATTGCTTTATTGAATATATCAATAAGCGTTTTTCTGCCGTTGTGTTCTTCCGGTATAAAGTCAAGCGCGTCCAGAAGCGCCATGCAGAACCAGCCTACCGAACGTCCCCATACATTCAGTGAACGTCCCGTATTTTTATCCGCCCAGAATATCTTCTTTGATTCATCACAGGCGTGCGCGTACAGTCCGCACCGCGGCTCATATGTAAGACGCTCAGCATTCACAAACTGCAGCACTACATCGTCAAATTTCTCCGGATGATCAAATTCCTTCGCATACTGCGCGCTGAACGGTTCTCCCATGAACAATCCGTCAAGCCATACCTGATTAGGATATATCTGCTTATGCCAGAATGTTCCGGACGGCGTTCTCGGCTGTATCTCAAACTGACTCGCCAAAAGTTCTATCGCTTTCCTATATTTTTCCTCACCTGTTTCATGGTAAAGATAAAACAGGTTTTTACCGTTATTGATATGGTCGATATTTCTCACCTGCGGGTCATAGGTTTTTATTGTCCCCTCGCCGGTAATAAAATAATCCATACTTGTTTTTATATAATCGTAATATACTTTATCTCCGCATTCTTTATAGACAGCCTCAAACCCTTTAAGGCACAAGCCTGCGTCATACTGCCACTTTTTGCTCAATATTTCTCCGAAATCAAGCATAATTGTATCACATAATTTCTTTGCTGTGGACATTAGCTTTTTCGACATACAAATCCCCTTCCGTAGTATTTAATCATTCCATAATATTATAACAGATTTCCGGCAAAATTGATATGTTTTTTTTGTCTTTATCTACAGTTTTTTAGATGTATTATATTATTGCCTTGTAAAACCCGTCTGTTTAATTTATAATATACATATAAATATAATGAAAGGATATACATACTATGGATAATGTACAAAAATGGGCTTACAGGCTGCAGGCCAAAGAAATGGTGGATATTTTAAATTCCAAAAACTTTAACGCAATTTATGCTGAGGACGCCGAAGAGGCGCGGAAAATCTTTCTCGAACTTATGCCCGAGGGCGCAAGCGTCTGTGTAGGCGGATCGGTAACATTAAAGCAAACCGGCATTATGGACGAAATCGAAAGCGGCAGATACAATTTCTATGACAGATTTCACTGTGAAAGCGTTGCCGCTATGCTTGATGTGTACCGCGACAGCTATAAGGCGGATTACATGGTCGCAAGTTCCAACGCTGTCACTAAAGAAGGTCAGCTCGTAAATATTGACTGCGTAGGAAACCGCGCAAGCCAGATTGCTTTCGGCCCTAAAAAGGTTATTATCGTCGCAGGCGTCAACAAAATTGTTGATACTATGGAGGACGGCATTAAACGCGCCAGATCTATCGCTCCGCTTAACGCCAAGCGCATACGTCACAAAACTCCCTGCGCAACCGAGGACTGCTGCAATTGCTCAAACTGCGAAGGTCAGCCGAGAATGTGCAACTTCATCGGAATTGTGGACGGATGTTTCCATTTCCCGAAAAGAATAACCGTTATAATGGTCGCGGAAAATTTAGGGTATTGATATTATGGGAATATTCAACAGAGATTACTCAAAACCCGGCCCCGGCATATCAAAGGACGCGCCGCCGAAAAAAGGTCTGCGCTTGTTTTATGATATTCTGTTCAATAAATTCTGGAAGTTAGTACAGCTTAATCTTTTATATATTGCAACACTCATTCCGACTTTTGCTGTGGTTTTCCTGCTCTCCGGCATGATCTCAAACAAGCTGGCTTTCAATACCGAACAAATCAGCGCTCTGACCGGAGTATTGTCGGAAGCGGACGCCGCGAGAATTTCAATAACAGCCGATTTAATGATACGGCTGTTTATATCGCTGTGCTTTACCATCTTCTGGGGCGGAGGCCCTGCGACAGCCGGTTTTATATATATACTGCGTTCCTTTGTATGGGGCGAACCGGTGTTTATGACAAGCGAATACTTCCAGCACATAAAGTCCAATTTCCGGCAGTCAATTGTCATATGGATTATTGACATTATCGCCTTTACAGCTATGTGTTACGCATATTTCTTCTACGGCAGACTTGAGGGCATAATATTCTGCCTGAAATATGTCATACTGGTTCTGGCATTTTTCTATACACTGCTTCACCTGTTCCTGTATCATCTTATGGTAACATACAAGCTGTCTATCGGAAAACTGTACAAAAATTCGGCGCTGTTCGCATTGTCATCACTGCCGTGGTGCGTTATGACTATTGCATTGGTGCTGTTTATAATGCTTATCTTCCCCGCAATCGGCTTTACGGCTCAGAATACCGTAATTATGACAATTTTCTCCACTTTGTCAATGCTTATCGTTCTGCTGCTGCTGTTCGGGGTGTGCGGTCTGATGATTGAATTTAACACTTGTATGCAGGTGAAAAAATATATAAAGGAGGACAGCAATGTCGAACGAAATGAATAGAATAAATATATTTATCGCAGGCGACTCCACCGCCTGCAATTATCCCCATTCCGGCAAAAACAACCGTTATCCGCGCACAGGCTGGGGACAAATGGCAGGCAGACTTTTTAAAGATAATGTAAATATTATAAACTGCGCTCTGAGCGGACGGAGTTCTAAAAGTTTCCTGACCGAGGACAACTACAAATATATATGTGACAATATCAGCAGCGGAGATTATCTGTTTATA